>CAZZYS010000016.1:0-27760 GCA_964658285.1 uncultured Verrucomicrobiota bacterium
TCGTTTGAGAATCCTGCACGTCGCGTCATCGCTCGACCCGCGCGGGGGTGGGGTGGCCGAGGCGATCCGGCAAATGGGTGCGGCGCTCGTGCGCGTGGGCCACGCGACGGAGGTCGCCACGGTCGATGCGCCCGGCGCGGAATGGCTGCGCGATCTGCCGTTCCCCACGCACGCGCTCGGGCCTTCGCGTGGGAGCTACCAGTACGCGCGAGGGTTGGAAGCGTGGCTGCGAGCGCGGCGGGCGGATTTTGATTGCCTCATCACGCATGGACTCTGGCAACACCACGGGTTCGCGGCTTGGCGGGCGTGGGAGAATGAGCGGCGATTCGTGTTCGCACACGGGATGCTCGATCCGTGGTTCAAGCGGACCTACCCGAAAAAGCATCTCAAAAAATGGCTCTACTGGCCGTGGGCCGAATACCGCATCCTGCGGGGCGCGCGGGCGGTGTTTTTCACCTGCGAGGAGGAACGGCGGCTGGCGCGAAAAAGCTTCTGGCTCTACCGCGCGAACGAGACCGTCAACCCGCTCGGCATCGAGGAACCCCCGGGCGACGCCGCAGCACAGAAGGAGATGTTCCTGGAAAGGTTTCCCGGGTTGCGGGACCGGCGGCTCCTCCTGTTCCTCGGCCGGCTGGCGGTCAAAAAAGGCGGTGACCTGTTGGTGGAAGCGTTGCACCGCAAGGAGGCGCAACTCGCGGAACGAACGACGCTCGTCATGGCCGGTCCCGAAGACCAAAACGACCTGTCCTATGTGGCCGGACTGCGCGCGGCGGCGCTACGCCACGACCTGCCGGTCTGTTGGCCGGGAATGCTCACCGGTGATTTGAAGTGGGGGGCGTTGCACGCGGCGGAGGCGTTCGTCCTGCCTTCGCACCAGGAAAATTTTGGCATCGCCGTCGTCGAGGCCCTGGCTTGCGGCAAGCCCGTGCTCATTTCCAACAAGGTCAACATCTGGCGCGAGGTGGAGGCGGACAAGGCCGGGTTGGTCGCCGACGACACGCTCGCGGGAACGGCCAAGTTGCTCGACGACTGGCGCGAGCTGCCGCCCGAAGAGCGCGACGACATGGGCCGCCGCGCGCGGGCTTCGTTTGCAAACCGCTACCAGATCGACCGCGCCACCGCCGCGCTCGTGGAACAGTTGCGCGGTTTCGGAGTGAAGGGTTAGAGGCTCCTGGCCCGCCGACCCGGAAGCGCGGGCGCGCAGAAGTCCATTGACCTCGCCCGTCGCTTGCTCTTTGCTGGAAGCCCGGTCGGACCTGGGCGGACGTGCTCCTGACGACCCTTTTTTGTGCATACCCTCCAGTGGATCGTCTCGCAGATCGGCGCGCGTCAGCACTACGGCGTGCCACGGGGTTTTCTCTATCAGGGCGACCTGCACACCCTTTACACCGATCTCTGGTGCCGCTGGGGGAGCAACGTGCTGAGCAACGGTCCTCGTGCCGCGCGCGCCCTGGCCGGCCGCTTCCACCCGGACCTGCCCTCCGACCAGGTGGTCTCCTACCCGCTTCGCACCGCGTGGGAACGGTGGCGCGCCCCGCGTGCCCACAACACCGAAGCGCGCTACGGCGAGTACCTGCGCTTCGGCACCGCGTTTGCGCAATGGGTCACCCGTGACCTGGAAAAGCAGCGCCTCGACCCGGCGGGGCTCGCGTTTTTCGGTTTCAACACGGGCTGCCTGGAAACCCTGCACCTGCTGCGCGGGCGGGGCGTGCTGACCGTCGTCGACCAGATCGATCCCGCCCGGTCCGAGGAGCAACTCGTTTTCCAAGAGGCGCAAAAATGGCCCGGCTGGCAGGAAATGGACGGGCGCATCCCAGAGGCGTATTTCGAGCGACTGTCGGCCGAGTGGGCGGCGGCGGACCTGGTCGTCGTCAACTCGGAATGGTCGAAAAACGCGCTGGTCGCGCAGGGAGTTCCCGACGCGAAACTCCTGACGGTGCCCGTGGCCTACGAGGTCGATGAAATCGCCTCGGCATCCACCCCGGCCAGGACCGTGCGGACCGGCCCCCTGACCGTGCTCTGGCTCGGGACGGTCAACCTGCGCAAGGGCATCCAGTACCTCGTGGGCGCGGCGCGGCTGCTCCAGCACACGAAGATTCGTTTCGTCGTGGCGGGACCGCTGGAAATCTCCCGTGCCGCCATCGAGAGTGCTCCGGCCAACGTTTCCTTCGTGGGACGGATCACCCGCGACCAGACCGACGCCTGCTACCGCCAGGGCGACGTGTTCGTGCTGCCGACGGTCTCCGACGGGTTCGCCATCACGCAGGTCGAGGCGATGGCGCGGGGGTTGCCGGTCATCACCACCCCCAACTGCGGGCAGGTGGTCACGCAGGGCGTGGACGGCTTGCTGGTGCCGGTCGGCGACGCGCGCGCTCTGGCCGAGGCCATCGCCAAACTGGACGCCGACCGGACGCTATTGCACGAGATGTCCAGGCAGGCGCTGGTCAAGGCGAGGACGTTTCGCCTGCCGCAGCAGGCCGCGCAGATCCAGCAGGCGATCCGCCATCACCGGCTGGGAGGCCCGGGCGGGCCGTCCACCGGAGACCCGGGAGCCGGCGGCGTGAAGTAGGACTCCACCGGGATGCTCGCCACCCGCGCCGTGCGCGCCGCCAGGCACTCGGGACAGACCGTGCCGATGGACTCCATGTCGGTGCCTTCCTGCACGAGTTCATCGAGACGGAGGTGGTAGTGGTCGTCGAGGTGCAACGAATGGCAAAGGCGGCAGACCGGCACGAGTTCCTTGAATTGGCTGACCTTGAGCAGGCTCTGTCCCAGGTCGCGGATCAGGCGTTGCTGGCGGTCGAGGGTGATCTTGGCCTTGGAAACCATCGTGGCCGTGATCGTCACCACGCCGAGGTGATTAAAGGTGTTCCAATATACCAGCCATTGCTTCGTATAATGGACGCCGGAAAGGTATTCCGCGCCGCTCCAGAGCACCGCGGTGGCGAGAGCATGGAAGACCAACTGGCGGGGACGCAGGTTCCAACTCGCCGTGGCGACGACGAGCAGGTAAAGCGTGCCCAGATGCATTTCGTGGCCGGTGAGGTAGTCCAAACAACCCACCAGCAGGAGAAAGAGGTAACTCAGGAGCGGGGGCAGCACGCGACGGGCAGGGTACGGATTTTTGCCTTTCATCGACAACCTTAAAAAACCCTTCTGGCGTCCCGGCCGGGTTGGCAAGGAGAAAATCCGTCGTCGGGAGGCTGCTGGCGAGCGGGTTGGCCAGCGGCTGGCCCCCGGGAAACCCGTCCGTCAAACTTCGGCACCTTCCGGGCGGCTGGACGGTGTGCTGCCGCATTCCCGCAACCAGCGTTGCAACCGGCCGGATTGCGCGGCGAAATCCGGCGGCGGCGGGGACCGTCTCGCCCCGGCGACAGCCGTGCCGTGAAACCGCGCCTCGATCCATCGGGCGACCGCCTCCGCCTGCCCCGGCGCGAACACCCCGGCATCGCCACGGTCCCGCAACCGCCCCGCGATGGCCCCGTCCACCGGGCCGACGAAAAGCACGGGGCGTGGCAGACGTTCCAGCAACGCCAGCTTGCTCGGCCAGAGCAACCCGCGCGTCTCGGGCCGTTGCGTGACGACCGACACCCGGGCCGCGAGCAACGCGGGCAGCAGCGCGCTCTCCGAGGCATACCCTTTCCACACGCAGCCGCGCAGGCCGATGCCCTCCGTGTACGCCATCGCGGCCGGACGCGCCGCGCCGTCGCCCTGGAAAACCAGTCGCACCGGCAACCCGCGCGCTTCGAGGAGCGCCTGCGCGTCCAACAGCGTCCGCCATTCGTGCGCCCGGCCCAGGTTCCCGGAATACAACCATTCCCACGGCCCGGACGGCTCCGTGGCCGGGCCGGCGTGGGCCGCGGCCTCGTCCGCCTGGCGTTCGACCGCGCGGGACGGCCACGGCGGCATGATCTGCACGGGAACGCGGCAAAACGGCTGGAGACCGGCGCGCATGTCCTCGTCCAGCGCCACCACGAGCGCCGCCCGGCGGTAGGCCCAACGCATGGCCGTCTGCACGATCCGCGCCACCGGGCTGCCCGCTTTGATTTCGCCCAGGGTCAGCGCGAGTTCGGGATAAAGGTCCATCGCCCAATGCGCCAGGGGCGCGCGGTGCCGCCGGGCCAGCAGCGCCCCCACCACCGGCAACCCCGGCGGGGAAGAGAGCGCCAGCACCACGTCCGGCCGGCCGCCGCGCGGATGCCACCCCGCGCGGAGGATCGCCCAGGAAGCCTGCAATTCCCGGCGCAACCGGCCGCCGCGCGCGGGACGCCCCGCGTAGCTCTCCCCCTGCGAAACGATCTCCACCGCGTGCCCGCCCGCCCGCAATCCCTCGGCCAGCTCTCCCAGCAAGCGCGCGGTCGGCACCGGGTCGGGCGGCCCGTATTGGTTGAGGAAGAGAAAGCGCATGTGCCTCCGGTCCGGCCGTCACTCGCCGCGCCGCAATTCCTTGACGACCTCGGCGGGATTGCCGCGCACGAGCGTGTGCGGCGGGACGTTTTTCGTCACCACGCTGCCCGCCGCCACCACCGCCCCCGCGCCGACCTCCACCCCCGGCGCGATGAACGCCGCTGCCGCGATCCAGCTCCCGGTCCGCACGGTCACCGGCCGGACCACGAGTTTGAAATCCTCCCGCCGGTAATCGTGACTGCCTGTGCAGAGGTACGCCCGCTGGCTGATGCACACGTGGCTCTCGACGACGACCTCGGCCAGGCTCAGGATGCCCACGTCCTCGCCGATCCAGACGTGGTCGCCCACGGTCAGCCGCCACGGGAAGGAAACGTTGACGTTGGCGCGAATGACCACTCCCCGGCCCACCCGTGCTCCGAACATCCGCAGCAACGCCACCCGCCACGCGGAGGGCCAGGGCAAAAACGTCTGGAAGAACACCCCGCGCGCCAGCAGCCACAGTGCTTCGGTCCAGGCGGGGGCGCCGCGCGAAAAGTCGGAATTGTCGTAGCGGCTCAGGTCCATCGGGGGAAGGGGCGAACGCAATGCTTATCACAGGGTTCCGGGCGCAGTGCAAACCTGGCGTGGTTTTCGTGTGCCGGCGCTGTTGGCTCAAGGGAACGGCTGTGGCCCGGGAAATGCGTTTGGCTTGAAGGGGCGGAGACAAGCATGTACCTACAAGGTGAATGGACGCCCCCCCCGTCATCCAGATCGAAGGACTCGGAAAGCGTTACACCCTCGGCGCAGGCTCGGGCGAACGCTACGTGGCGCTGCGCGACGTGCTCGCCAACTCCGCGCGGAGACTGCTCGGCCGCCGCCGGCCAGATTCGCTTGCCGGTAGCACAAACTCCGATTTCTGGGCGTTGAAAGACGTTTCGTTCGAGGTCAAGCGCGGCGAGGTGGTCGGCATCATCGGGCGCAACGGTGCGGGCAAGAGCACACTGCTCAAAATCTTGAGCCGCATCACCGAGCCGACCAGGGGCCGCATCAAGTTGCGCGGCCGGGTGGCCAGTTTGTTGGAAGTGGGCACGGGCTTCCACCCGGAGTTGACCGGCCGGGAGAACATCTTCCTCAACGGGGCGATCCTGGGCATGTCGCGCGTCGAGATCAAAGCGAAGTTCGACGAGATCGTGGCCTTCGCGGAGGTGGAGCGTTTCCTGGACACGCCGGTCAAGCGTTACAGCAGCGGCATGTACGTGCGCCTGGCCTTCGCGGTGGCAGCGCACTTGGAGCCCGAAATTTTGATCGTCGATGAAGTGCTCGCCGTCGGCGACGCGGAGTTCCAGCAGAAATGCTTGGGCAAGATGCGCGAAGTATCACAAGGCAAAGGTCGCACGGTGCTCTTCGTTAGCCACAACATCGCAGCCGTGCAGTCCTTATGCACGCACGCTATTTATCTGAAGTCCGGTCAAATATTCAGCAGCGGCATCACGCAGGAACAGGTTGCCAACTATCTGCGTGATACGAAAGCCGTGGAGAAAGGGGTTGCGCAGAGAGAGATGTTGAACACTACCCTGGAGTTGACTCGTTTCGCCTTCACGACGGAGCAGGCAAAGACAGGCGAAGAAGTCGGATTTTGCCTCGAATTGGCCGCACGAGCACCACTGGTCATTTTTGATCTGGCGATGCTTTTTTATTCTTCGCTCGGCACCCGGGTGGCAATTTTGGATTTACGCGCCAAAGGAATTAGAAACGTCAAATTGGGACCGGATAACTTCGTGGTGCACGGCAAGATTCACCACACGCCGTTGGTAGAGGGCGAGTATCGGGTGGGTCTGTACATCAGGTCAGACCGTTTCGAAGGCGATTTTCTCGATCTGGCCGACCTTACCTTGCAGCAGCAGCCACCGTCCTTGGACGGGTACATTCCCTACCCCGTCGAATACCGTGGCCTCGTGGCTTTAGAATTTTCGCTGAAATCCTGATAAAACATCACCCGAGCAAGCCATGTCGTTCAGGAAATACGTTAAGTATCGACTCTATAAAACATTCGGATACATTCCGTATTTCGGCATCAAGATTTATTTCCCACCAGAATCCGGGGCATTCGCGGGTCTGTGCCAGCAGGGTGTCTACGAGATCGACAACATGCGCGTGCTGACCACGCTCACGCGTGCAGGAACGACCTGTTTCGACATCGGTGCCAACATCGGTTTGATGACCGCCCCGATCCTCGCGGAAGCCGGAGACCGTCGGGCCGTGTCTTTTGAACCTTCTCCGAGCGTTGCTCCGTTCTTGCAACGCACCATCGCCGACAGCGGCATGACCCACCGCTGGCAGTTGGTGCCGAAAGCACTCGGGGCGTGCAGTGGCAGCGCGGATTTCTGCGTCACAAAAGGAACAGGCGGCCTCTACGACGGCTTGAAGAACACGCATCGCATTTCAGAAAGCGAATCCACGCGGGTAGAAGTCAGTACGCTCGACGTCGAATGGAATCACTTGGGCCGACCCATCGTTTCCGCTGTCAAGATCGATGTCGAAGGAGCGGAAATAGATGTACTCAATGGCGCGCAGGAATTTCTGCGCGATCAGCGGCCAGCGATCTTGCTGGAATGGACGGACAAAAATCTGCCTGCCTACAACCGGCAACCGGCGGAATTGCTGACGTACGCAGCGGGAATCGACTATCTTGTTTTCACGGTGCCCCACTTCATCCACGTCGATGGTGCGGCCATGCTCAAACTCCAGATGACCACAACGGAAAGTTTTTTGTTGGTTCCCAAGGAGCACTGACGCTTGCAGTTCGCTCGTCCTGATATGTCAGCGATTTCCAATGCAGGCCACGCGCAGCTTCGCGTGGCGCTCGTCGAGTGGCATGTAGGAGGTCATCACCTGACCTATTATATCCTTTTTGCCCGTGTGCTCCGTGAAATAGGCTGTCATGTCTTGGCTCTGCATGCAGACCCCGCCGCAGTGGAAGCGGAGTTGACCCGGCAAATGAGTGCCGACTGGCGCGATGGCATCGAATTACGCCGCTTCACTCCTCCCGCCCCGTGGCCCATCCATCCGACCTCCCTTTACAAGCTCGTCGAGGCATATCGCTACGGCCTCGTCTTGCGGCGAGCCATCCACCGGGATGAGCGCGTCCACGGCCAGCGGGTTGATTGCGTATGGATCGGGTGTTTGTACGAACACGAGAGCCGGATGCTCCGCGAGATGGTTCGTCTCGCGGATCGACCCTGGGGCGGGCTGTATCTTCAACCCGCTTTGCTGGCTGAAGCGGCCGGCGGTCCCCCGCCATCCATCCGGACGCGGCCCGTCGTGACGGTCCTGCAGGATCGCCGTCTCGCCGTGTTGGCGGTCATCGACGAGTACGCCGCGCCGGAGGTACGCGCGGCGGTGGGAACTGTGCCGGTCGCCGTCGTGCCGGACCTCACCGATTGCTCGGTGGAGCAAGCCCATCCGTTAGGCGAAAAGTTCCGTCACTTGGCCGGAGGTCGTCCACTCGTCCTGGCCATCGGTGCCTTGTTCCCGAGCAAGGGGACGACGACCCTGGCCCGTGCCGCCGCCAATCCCCAAGCGTCGGACCTCGCGTTTGCGTTCGTCGGTGAAATTCGGTGGGATGTTTTCAATGACGCCGATGCCCGCACCCTGCGGGATATGTTCACCCTCCATGCGAATACCTTCCTCCATACCCTGCGCGTGCCGGACGGACCCGCCTACAACGCGGTGGTCGGGGCATGCGACGTTCTCTATGCCGCCTACCACGATTTCGCGCACAGCAGCAACACGTTGACCAAAGCTGCCTTGTTGCGCAAACCGATTATCGTGAGCGACGGGTACGTCATGGGCGCACGCGTGCGCAAATTCCGCTTGGGCGAGGTCGTGCCGCAGGACGATCCCGTAGCGACCCTGGCTGCCATCCGGCGCATTACCGACGATCCTGCCAAGTGGAGACGGGAGAACAACCCGCGCTGGGACGAGTATCTGGCTGAACACAGCTACGCCGCTTTGCAATCGTCGATGCGGGAGTTGTTCGCGACGGCCTTCGGCAGAGCGAACGTGGCAACCCGGCCAGGACCACCATGATGGAAAAACTTCCACGTCGAGGCAGCCGCGTAAAACCCAGTCTCTCACGGTGAAACCGACCGTTTCCATCATCATCCCGCTGTACAATAAAGGGGAATACATCGCTGAAACGGTGCGGTCCGTGATCGGACAATCCGAACGCGATTGGGAATTGCTCGTCGTGGACAATGGTTCGACTGATGAAGGCCCGGAAATCGTCCGCCGGGTGGATGACCCGCGGATTCGGCTGCTGTCGTGTCCCCGACGTGGTGCGAGCGCCGCCCGCAATGACGGCTACGCGCAGGCTGTGGGCGAATGGCTCGTGTTCCTCGACGCGGACGATCTGCTTGATGCCGCTTATCTTTCCACGCAAATGGCCCGGTCGCAGGAAACCGATCTGGTCCTTTGCCCGTACGTCGAGTTTGTCGATGGCAAACCCGATGAGGGTCACGTCAAATCGCTCTGGCAGGGTGATGTTTCCGGGCGAGCCATCCTCGATTCAGCGATTGTGTTCGCGCCCGGTCCAACGCATGCGTTCTTGATCCGACGCGCGTTCCTGCGACCGGATTTGCTCTGGCCCGAACACCGGGACCACTTGTTGGGTGAAGACACGATGTTCTGGTTTCGACTCCTGAATGAGGCCCGCGTCGGTTACAACGAGCAGTCCGTGGCAAAGTATCGTTTCGGTGCGCCGGACGGCCGCTTCACTAATTTATCCAACCCCGTCGATTTGTTTGCCGGGATGCGTGCTGTCGTAATCGAAAATCTTCGGTATCTTGATGGGCGCGGCCAGACACCCACGCCCACCCAGTCGGAAAACCTCATGCGGTTCTATGCCGGAATTTATGTCCAGGCGCGACGGCAGGACGATACGGACACCGCCGCCAAAGCTTTGCAAGAGGCCCGCCACTGGCAGCGCCAGTACTTCCAGACTTGCCCGCGGCCAAGTTTGCCCATGCGAGTACGTCGGTGGCTGGGGTTGCCGGTTTTCGCTCGCTTGGCGGGACGTGCGTGAGGAAAACACGAAGATCGTACGAGTTTCAACATCCTTGAACGATCCCTATGAGACCGAAAATCGTCACAGCCGCAGCTCACTGGCTATTCCGGCTACGTTATCTGGGTCGAGGTGTTCCCACTGAGATCGACAGGGAAGCGTTCCGCTTCGACGAATCCCTGCGCCGCTGGTCTTTCACGAGCGAACTGCCGGTCCACCGGGCGTTGCACGAATATTTGCGGCCAGGGGGGGTGTTCTTCGATATTGGCGCAAATTTCGGTCAGCTTGCCATTCCGGCGTCGGGCTGGGTGATGCCCGGCGGACAAGTGCATGCTTTCGAGCCGGTGCCACGGCACGCCGCGTTGCTGGAGCGGCACCGGCGATTGAACAAACTGGGCAACGAATTCCGAATCATCGACTCCGCCGTGTCGAACGACCCGGCGGATTTCTTGGAGTTCGAAGTCCCGGTGGACGAAGTCGCGGTCGAAGCCGGGCTGCACATTTCCTATCATGCCGGGCCTGTGGAGAAACTGCGGGTGAAAAACCTCCGGCTCGATGATTATTGTCTGCGGACAGGCGTAGTGCCGAACGTCATCAAAATAGACGTGGAAGGAGCGGAGCTTGAAGTGTTGCGCGGCGCGGAGCAAACGTTGCGTCGCGCGAGACCCGTGCTGGTGATAGAAATCCACGATTTCGCGTTGCCAGTGTATAAAACCGACGTCACAGAAATCGGGGACTACCTGCGGCGCGTGGGCTACGCGGCACCGATGGTGATACAAACCGGCACCGGTGAGAAGGCGTGGCATCAAGCCGTCTTCACGCCGGCACCGGGATTTCCTCTCTTATGAGCCGGATGTTGCTTTGGCCGCTTGTCTCTTTGGTCAGGGTGGTCTCTAATGACCGGGCGGGTGGCAGGAAGTTTTTCGAGCAAATGGTGCGGTGGGTCCGGCAGCCGCTCGAGATCGTCATTGTAAACGGTGTCTCGTGGGAAGGGACACGGGGATTTCTCCGGGAAGCATTGTCGATGCGAGTGCGTCGGCGGATGGAGATCACATCATTCGCCCGCTTCGCAGTCCATGCCCGGAGCGCATCGGCTTAAATGCAATCCGCCAGACAGAAGTTATGGGAAATGCTGCTGCCGCTACGTCGGGCACGTTTCCATAGCCAGCGCCATCTGCGTCGGTTGTTTGGCACCAGACCGCCACTTCTCCAGACCAGCCTCATTGATGCTCTACCCGACACGCCGGCGAACTGCGAAATTCTGCGCCGGTTGCAACCTGACATACCGGCCGTCCAAACGAACCTCCCTAAGTGCCTGGACGGTCCGGCCGATCCTTTTTTTGATCAATATACACTTGTCCCAATGTACCGTCGCTGCTTGGCGCGTCTGCATGGAGCTTCGCTTGATTGCATCGATGGGATTCTGTTTCTGCCGGATGGGCGCTTGTTGCTGGAGTACACCTTTTTCTTTCTCGACTACGTTCTTGTGCACCCCAGTTATTATCAAAAAAAATCCCCCACCCGGACGCTCGAAGGACCCATTTTTACGCTCCTGGGATTCCGGCCAGGTGGACACTACCACTGGATGACCGAAGTGCTTTATCAGTTCTACGACGTGCTGGGCGACCTGCCCGCAGAAGTCCGTTTCCTGATCCCTCGAGCAGCAAGCGCAGTCCAGCGGCAAGCCCTCGAGGCATTCGGCATTCGAGCGGACCAGCTCGTGGAAGCAGACCCGGATGAGTGCATCCTTTTTTCCGATCTCTGGTATGCCTCACCCGTCATCCGGTCCGGCATCCACCTGCCGCAGGTGACTCGCTGGGTGCGCGAAAGATTGCTGAAGCATTTTATGAGTGGAAAGGCCAGTGGGGTTGCGAAGCGGAAGCTATATATCACTCGGCAAGGCGCGACGATGCGCAGAGTTCACAACGAAGCCGACGTTTTGAAGCTCCTCACAAAACATGGATACCGGATGATCGACTGCGCGGCGATGAGCCTGGAGGATCAAATCGAAGCGTTCGCCGGAGCAGAGGAAATCATCGCTCCGCATGGGGCCGGACTTGTCAACCTGATGTTTGCACCTGCCGGATGCCGGGTCCTGGAGCTTTTCCCCGCCAAAATGCCTCTCGGTGGGATCTGCTACTGGTCACTTTCGGCGGCTCGAGACCTCGATTACACCTATCTCAGCGGAAAGAGTGTTTCGAATGACGATCAAGACCCTGACATCCAGATCCCTCTATCTTTGTTAGAAGAATGGTTGGCGGTGGAGGACAAAAGAACAGCCAGCTAACGCCGCGCCAATCTTCTCCGACTCCGGCTTGCGTTGTCTGCACTCATCAGCTCGTCCCGTAAACCCACTTCAACATGTTGTCCCAGAATCTCCGGGAAAAAACATCCGCCAAAACGCTCGTTTCGCTGGTCAGCACCGTTCTCAACGACCGGGCGGGCTGCGTCAGGTTCTTGGAGCAGATGGCACGACAAACCCTGCTGCCGGAGGAGATTGTGATCGTGGACGGCGGTTCGCGCGATGGAACGTGGGAGTTTCTCCAGGAGTCGGCGGCGCGACCGCAGCCCTGGCGATTGCAGGTGCGGCAGGAGCGTGGCTGCAACGTTGCGCGGGGTCGGGACCTGGCGATTGAAGCTGCTGGGCACGAGCTGATCGCCTCCACTGACATCGGTTGCACATGGGAGCCGGAATGGCTGGCGGAACTGATCGCCCCCTTCGAATCTGATCCTGATTGTCAGGCCGTGATGGGCAGTTGGTCGGTCCAAGAGGAAGATTTGGCCGGTTTGTGGGCCCGGGTGGAGTACGCTCTGCTCCAGCAACCGAAACTGTTGGCGACAAACCGTTCCGACGCCTCCTCGCGTTCCATTGCCTACACGCGCACCCTCTGGCGGCGGATCGGCGGTTATCCCGAAGACCTCACGTTGGCGGGCGACGACATGGCCTACGCCATCCTGCTACATCGTAACACGCCGCCGGAGGTAGTCCATGCCGCCCCGGTGCCCCGCTGCCACTGGGAGCGGCCGGCAAACCTCCGGGCGTTCTGCAGAGAGGCGCGCCGTAACTTTCGAGGGGCCGGTGAAGCGGGCATCTTTTTGGGGTACGGGGTGAAAGTGTGTGGGCGGATTTTGATGGAAATCGTGCTGTTGGTCGGGGGTTTGACCACGTTCGGCATGGGTGCGTTCTGGGCTGCGACTGTGATGCTGTTGGTCGTACTCACAAGCGTGGGTGCTCGCGCTTGGCGTTTGCGGGCGGCGGTCACCATCACGCGGCGCCTGGGGGTGCCGCAGCCGTGGGGACGGTTGATGCTTTTTGAGTACGCCACGAAATTTTGGGGCGTCATCGGATTCTGGGAAGGTCATTTCTGGGGGGCGAAACAATGCCGCGATTGTCGACGGCGTCTGCGCGAAGCAAGGACTTCCCTGTGAGGGATTGATAAGGATGCATGTCCTCGCTGGCAGCGGGTCGAGCGAAAAGAATCGAGCGCGATGGGCCGGCTACCACTGCACCGATTCTGCCTTTACCTGAGAAAAGCTCTCGTTCTACCTTCCCATCATGCGCTTGCTCTACCACATGCCCTACGTCAACGGCGGGATGGCGGACTATGCTTTCAACCAGGTGGCTGCCCTGGCGGAAACAGGCGCGGAAGTCACGCTGCTCTGCGCCGACTCGCGGGAAGGTCCCTGGTGGCAGCTCGCGGAAAACTCCCGTCCCTACATCCTCTTGCCACGCCTGCGCGGGGTGCGTGCGCGACCTTCCCTGCCCCGGCCGGTGCGGCAGGCGTTGTACGCCTCGGACATCGTGCGGGACGGGTGGACCGTGGCGGAGGAGACGCGCCGGGGGAAGTTTACGCGGGTACTTTTCGGGGTGTATTATGAGTATATTGCCCCATTATGGGCACCGCCATTGCGGCGGTTGGCCGCCGGGGGAACGGTCGTGTTCGGTTCCGTGATCCACGACCCGGCGCGCGACCATGTGGTGGGGCCGCGCTGGTGGCATCGGTACTCGACGGCGTGCGGCTACTCGTTTTTGCGCGATGCCTTCGTCCATGCGCCGATCACGCTAGATACCGTCCGGCCGATGCCGCGGCTTCGCACGACCGTCATTCCGCAGGGGCTTTATATGTTTCCAGCTGCCAAACGACCGCGCGCAGCGATCCGCGCTGCGCTGGAACTGCCGGCCGATGCGCCGGTGCTGCTTTCGTTCGGGCACATCCGTGACGGCAAGAATCTCGACCTGGTCTTGCAAGCCCTGGCGGATTTTCCCGATTTCCATCTGGTCGTGGCGGGTCAGGAACAATCCGGCGGCCAGAAACCGGTCTCGTTCTACCAGCAAAAGGCGGTGGAACTCGGCGTCGCCGACCGTTGCCGCTGGATCCACCGCTTCATCGCGGAAGAAGAAATTGGCGAACTCTTTGCCGCCGCCGACCTTTTACTGCTGACCTATAGCGCGCGTTTCCGCTCCGCCAGCGCCGTGCTCAACGTCGCGTCCGTCTACCGCACACCTTGCCTGGCTTCGGGCGGCGACGGGGCGTTGCGTCAAGCCGTGCAGGCGTACGGTTTGGGGTTGTGGATCGATCCCGATGACGCCGATTCCATCCGCGCGGGTTTGCGCCGCTGGCAGGCGGAAGAAACCCCCGTGGCGCGCTGGGATGATTACGCGGCGGACAACTCCTGGCGGCGCAACGCGGAAATCGTCCTGCAAATGCTCGAAGCGCCATGAACATCCCCCGATGAACGCCCGCGTCCTGGCCGGTAGCTGGTTCGCCTACCTCTACAACGATGGCATCGGGAAAATGCCCTTCCGCCGGCTGCGCCGGGCCTATCTCTACCGCTACCTGGGCGGCATGGGAAACGGAGCAACGGTGCAAATGCGTTGCCGATTCCTCAACGCCCGGAGGATTTTTCTCGGGGACAGGACGGTGATTAATTTCGGCTGCCTGCTCGACGGCCGGCAGCACGCGATCCACATCGGGGCGGACGTTTCCGTCGGTCCCGAAGCTGCCATCCTGACCCTGGGGCACGATCCGCAATCCCCGGCGTTCGCAGATCGCGGGGCGGAGGTCCGCATCGGCGACCGGGTCTGGATCGCCTACCGTGCCATCATCATGCCCGGCGTCACCATCGGTGAGGGCGCGGTGGTCGCGGCCGGCGCGGTGGTAACACGAGACGTGGCACCATTCACCATCGTGGCGGGATCGCCCGCGCGGCAGATCGGGACGCGCACGTCAGAGCTTGACTTTCGACTACATTATTCACCTTTTTTGCTGTAAACCGAGTAGGGGTTGGAAACTGTTCCTCTTCTCAGCGGAAATCGGAACCCATCAAGTTCTAGATGCTTGACTAATGACAGCGTCTCCTTTGATTTGGTGATGCTAACCCTCGACTGTGGCATTTGGGGAACGAACCGAACAAAAGAATTTGCAGGCTCCTCCCGTTGATGCGAACCCGTGACCCAAATCTGGACCTGCTTCGAGCGGGTGCGATCCTGATGGTTTTGTTTTATCACATCGTCCAACGCTGGCCGGTTCCGCTGCCGTTTTTGGCCATGTTCGCCCAATATGGAGGATACGGCGTCGATCTCTTCTTCGTTCTCTCCGGGTGGTTGATCGGCGGCCTGCTCTGGCGTGAGCGGGACCAGTTCGGCAATGTCGAAATCGGCCGCTTCATCGGCCGGCGCGCGTTGCGGACCGTTCCTCCCTATTTGGCCGCCTTGCTTGTCTCTTACCTCGGTGTCTGGCTGGCGCGGCGCGAGCCGTTTGATTGGAGTTATCTGTTCTTCCTCCAGAACTACCACCTTCGAATCCCTTTTTTCCTCATCAGCTGGTCTCTGTGCATCGAAGAGCACTTTTACCTCTTCACACCGTTTATCGTGCTGATGATCGTCCGTGTCTCCAACCGGGCGCATTGGTCCCTTTTGCTTTTGGCGGCGATTCCGATGTGCTGCCGGGCTGCTGACAACTCCCTGTCGGATGAGCAACCTTTTGGCTACCACATCACGGCGACTCATCTCCGCTATGAGGGTTTGCTCCTCGGAGTCTGGGCATCTTTCCTGCGTATCAATCTTCCCGGGGCGTGGATAAAATTTCGCCGCTTTGCCTCGCTGGCCCTTTTTCCCATGTTACTGGGGGTTTTTGTCACCGCCGCCCTCCCCGCGCAGTGGCGACAGGCGCTTCTTTACACGGTCATTGCAATGTTCTTCCTGCTTTTGCTGGTGGCTCTGGTCGAACGGAGACCGGTGTGTTTCTCCGATTCAAGAGCGGTTTTCTGGATCGCTTCAACGTCCTACAGCATTTATCTGACTCATGCGTTCACCTTGGATGTGTCGTTGCGTTTGCTGACGAAGCTCCCGTCAATCGCGCCGATCCAGAGCCTTGTGATCGTGTCGTGCATCGGGGGGGCCGGTCTTGCGTTTTACTATCTCGTCGAGCTTCCGAGCCTTGCTTTCCGACATCGCGTGATCCCGGGGCGCAAGGGAGGGCGCAGCATGTTGCTCGATCCCGTGCCATCGGACACCTGAACGGAGGCGAATCCGCGCAAGGCGGTGCGAACCCCGCCTCCGAGGTGCGCGACGTGAGCGCGACGGGACTCGAACCGGTGGCTGGTCACACCATCGGTGTGAGGCTGCCGTCGGTGAGTTCACCCTGGACATTCCTTGCCGCGCGCGTCACACTGGCTTGACATGCCAGCCACCCGGCGACTCGTTGGATTGCAGCGCCGGTCCTTGCGCCATTTGCCGTCGCTGTTGGTGATCTTGGGGAGCATTCTGCTTGTCATCATTTTCTCCATGGTTCTTCCCGCGAGCTTTATTGCCACGGCGCTCATCATGTTGGCACTCATGGTCGAACTCTGGCGTCATCGCCAGACAGCGTGGGCACTTCCCGCGCTGATTGTGTATTTGACGATCATCGTCTGGTACTACGCAGACATCGCCCTGTACCCAGTGAAATACGAGGAGATGCCAACTGCGCTGATCAATTACTCTTACGGCGAGGTGTTGATTTTCGCGTTTTCCTTCCGCTTGATGGCACCCTTTCTTGGGTCAAAAATGTCTTCGCAGATACCAGTCCGTGTTCCGCGGTTCCTCGAGCCGGGGATGTTGCTCCAAATCGTCGTCGGGTCTTGGTTCGTGCTGTTCATTTGCGCACTCTCCCGCATGGGATGGGACGTGCTCGGAGCCTTGTTTCCCGTTAACGGGCGCAATGGCAGCCTGATGTGGCAGCGCGCTGCCGCAGGGGATGCCGGTCCGACAGGATTTCTAGTTTCAACGGGTGGCTATCTCTACCTGCTTAGCTGCGCTCTTTTCGGCATCATTTTCGTGCTGGCGAAAAAGCAGTCTACCAAGACGGCCGCGGTCGGAATGATGGCTTTGACCTGGCCGTTCTTTCTGCTCTGCGGGACGCGCAACCAATTCCTGGCAGTCGCGATGCCATGCGTGTTCTGTTATGGGCTGATGGGACGCCAAAAGATGTTTGTCCGGATCGTGGTGTTACTGGTGTGCTTTTTGTTTGTGAATTTCGCGTTCAAGATCGTCATCGGCTACCGCAACGTCGGATTCATGGCCATGTTCGAGGAAAGCGAGGCCGATCTGATGGTGGAAAACATGACCCCGGAAGAAAAGGCCAGCGCGCATGAGGGCCTGAACATGATCCAGGAACTTTGCTACGAAAATTCCTTCGTTATCTCGGGGCAACTTCCGCTGACTTGGGGCTGGGATTACCTCGTTCAGGTGACCGGATTCGTCCCGCGGGCGATCTGGCCGAACAAGCCGATGATGGGAATTGACTATGCCAAGGCACGGGGATACGCCGGAGGGGACGCGGACATCGGTGTCGTCGCAACGGTCTCCACGGGTCTGATCGGTCAGGGCGTCCTCGAATTTGGCCCCTTCTTCGGCCCGTTGGCGCCGGCGTTTTTGATGGCGCTGTGGTGCGGATTGCTGGGGCGTTGGTGGCAGCAGCGCGCTTCCCTCCTGCGGTTGGGCCTTTTTTTGCTGGGCTTGGGAGTCACGTTTAACCTCGGACGCGATATCACCAACATCGCGCTCTGGCCATTGGCGTTCGCCTATTTGCTTGTGCGGGTGGCGGAAAAAGCTCTGGAAACACGGCCGGTGTTTCCCTACGGTATGCGGCCCGCCACGATGGCGCGTATCGCTCAACGGCTGCGCCGCGAACGCAAGCTGCCCGCCGTGCGCCCGGCGATGTTAAACCTGGCCCAGGCGCGAAACGATCCGCGGCCCTCCTGACTGGCCATGATGCGGGAACGTGTCGCGGTCATTTTTCACCGGTTCGGGCCTTATCACATCGCGCGACTTGCTACGGCAGCACAGAAATTCAATCTACTTGCCGTGGAGGAAGCCGCGGAATCCAGCGAATACGCGTGGGACGCCATCGGGCAGACCGATGGCGTCCGGCGTGCCACGCTGCTCGCGCGGGGTGAACGTCCCGCGCGGCCGGCCCGGGAAATCGCCCGGCGGCTGACCGCCCTGCTGGCGCGTGAGCGGCCCGCGGCGGTCGTCGTCCCCGGCTGGAGCGACCCGGCGGCGCTGGCGGCCCTGCGTTGGGGACTGGAGAACGGCGTGCCGGCGGTGGTCATGTCCGAAAGCACGGCCTCCGACGAGCCACGACGTGCCTGGAAGGAATGGCTCAAGTCCCGTGTCGTGCGCCGATGCGCCGCCGGGTTGGTTGGCGGCGCGCCGCACGCCGATTACCTCGCGGCCCTGGGGATGCCGCGCGAACGGATTTTTCCCGGTTACGATGCCGTGGACAACGATCATTTCGCTCGCGGCGCGGCGGCTGCCCGCGCCGAAGAATCCACCATCCGCGCCCGGCTGAATCTGCCCGCGCGCTACTTCCTGGCTTCCAGCCGGTTCGTCCCGCAAAAAAATCTGCCCGGCTTGCTGACCGCTTACGCCGGATACCGCCGCGCCGTCGGTTCGGACGCCTGGGCGCTCGTTTTGCTCGGTGACGGACCGTTGCGCGACTCGCTGGTTGCACAGGCATCCACGCTCGGCATCGCAAGCGACGTTTCCCTGCCGGGGTTCAAGCAATACGACGAATTGCCTGCCTATTACGGCCTGGCGGGCGCTTTCGTCCACGCCAGCACGCGCGAACCGTGGGGATTGGTCGTCAACGAGGCGATGGCTGCCGGTTTGCCCGTGTTGGTATCGAGCCGTTGCGGCTGCGCGCGCGACCTCGTGGCCGAGGGCGGGAACGGCTGGGTTTTCCCACCCGACGACCCGGCGGCACTGGCGGGCCTGCTTGCGCGCGTGACCGCGTGCGATCCCCCGGCGCTGACGGCGATGGGCGAGGTCAGCCAACGACGGGTCGCGGGTTGGTCGCCGACGGCATTCGCCGAGAACTTGCAGCGCGCCGTCCGGGCCGCCGGACATCCGCCGCGAGGTTTGAGCCTGCCCGACCGGCTGCTGTTTGCCCTCCTGCTGCGTAAAGCGGAAAACCCGACCCGGCGGCTGCTTCCTCCCGGCCCGTGAAAAAAATCCTGCTCGTCATTCCTGCCCTGGGAGCCATCTACGGCGGCCCGTCAAAGATCGCTTTGCGCTTCGCCGCCGCGTTGGCCAGGCGTGGGTGGGGAGTGGACCTGGTGGCGACCGACGCCAACGGTCCCGGTCGGATGGACGCGCCGCTCGGACGCTGGCTGGAGCAGGACGGCTTCCGGCTGCGCTACTTCCCGCGCGTGGGGCGTTGGGAATTCAAGCTCAGCCCTTCGCTGCTGGCATGGCTGCTGCGGCACGCGGGTGATTACGACGCGGCGCACATCACCTCATCCTTCAACTTCCCCGTGCTGGCCGCCGCCCTGGCCTGCCGGTTGCGCGGGACGCCCTACGTGATCGCGCCGCAGGGGATGCTCGAACCGTGGGCGCTCGATTACAAGGCGGGCAAGAAGAGGGTGTACCTGCGGCTTGTAGAATTCCCGCTCGTGCTGCGCGGCGCGCGGCTTCTCCAGGCGCTCAACGGCAGTGAGGCCGCCAATCTCGAAGCCCTGCGCCTCGGGCCGCGCGTTGTCGTGGTGCCCAACGGCATCGACGCGGCGGACACGCAGGAATCACCCGATCCCGTTGACGCCGCGGCGTTTCTCGAACGCTATCCGGTCTTGCGCGGCAAGACACTCATCCTCTTCCTGCACCGGGTGGACCCCAAGAAGGGTCTGGACCTGCTCGCCCCGGCCTACGCAGCCGTCCGCGCACGTTTTCCCGACACGCACCTCGTCGTGGCAGGACCGCCCACGGCGGGCTACGAGGACGCCGCGCGAGCATTTTTCCGCGACGCAGGGGTAGCGGACGCGACAACATTCACCGGGATGCTCGACGGCGCGCTCAAACGCGGCGCGTTGGCGGCGGCCAGCGTCTTTGTAGCACCGACATACTCGGAAGGTTTCAGCATGGCGGTGCTCGAGGCGATGGCCGCCGGTCTGCCGTGCGTGCTCACGACAGGCTGCAATTTCCCCGAGGCCGGGCAAACCGGAGCGGCGCGGGTCGTGCCGATCGACGCTGTCGCCATCGCCGACGCGCTGGCAGACACGCTGACCGACCCGGAGGCAAGCCAGGTCATGGGGGCACGAGCCCGCAGACTCGTGCTTTCGGATTATACCTGGGATCAGGTGGCCGCGCGGTTTGAGGTGCATGGTCGAGACCTGTGGGCCGACAAATGAAGCGAACGCACTTGTCGACGCCACTCTCGGGTTGTTACAAAAGTGCCGTGAACCGATCGCCCGCGACCTCTTACCGCGACTATGGCTTTAACGATGCTGACGCATCCCATATGCACCGGCATTTTTTACCGCCGCTTTTTGCTTTGTGCGGACGACTGGAGGCGCACACGCGTGTATTGGATGTGGGATGTGGCAATGGCTTCACCGCGGGCCAATTCCTGCAACGCGGTTGCCGGGAAGTGGTTGGCATCGACCTGAGCGAGCAGGGCATCGCTCTGGCCCGCGAACATTATCCCGGCGCGCGTTTCGAGCAACTACCAGCGGATGACAGGCTCTTGATGAACCTGAATTGTGCACCTTTCGATCTCGTGGTCAGCACCGAAGTGGTGGAACACCTTTATTCGCCGCGCGCCTTCGTGGCAGGTTGCTACCACGCGTTGCGGCCCGGGGGAACCTTCATCGTCACCACGCCTTACCACGGATATTTGAAGAACCTGCTGCTCTCGACCTTGGGCAAATGGGACGCACACGCCAACCCGCTCTGGGACGGCGGGCACATCAAACTTTGGAGTCGGCGCACACTATCCGCGTTGCTGGAGGAAGCGGGGTTTATCGATCTGCGATTTTGCGGAGCAGGTCGTCTGCCATTCCTATGGATGACGATGCTCATTGCCGCACAACGGCCTGCGGTCGGCGGGGTGGACAAGACCCCATGATCGAGATCACCCCGCTCATCCTCACCTACAACGAGAAAGAAAACATCGGCCGCACGGTGGCCGCGCTCGCGTGGGCGCGCGAGATCGTTCTCATCGACAGCTTCAGCGACGACGGCACGCTCGCCATCGCCCGTGCCGCCCACCCCAACGTCCGCGTCGTCCAACGCGCGTTCGACTCCTTTGCGGGTCAGTGCAACTTCGGCCTGACCCAGATCCGCACGCCCTGGGTGCTTTCGCTCGATGCGGATTACGTCCTGACGACCGAACTCCGCGCGGAAATCACCGCGCTGGAGCCGCCGCCTCAGGCTGCCGGCTACGAGGCGGCGTTTCGATACTGCGTGTGGGGTCGGCCCTTGCGCGCGACCCTCTACCCGCCGCGCGCCGTGCTCTACCGCCGCGCTCTCGCCCACTATGAAGACGAGGGACACGGCCACCGCGTGCGGCTGGACGGTCCCGTGTTGCCGTTGATCGGCCGCATCGACCACGACGACCGCAAACCGCTCTCCCGTTGGCTGCGTTCGCAGGATCGTTACATGGTCATCGAGTCCCGTCATCTGCTCGACGCCGATCCCGCGACGCTGAACCGGCAGGATCGGCTGCGGCGTCGTGCCTGCTTCGCTCCGGCGGTGATGTTCGTTTATCTGCTTTTTGTCCGGCGGTTGGTGCTCGACGGCTGGCCGGGTTGGTTCTACGTGCTGCAACGGACCCTGGCCGAGACGCTGCTCGCGCTGCGGTTGCTGGTCGAACGGGAAAAACTCGAACCGCCGTGAATCGTTCGTGGGGGGAAGACCGCGCTTTCCCGGGATGGGTAGATGTATAACTCTATCGGGAACAAAGACTTTTATAAAATATTTGTTTGCAATCTCCGCCGCCACCGATACATAATGGTTTCATGGGGGTTGTACAGGGTGGTGTTGTTTCCGACGTTCCGATGGGCGGACATCTTTCGTCGGGCGGGGCGACGTTCCGGGTCTGGGCGCCGGCGGCGTCCGCGGTGTACGTGGTGCTGCACGCGGGCACGTCCTACGATCCGGACCCGGCGGACCTGCTGGTGCGGGATGCCGCGACAGGACACTGGATCGGGTTTGTCGCGGGCGTGCCGGACGGAACGCCCTACCGTTATTGGATCGTCGGCACCGGCGACGCGGGTTTCAAGCGCGATCCGTACGCGCGCGAACTGCACTATTATCAGGGAACCGTCTCGGAGGATTACAGCGACTCGAATTGCATCCTGCGTGAGGCGACGAGCTACCGGTGGACCGCGCCTGATTTCCGGCCGCCGCCGTTCAACCAACTGGCGGTGTACCAGCTCCACATCGGGGTCTTTTACGCGCGGGACGAAACGGGGCAGGACATCCGCGCCAATCGCGTCGCCAAGTTCTTCGACGCGCTGGACCGCGTGCCGTATCTCGCCGACCTCGGCGTCAACGCCGTGCAGCCGCTGCCGTTCATGGAATTCTGGACGGATTGTAGTCTCGGCTACAACGGCACCGACCTGTTTTCGCCGGAGATGGACTACTGCGTGGACCCGGCCGATCCCGCGTTCGCCGCGCGTTACCTGCCGCGCATCAACGCGCTGCTCGCGGCCAGAGGACAGCCGCCCAAGGGGGTCGCGGAACTCTCCAGCCACGTCAACCAGTTCAAGCTCTTCGTGGACGTGTGCCATCTCTACGGCCTGGCGGTCATCGCCGACGTGGTGTTCAACCATGCCGGCGGAGCTTTCAACGACGAGAGCATCGACTTCTTCGACCGGCCCGCGAATCCGGGCGACGGCAACAATCTTTATTTCAACGTCTTCGGCGCGAGCTGGGCCGGGGGGCGCGTCTTCAATTACAACAGCGACGGCGTCTGCGCCTTTCTCATCGAAAACCTCCGCGTCCTGCTCGGCGAATATCGCATGGATGGCGTGCGCTACGACGAAGTGCGCGTGATCGACTGGAACGGTGGCTGGTCCTTCCTGCAGGACGTGACCAGCACCGTGCGCTTCCTCAAAAGCGACGCCGTGCAGATCGCCGAATACTGGGACGACGACCGGCCGCTGGCCGTGACGCCGACACCCGGCGGCATGGGTTTCGATCTCGGCTACGACGACCGCCTGCGCGGCAGCATCCGCACCGTGATCTCGCAGGCGGCGGCAGGCGCGGGCGCGGCGGTGGACATGGACCTCTTGCGCGGGTCGCTTCACACGCGCGACGGCTTCGTCGGGGCGTGGCGGCAGTACCAGGGGCTCGAAAACCAGGACCTCGTCTATGATCCGCACGGCGACAAGCAACCGCGCATCGCCGCGCTGGCAGGCGGGGGGGACGCGCGTTCGTGGTACGCCACGAGCCGGGCGCGGGTGGCCAACGGTCTGCTGCTCACCGCGCCAGGCGTGCCCATGCTTTTCATGGGCCAGGAATTTCTGGAATACCGGTACTGGTCGGACTGGCCGGGCGCGGCGGACCTCTTCATCGATTGGGACGGCCTCGAAGGCGGCGACAAAAAGATGGACGATTTCCACCGCTACATGCGCGACCTCCTGTGGTTGCGCCGGCGTTACCCCGCGCTCACCGGCGAGGGCTTGAACGTCTTCCACGTTCACGACGACAACCGGGTCATCGCTTTCCATCGTTGGGTGCCCGGCGAGGGACGCGACGTGGTGATCGTCGCCAGCCTCAACGAGACGACGTTCTACGACCGCAGCTATCTGCTGGGTTTCCCATCACCGGGTCACTGGGAAGAAGTTTTCAATTCGGACGTTTACGAGGCGTGGGCAAATCCCGCCGCGCAGGGCAACTACGGCGGCGTCACGGCCGACGGTCCCGGGCGCGACGCGCTGGCGCAATCCGCCGGGGTCACGATCCCGGCCAACGGCCTCCTGATTTTCGCCCGGGAACGCCTCTGAACACGCCCGCCGACCGAGCAACGATCTCCCGATGACTGACCAACCCGAACCGCCGCGTGCGTCGATCCGCTGGATCGACGTGGTCAACCTCCACCGGGAGTTCCGGGTCTGCCGGATCGCTTTCGTGGTGGCCCTGATCGGCTGCTACATTTTTGTGGCGGTCGCGCAGGGCGTCGAAATCCTGCGTTCGCTGGGCGAGGAGAGCACTTTCAAGGTCCTGGCATCCGGCCCGTTGCCGGCGGTCAAGTGGTCCGGGATCGTGCTCGGGGCGCTCATGTGGGCGCTCGCCAGTTGGTACAGTTGCCGGGTTCTCCTCAACTTCGATTTCTCCGCCGACGACAGGAGCAACGGACCGCCGAATCCTTGGTGGGAGAAATGGCGGCTGAGAGTACGGGAACACCTGCCGCGCGTGCTCGGTGTCGTCCCGCTCTTGATCATGGCCGTGGGCTTCTGGCACGCCTCCACGACCTATGACAAGCACTCTTCCCACAGTGCGCCCGCCTGGTTGCGCGCCTACGCGGCCGGTTGCCTGCTGCTCGCCCCGGCGCTCTACGTGCTGTTCGTTTACCGGCTCCGACTCCTCGGCATCCTGCCGGCGGGCGCGCCGCGCTTCGATCCCCGGCAGAGGGTCGGCCGAAAATTCGGCGACCTGGGCAAGGGCACCCGGGCCGCGTTGGTGGCGACGACGGTCGTCTCGTTCGTCCTGCTGGGGTTGTTCTCGCTCAACCCGATCCTCTTCGCCGGGGCGCTCGGTTCCGGGGCCGTCCTCCTTTTTGCCGCGGCGGGGTGGGTGTTTTGGGGAGGCGTGTGCGTCTACGTTTTCGAGCGGTTCCGCGTTCCGCTCATCACCTTCCTGTTGGTCTGGGCGGCTTATTGCAGCCTGTCGAACGACAACCACGTCGTGCGGACCTCGGCACCCGACGGCTTCCACCGGCCAAAGCTCGAGGAAGCGTTCGCGGCGTGGCGGGCGAACGCCATCAAGCTGAGCAAGGAGCCCGTGCATCCGCTCTTCATCGTCGCCACGGAAGGCGGCGGCATCCGGGCCGCTTACTGGACGGCCACCCTGCTCGGCAGACTGGAGGACGCCAGCGTGTCGGAGCACCGGCCGGATTTCGCCCAACACGTGTTCGCCATCAGCGCGGTGTCGGGGGGCAGCCTGGGAGCGGCGGCGTTCGACGCGGCGCTGGCGGGCGGGCACGCCGGCCCGATCCGGCCCGGCCTGCGCAAGATGCTCGGCGAGGATTACCTGGCCGCGCCGTTGGCGGCGCTGCTCTATCCGGACTTCGTGCAGCGTTTCGTGCCTGGCCGCTACCCCTCCCTGGACCGTGGACAGTGGCTCGAACGGGCCTGGGAAAGGGGAGGGAAAAAGCACCTGGGAAACGATTACTTTTCGCGCAACTTCAATGACCTCTGGGCCGGTCGTGACCCGAAATTGGGCTACCTGCCCGCCCTCTTCCTCAACGGCACGAGCGTGGAGACCGGCCAGAGGATCATCGCGAGTAATATCGTCATCGGCAATGGCTTCCTCGACGCCATCGACGCCTGCAGGAAGATCGCCCCCTGCCCGCGCGAGGATTGCGACATCCCCCTGAGCACGGCTGCCCACAACAGCGCCCGGTTCACCTATGTCAGCCCGGCCGGGGTGTTCCCGGACGGCACGCACGTCGTGGACGGCGGCTATTTCGAGAATTCCGGCGCGACCACCGCGCTGGAAATCCTGCGCGCGGTGAAAAAGATCATCCGCGACGGGCATCTGACGGACGTGCATCCGTACGTCATCTACATCAGCAACGATCCGCTGACCGGGGCGGGCGGCGGACGGGATTTCGAGCACGACGACCCGACGGTCGCGCCGGAAGAGCCGAAGCACCCGCCCAGTTCTTTTCTGGAGGACACGCTCGCGCCCGTCCTGGCGATGGCGCACACCCGGGGCGCTCACGACAGCTACGCGCAACTGGCGTTGCGCGAAGATCAGGGCTACAGCTCGACCGAATTCTTTTTCTTCGGGCTCACCCGGACGGCCATCCCGCTGCCGCTGGGTTGGAAGCTCTCCGGCACGGCCGCCCGGGAGATGGACGCGCAGGCGGACGCGGACCCCGTGGACAACCCCTACGAGAAGATCGACGGAAAGAACGACGCGGCGAAGTTCCGCGATGTCATCGAACTGCTGGAGTGACCGGGACCGCCGTCGGACGCGGCTCCGTCCAAACCCGGACCGGCCTCCGGCGCAGCTCTGCGTCACAACCGAACTTTATGTTGACGCTGGTATCATATGAGACAAAAATATGTCTCATATGAGAAAGTCGTTGGTTGTGGAGAAAATCGCAGAGGTCATCAATCTGCTTCCCGAGCAACACCGCAAACCACCTGTGCGCGGCGGCAACCATCACGTGGTCCGGGCTTTCATCGGTGCCTCCGCACACATGGCGCCTGGCTCCGTGCCTGCCGCCGCGACCGTGATCCGGAAGCTGGAGGCCGGGCTGCCCGTCCGGGAACTTGACGATCTACAAAGCGGGCTCGACTTGCCGATGGACAAAGTGGGCAGTCTGCTCGGCATCTCCAAGGCCACCCTCCACCGCCGCAAGGCCACCGGACGGCTGGACACCTCGGAATCCGACCGCGTGGTGCGCTTCGCCCGCCTCCTGGGCAAGGCGGTCGCCGTGCTGGAAAGTGAGATTCATGCGCGCCAATGGCTGAGTTCCCCGCAGCGCGGTCTGGGTGGAGCCGTTCCGCTGGAGTACGCCCGGACGGAAGTGGGAGCCCGCGAGGTCGAAAACCTCCTCGGCCGGATCGAGCATGGCGTGTACTCATGAGGCTCCAGGCCTGGCGGATCGTGAAGGAACGACACGCCGCGACGGCATTCTCAGGGGAGGGGGCGTACCTGTACGGCGGCCGGTGGAACTCGCCCGGGACACGGGCCGTCTACACCAGCGGCACGAAGGCGTTGGCGGCCTTGGAAACCCTGGTTCATCTCAACCCACCGGTGATGTTCCGGTACGTGGTTTTCCGGGTCGAGTTCGACGAGGCGCTGGTGGAAAAGATCGCCCTTGCCGCGTTGCCTGCTGATTGGCCTGATGAACCGCCGCCCCCTTCCGCCCAGGCCGTGGGCGATCTGTGGAGCCGGCAGGGGCGCTCGACGGTGTTGGAGCTGCCCAGCGTCATCATCCCCGGCGAGTCGAACTACCTGCTCGATCCCTCTCACCCCGGTTTCGACCAGATCGTCGTCGGGGCACCGGAACCGTTCGCCTTTGATCCGCGCCTGCTGACCTGATCCCGCCCGCGCGGTCAGATTCGGGCGACGTAGACGGTGCTGGCCGAGTCACGTTCGAGAAGCGGATTATGGAACGTGACGACCTGCGCGTCGGCCGGGTCGAACACCTCGCGCAACGCGGCCAGGAAAGCCTCGTCCGGCGGTTCGTCGGACCAGAGAGCGAACGCGCCGCCGGGGTGGATCTGGGAGGCAAGTTGCCGGAGACCGGCCGGTTCGTAGAATCCGGCGTGACGGGCGTGCAGCAGGTTGCGCGGCGAATGATCGATGTCGAGCAGGACCGCGTGGAATTTCCGCCCTGCCTCCGCCGGGTCGAAGCCCTGCCCGGACGCCGCCGCCAGGGCAAAAAAATCACCACGGACGAAGCGGCAGCGCGGATCACCAGTCAATTCCGGGCCAAGCGGAACCAGGCCGCGCTCGTGCCATTCGATGACAGCGTCCAGCGCCTCGACCACGATCAATGAACGCACCGCCGGATGCTTGAGCGCGGCCCGGGCGGTGTAGCCGAGGCCCAGGCCACCGACCACGACATCCAGTTCCGGCGAGTCCAACCTGGATAGCCCGAGATCGGCGAGCGCCACCTCGACCTCGTGGAAAAGGCTCGACATCAGAAAGGCGTCCCCCAGTTTGACCTCGTAAACGTCCAGATTATCCAGGGACGCGACCCGCCGACGACGGAGGGTCAGTTCGCCCAGCGGCGTCTGGCGGTAATCGAGTTCGGCAAAGTTGGCGCTCATCTTGGTTGGATGTCTAGAGCATTTTAAGTTTGGTTGTGG
>CAZZYS010000017.1:0-27216 GCA_964658285.1 uncultured Verrucomicrobiota bacterium
TCCGCCATGCCCCAGTTGCCGCCCTTGGCGAACACGCGCACGCCGTTGACGTAGAGGTTGAGAAACTTTTTCGAGGTGTCGTAGGTGTACTTGCGGACGCCGAACGTGGTCGTCTTCGTGTCGGAAACGGCTGCGCCGACCTGGAAGTCGAGCCGGCAAGTGTACAGGTTCGGTTCGCCGTAGCCGTTGGGCCACCAGAGGCGGGGATGGGCGAGGTGCAGGGCCGGAGCCGTGGACGGGTCCAGCTTGACGGTTTTCTTCTCGTTTGGACCGAGCGTGACCGGTTGGGAAAACGCGATCTCGCCCGGCGAGAGGACGCCTTTCAACACGCCGTTGACCGCCGCGCCGGACCCGTTTTGCACTTCGACCTGGACCGAAACATCGGCCTGCGAGGGATCGGGCACCTCCGTGCGAATCCACGGATCGACCAGTGAAACGTCACCCGTGTTGGTGAGCCGCACACTGCGGTGGATGCCCATGTTGTATCCGGCGACCGGGGGCATCCAGTCCCAGCGGCTGCTGCAAATAAACGACGGGCTTGTCACGTTGGCATCCCTGCTCCGGTCGTTTTCCCCGGGGAAATAATCCAGCACGGCCAGCGCGTTCGTTGCCCCCGGTCGGACCAACCCGGTCACGTCAAAGCGGCCACGCTGCACGAAGCCGTGGATGGAGCCCAGCTTCTTGCCGTTGAGGTAAACGTCGGCGTCCTTGTTCACGCCGTCGAACTCCAGCCACGTCCGGCCAGAGGTGAAAGCGGCCGGGCTCTTGAATTCGGTCCGATACCAGAAATTGCGGTTGTACTTCTTCTTGTCGATCTTCCAGGCGTTGTCGCCGTAGCTCGGTTCCTTCTCGATGCCGGCCACGACGTAGGCTTCCAGCACCGTTCCTGGCACGGTTGCCTTCACCCAATGCTCCGCCGCGAAGCCGGGCGCGGAGATTTGCTCGCCGGTGGCGCTGACTTCGGCCTGCGGCGTGACGGTCCAGCCGTCGCCGTCGAGCGTCGCGGGGGCCGCCGCCGCGTGTGCAAGGACAGGCAAGCAGAGCGATGCCGCCAGGGTCACGAACAGTTTTTGCACGGAGCGAACCGTGCTCATGGCGGCTGGGTCATTCTTCGGGTCGAGAGATTTCATGGGGGAGAGTTTGCCCGCAGAACAGCGCAGGCGATGGTCGGTATTCTCTTTTCGTTCTCTCCCTTTACAAGTTCTTTTCAGGATCCGTTCAGCAAACGCAAGCGGGTGAGAGGGCCGGGCCGCATTCGCGTCTTGCGTTGCCGGATTTCGTTGGTGAGACTGACTTGCCGAGAAGATTTACAAACTCGACATTCCCCCAAAAGATGAAGCGCATCCCCCCGTTGCTTGGAAACTATCATGGTCTCACCTTCGCCTTCCTGACCGCCGGGTTGTCGCTGTTCGCAGCCAGTTCCGGAAAATCCGCCGAGCCCCCGGTGCCTCCTGCCGAATCAACCGCCGACGCCGGGAAGGTGCCTCTCAAGGTCGCGGCCCCACCCAAGGATGTGAACGACCAGACCGAGGCCGCCGGCGTTCCCTCCTGGGGGCTGGGACCGTTCGTGCGGTGCCCCGACAATCCGCTCATCGAGCCGCGAACCGACACGATGTTTTTCTGTCCGATCCAGAAGATGAACGTGCCCTGGGAAGGCAAGAACATCGTCGGGGCCGCCGCCGCCGTGAAGGACGGCAAGGTCCACTGGCTCTATCGGGCCGAGCCCCTGAACATCCATAATTCCCGGGTCGGCTCGGCCATCAGCAGCGACGGCGTGCATTTCGAGCGTTCGCCCACGCCGGTCATTTATCCCGACGAGGACGCTTTCAAGAAATACGAGTGGCCCGGCGGCACCGAGGATGGCCGCATCGTGCAGCGTGCGGACGGACTCTTCATTTATCTCTACGCCGCCTACGACGGACGCCGGCCCAGACAAGCCGTGGCCACCAGCACGGACCTGGTGCATTGGACCAAACAAGGGTTAGCCTTCGACAAGGCGGAGGGCGGCAAGTACCGGGACATTCCCAAGGGTGGGTCGGTCGTGAGCCGCTATTATGATGATGGACGCGTCGTGGCCGAAAAGATCAACGGCAAATACTGGATGTATTGCATCGATTACACCGTCGCGTTCTCCGACGACTGCATCAACTGGGCGCCCGTCGTGGACGGCGACGGCAAGTTGACCCATGTGCTGCCGCCGCGCCACGGCAAGTTCGATTGCACCCTCACCGAACCCGGGCCGCCGCCCATCGTCACGCCCAAGGGCATCCTCGTGCTCTACCACGGCGAGAATAATCAAAAGAACGGCGACCCCGCTCTCCCGCAAAAATCTTATTCCGGCGGACAGGCCTTGTTTGACATGAAGGACCCGACGAAACTGATTGCCCGCTCTGATAACTACTTCATCACCCCGCGCTTTCCCTACGAACTCAACAACGCCATCGGCGCGCCCGTCTGCTTCATGGAAGGGTTGGTGCGGTTCAAAGGCAAGTGGTTGCTCTACTATGAAGGCGGCGACCACACCGGCTGCATGGCGTCATGTGATCGGCCGGGTTTTGAAAGCTCGACCGCGGCAACAAAGTAAGAGTTTGCTCGGCACCCGTCATCCCCCTCCCCCCTCATGCTCAGACACGTTTGCTGGATTTCCCTGCTCGGCCTCGCTTTCTTCCCGGCCTGGTCCTCCGTGGCGGACGAAACAGCCCCCTCCCCCTGCGGACTCAGTTTCGTCGTGGCGGGTGATACGCACCACCACCGTGCCACCGTGCCGGTGACCGGCGCGCCGCAAGACGACGCGGCCAACACCTTCGCGGACGAGGTGTACGGCCAGACCTTCACCGCCGCCGTCGAGGGTTTGCCCGAAGGCAAGTACGAGGTGCAAATCGATCTGGCGGAACAGGCCCTCGACCGGCCGGGGTTGCGGCTGATGGGCACCAAGTGCGGCGCGCAGGTCGTCGCCGAGCACCTCGATATCTTTCAGGCGGCCGGAGGGAAGAACCGGGCTTACCGGATCACCGCGCAGGTCTACCACTACGCGGACCAGAAGGAGGGCGGTTTGAGTCTGGTCTTCACCGGCGAAAAGGAGAACGCCAAGTTCAACGCGATCCACATCCTCGATGCGCAGCACCACGGCGTGGCCTGCATCACCGCGGCGGACATGATCCCGCTCGACTTGAAAGAAGCCCTCGTCGTGCCGGCCGTAAAAGAGCCGCCGATCTACGAGGACCCCGACCAGCCGCAGGCGGCGCGCATCGAGGACCTCGTGCGAAGAATGTCACTGCGCGAGAAGATCGGGCAGACCGTCAGCAAATCGACGAAGATCGACCGCCTGCACGTCCCCGCTTACAGTTACCAGAACGAGTGCCTGCACGGTCTGGTGGGCGACGGCCACGCGACGATGTTCCCGCAGACCCTCGGCAACGCCGCCACCTTCGACGACGCCCTCGTGGGGCGGATGGCGGAGAGCATTTCCACCGAGGGGCGCGCCAAACACGCCGACGCCGCGAGCCGGGGCGACTACGGGAACAACCGCGGCCTGAGCTTCTGGAGTCCCAACGTCAACATCTTCCGTGACCCGCGCTGGGGTCGCGGGCAGGAAACCTACGGCGAGGACCCGTACCTGACCTCCGTGATGGGGGTCGCCTACGTGCGCGGCTTGCAGGGTGATGATCCCCGTTACCTTCGCGCCACGGCTTGCGCGAAACATTTCGCCGTGCACAGCGGGCCGGAACCCGGACGCGGCGCGTTCGACGTGGACCCGGACGAGCGCGACCTCCACGACACGTACCTGCCGCAGTTCCAGGCGCTGGTCCAGCAAGGCCACGTCGGCGCGATGATGTCGTCCTACAACGCTTTGTACAAGGTGCCGGCCTCGTGCAGCGGATGGCTCCTCACGGGATTGTTGCGTGATGCTTGGGGATTCCAGGGACAGGTCGTCTCCGACTGCGGTGCCATCGCCAACATCACCAAGGCGCATCATTACGTGAAGACGGTTGCGGAGGCGGACGCGCTGGCCGTGCGCGCGGGTTGCGACCTGGAATGCGGCACGGATTACGCGGCTTTGGCAACCTCCGTCAAAGAGGGCCTCATCACCGAAAAAGAGATCGACGTGGCCGTGCGCCGCAACCTGAAGGTGCGCTTCGACCTCGGGCTTTTCGATCCGCCGGACCGGGTGCCCTACACGAAAATCAAGATGGACGTGGTGGAAAGTCCCGCGCACCTCGAACAGGCGACGCAACTCGCGCGCGAGGGCACGGTGTTGCTCAAGAACGACCGGAACACCCTGCCGCTGGACCCGGCGCGGCTCAAGCGTCTGGCGGTGATCGGCGAGAACGCGGATTCCGTGCGGGCGCTGCTCGGCGATCCGTGGTATCAGGGTCCTCCGTCGCATCCGGTGACGATCCTCCAAGGCATTAAAGCCGCTCTGGGCACGAGCGTGGAAGTCACCTACGCCAAGGGCTGCCCGTTGGGCCTGAAGGCGGACCAGTCGTACGACGAAAATTCGCCCGACTTCAAGCAGGCCGTGGAGGCCGCCCGCACGGCGGACGCCGTCATTTATGTCGGCGGCATCACCGGCTACATGGAGGGCGAGGAAAAGGGCATCGATTTCGTTGGCTTCCATTCCGGTGACCGCACGCGCATCGAGCTACCCGAGCAACAGACCCGGCTGCTCCAGGCGCTCCACGCCACCGGCAAACCGGTGGTTTTCGTCAATTGCAGTGGCAGCGCGATGGCCATGCCGTGGGAGGCCGAGAATCTACCCGCCATTGTACAAGCCTGGTATCCTGGCACCAACGGCGGAACCGCCGTGGCGGACGTGCTTTTCGGCAAGTACAACCCCGCCGGACGGCTGCCGGTGACGTTCTACCGTTCGACCCAGGACCTGCCGGACTACCACGATTACCACATGAAGAACCGGACCTATCGTTATTTCATGGGCAAGCCACTCTACGCCTTCGGGCACGGGCTCAGTTACACGACGTTCCGCTACGGGACGGCCGCCCTGGAAGGCTCCGCGACGCTCGGCGTCGGGGGTGTGGTCAAACTGCACATCCCGGTGTCGAACACGGGTGCACTCGACGGGGACGAGGTGGTGCAAATCTACGCCCGGCGTCTCGACGCCAGCCCCGAGGCCGGGGACACGATCCGCTCGCTGGTGGATTTCCGTCGGAAGATGGTCCACCGCGGCGAAACGGTGTCTTTCGAGTTCGCTGTTCCCGTGGAACGCTTGCGGCGCTGGGACGTGTCGAAAAAGAGTTACGCCGTGCCGCCAGGGCGGTACGAGTTCCAGGTCGCCGCCGCGTCCGATGACATCCGGCAAACAACACAAGTTGTCATTCAATAGAGTTGTCTTCTGATCGAAGGCGAGACCTGTTACATCGTCCGCCTCAACAACAATTTGCGCCAGAGCCTGGACCGCTTCGTGCGCCGCATCTTTTCCAGAAGTTTACTATCGCGTGTTTCGTCTGCCCGTGGTCACGCGCGTGCCCTAATCTTTCTGTCATCCTGAGGCACAGCCGAAGGACATGCCCCGGTGGTACTCACGTCCCGCCGGTTTTTGGTCAGGCGTGCGACCACGGCCAAGCGGGTACCTTGGTGCGAGGTCCTTCGGCTGCGCCTCAGGATGACAGAGAAGGGTTGTTTGCTTGCCGTCTGCCGCTACGAGCAAACGAAGAACGCTCTAATTCGTCACAACCCTGAGATCTTGAAGCAGATCGCCGATTTGCAAGGCAGCGTGGCGGGCAGAGAGATTACGAGGTTGTCCGCGGTTCGAGACCACCGGATTTTCTCCGTGCTGCCCAGGAGCGTGATCGTGGCGGGCTCCCGGGTGACGAGCGAGGACGCGCTGCTCAAGGCGTGAATCGTGACCTGTCCGGTCGGCACTCCGAGCACGATGGCATAGAGGTCATTTCCTTTCCGAGTGAAGCGGATGTCCTGAGGCGTGTATTTCACGTTCCGGCTGAAAGCGTCGGGGTGAAAAGGAGTGGGGCCCTCGCCATACACGGTCCAGGGCCGGGTGCCGAAAATCGCCTCGCCGTTGATCTTCATCCAGTCGGCCATCTCGCGTAGGAAAGTTTCCATCTCCGGCGCGAGGCTGCCATCGGGGAGCAGGGTGACGTTGAGCAAAAGGTTGCCGTTCTTGCTCACGATATCGGTCAGGCCGCAAATGGCCTCGGTGCTCGATAGATAATGGTCATTGGGAACCCAAAACCATTGACCGGTCGAGGCATCGGTTTGCCACGGAAAGGGCTGGATATCCGCCATCATCCGCCCCTCCAAATCCTGGACGCAGGTCCCGTCGATGAAATCCGTTTTGTTGTAGTTCTTCTTGCAGCAATAAACCGCCTCCTGCTTCCCGCCGTGCTGCGCCGCGCTGACATTATAGAGCTGGGCCACGAGAGTGCGGCCAACTTCCCCGAACGGCAGGCCGCCGTCGCTGTAGAGCAGGTCGGGCTTGTAACGGGTCACCAGATCGTCCATGCGTGCATACCATTCCTGCGCCCAGCGGGGATCGTTGCTGTACCACCCCGTGTCACCCGGCTTGGCGGGCAACTGATACAAATCCCAGTATGCCGGGTTGGCTCCGTCGTAGGGCACGCCCGCCAGTGGTCCGGTTTTGTCGGACCCGTGCGCGGTCTGCATGAAGGTAAAACTATGCCCCAGATGCTCGGAAACGCCGAAGGGCAGGTTCTGTTTCCTGGCTGCCGCTTGCCAGACGCCCACCATGTCCTTGTGGGGGCCGATGTTCACGGAGTTCCACTTGTGATATTTGGAATCCCAGTTGTCGAAGTTGTCGTGATGGACCGACTGCGCGACAAAGTAGTGCGCGCCCGCCGCCTTGTAGAGTCCCATCAGATGGTCAGGGTCCCATTTCTCGGCCTTCCAGAGCGGCAGGATGTCTTTGTAGCCAAACTTGGACGGGTGCCCGTATCTCGCGACGTGATCCGCGTTGGCCGTGAAGCCATACCGCTTCGTGTTCTGCCGATACATCTCACTCGCATACCAATCGCCGTCGCCAGGCACGGCCTGAGGTCCCCAGTGAGCCCAAATCCCGAACTTGCCGTCGAGGAACCACTTTGGACTTTGAAACTGCTTGAGGGATTCCGGAGTTCCCTTGAAAGGACCACCAATCAGGGGCAGGCTTTCCATCTTGGGGATGGGAATCGCCTTCGTTTCCGGCGGGTAATCCGTCTGCGCGACCATCACGGAAGGGACACAGAAAAGCGCGGAGACGACGAACGCGAAACCGCAGACTTTCAGCGACAAGGGGGAGCGCACCATAGGGATGACATTCAAACGCGCGCGACTGTAGTCAAGAAAAGATCGAGCGGGTCACCCGCGACGAGTCTTTTCAGCTACACCGTGCATTGTCCAGCTCCCTGAAAGACAGCAAGCTAACCCGCGCTTTAATGCGGCGAATGGTTCTCGGCCGCGACATGAGTCACCGCCGATGGGGAAACCCCGCCCGCATTGACCGCCGTCACCTGGTAGTAATAGTCTTTCGCCGGATCCATGTGTTCGTCCCCCTTCTTTTCGGTCGGCTTCTTTGCTTTGTTCACGTCGGTCCACGTCGTTTCTAGCAAGGGGATAACAAAGTTGTCCGGCCAGTCAAAGTGCTCGCCCTGACTGGAGCGATAGATGACATAGCCGGTGGCACCCGCCACGGGAGCCCATTTGAGGGTAATGCCAGTCCCCTGACGCGTCTTGGTCCATTCCCCAGCCAGAGACTGCGGGGCCGACGCGGGAGGGGGCGGCACCGGAGAAGCATCGACCGACTGCGAAAGCACGCTGACGCCTGCGGGACACACGGTTTGCACATAGTAGCGGTATTTCTTCCCATCGGTCGGGGTGGTGTCTACGAAGCTAGTTCCTTCCACCTGATCGTTGAGCACAATCGTGCGAAGTGAGTAGAAGCTGCCCTCGCCGTTGCCGTGCAAGGTGCTCCGCAAGACCCGGTAGTAGCTGGCATCGCCGGACGGCGTCCAGTTCAGCGCTACCCGGTGATGACCGGAACTGCTGACCTGGAGCTTGGCAGGCGCCAGCGGGATGCTGGCACTAATCGTGGCAACGGGAATGGTACTCGCGCTGGCCGGGGACATTCCGCTTTGACCCTGCGGATTTTTTGAAACGATCTTGTAGTAATAAGTGGTTCCGTTCGCCGCCGTGGCATCCGCGTACGTCATGTTCAGCATATCGCTCCCACAGACGAACCCTGCTTTCCCAACCACCACGGGTGCATACCCGGAGGTAGGATTGCTGGAGCGCAACACATCATAACTGGTTGCGCCGGGAACCACCGGCCAGGTGACCAGAACCACCTTGTTGCCCGCGTAAGTGGTCACGCGGGTCGGAGCGGGCGGCACGTAGCCCGGCAGTTCTAGCCGGAGGTAATCCACCATGAGATAATCGCTCAAGCCGGTTCCGTTCACATGGATGGTAATCGTGTTCTGACCGGCCCGCAGAAGACTGGCCGGGAAATAAAGGCGCTCATCGGAGAAAGGTCCGTGCACCCCGCAGTGGATGCTGCTGTCGTCCGAGTAGGCCGGGAAGTAACCGGTCGGAGTGAGCGGTGCCGGTGCTCCCCTGGTGCCGGGAGCAGTGCCGAGGTCTTTGTCGTTGACGCTGATACTCACCTGGTTTTTCGGGAAACGCTGGTCGCCATCGTATCCGGCGGCCGCGATGTACACGGACGCGGTGGCACCGGCGGGTGGCGCGGTGGGGAGATCAACGACGAGGTTGCCCTTGCAAGGCTGGTAGGCCCCGGTCGTGTCGGGCAGGGAGGGCAAAATGTAATTCCAGTCCGTGGACCAGCGGTTTTTCCCGACGGTATAGGTGAGCCCTTCCGGGAACTCGAAGTTGAACGCCATCTGCGGACCCCAGATCGCGGTCGGGTAGCCCAGCTTCGGCTGGTCGTCAGGGAAGGGGTAGTCCTCGCCGTGGCGGTATTTGTCGGCCTTGCGATTCGGATAACCAAGTTCAAAAACCGTCGGGCCAACCCGGAGCGGGGTCCAGGTGACGACGCCGAGTTGCTGGGTCGATCCCGGCGTCACCTTGACCGCGAAAGGATGCGCGGGAATGTCGCATTCCAGAGGCGGGTTCGCCCCCTGCTGGGGTTGCGATAGAAAGGTACCCGCCGCCCCCGGGCCGTAAGCCCACAGCGTGTAGTTGTTTCCGGGGAGGACGTTCGGGATAGTGAAGTTTCCTTCGGCATCCGTTTGCACGAAATACTGGTAGGGCTTGAACCATTTTTGGAAGTCATACGCCGCGTGGATGGTCTGCGGCTGCTCCACGAGTCCCACCCAGAGGTCCGCGTTGGAGGCGTTCGGGTTGCCGCTGTCCTGAATCTTGATCTTTCCCTGCACCGTCCCTCGCGCGGCGGCCTGGGGATATTTACCGTTCTTGAACCACGGATAAGGCCACGCCTTTTTCTCGGCTTCCGCCTGGGCCAGAGCGTCCTTGTAAAGGGCGGCCGCCGCGGCGGCGGGATCGGTGATCGAGGCGGGAACGCTGTTCAGGTACATGAACCACGGTCCGCAGGTCTTCGTCCAGGCCTCGCCCTGCGCAAAACTACCGTCGCCACCCATCCCGAGTTCACCGGTCAGGATCGAGTTGTTGAGTTCGCTGTACGGGTAAACGGAAACGTCCCGCTTCATCGGTCCGCCGTTGCTGAAATCCATGTTGGTCATCATCCACCGGCCGATGTTCAGGCCATTCGGACCCACGCTGCTCCATCCCCACGCCTTGAGGTCGGCGTGATCCTGTCCATAGATGAATTTGTCGTCGAGCTGACCGGCCCGGCTGCCGTTGAGGCCGACCGAGATTTCGTGGGGAGAGTTCGGGATGCCCGAGCCCTTGTTCGTGGGCGTGCCGATCAGGAAGTTGCGAGCCTCGTCGGCGCTGAGCCAGTTAAAATTTTCCGGCACCCGGGTGACGACCCCCCAGGCGGTCAGGTTGACCGGCAGGTCCTGGGCGCGGTGGGTCTGGATGGCGGTCGAGTAAAACCCCGGAGAACCGCGCAGCATGGAGAAATGGGCTTCGACCACTCCGAGATCGGGAGTGGTGCTAATCAGCATCACGTCCCCGTAGTTTCCACCGTTACTGGAGGGATCGACCGCCACCGACCATTTGAAATCCGAGCTCTGGTGGCTCATGTCCAAACCGCCCATGCTGAAGCCCCCGTAATAGTACTGGCCGGGCCCTTTCAAGGTGGGCGAGGTGCGGACGCTTCCGTTGTTGTTATAAGTGTAATCCAGCGCGTCGAGACGAGGGCTCTTCTTGGTGATGTTAATCGTACAAATCCCGTTGGATAAAACGATCCATTTATCTTTTTCGGTGATCGTGACGTTGGGACCTTTGCCGTCGCCTCCACCCGCGATGTTCGCCCGCACGGGGGCAGCCTTCCACAGGACTATTCCCAAGATCAACGCCAAGTAGAACAAAGCTCTTTGGCAGCGGAGTTGCGGAGCACGCGCGAGCAGGGGGGGACGTGGAAAATTCATAGAGGTTAACCGAAAAGAATGTCGCGGAATCGCCCGCCATCGGCAATCTTAAATCTACTTCACCGGGTCGGTCGAGCTCTTGGGATTCCAGTCGTCGGTGCGGAAGGGCGAAGCCGGCAGGCCATTCCTGTTGTAAAGGTTGGCCAGCGGACTCTGCGCCCACGCATAGCGCACGGCCGCTGGGTTCGGCACCTGCGCGCTCGATACCACCACGGCGTCCCCGGCAATCGTGGCCTGTGCAGTGACCCACTTCCGGTCTTCGCCCGCGATCAGGAAGCCCTGCAGTTCCGTGGTGGACGGGATCGTGGTTGCCTTCGGGTCCTTCCACGGCGAACTGCCGATCACCAGTCCGCCGCCGATGGTGTCCGGCCGGAAGCTGAGCCGGATGTTGGCACCTTCGACCTTCATCGCAGCGTAGAGTGGCCCGGAGCACACGACGTTTTCTCCGTAGGCGACGTGCCGCGCCAGCAGCGACAGGCGCAGGCCCACGTCCATCTTGTCGGGTGGGTGGATAAAGTAGGGCGTCCCGATGTCGAAGGTCACCGCCATGCCCGTTTTCGGCAGGGAAAGCGTCTTGAGCTGCGCCTCGCGCACCAGCGGCCAGTTGTCCCGATAACGTTGCGCGAGGTTTGCCAGTTGGACGTAGAGAAACGGGAAGTCGCCTTCCTTCCAGAGCTTCCGCCAGCCGGAGATCATCGCCGGGAACAGCCGGGCGTATTCCAGGGCCGCCGCCGGCTCGGCGTTGTCCTCGCCCTGATACCAGATCACGCCCTTGATCGCGAAGGGGATGACGGGGTGGATCATCGCGTCGAAAAGGCTGCTCGGGATCGTGGGTCCGTAACCTCTTCTCACCAGCGCGGCTCCCGGCTTCTGCCCGGGCTGGGTTTGCGCTGCCATCTGGGCGGCGAAATCGGTGTCGCCGCCGGGATACCGTGCCGCGAACTGTTGCTGCTCCTCCACGTAGTGATGCAAAGCCGGGTCGGACTGCAAGGTCGCCGGATCGGTCCAGACCTGCGCGGCGGTGCCGCCCCACGCGTCCTCGATCAGGCCGACAGGCCGCTTGAGCGTGGCGCGCAGGTTCTTGCCGAAGTAGTAGCCCACGGCGCTGAACCTGCCGACCGTCGCCGGCATGCAAACCTCCCAGGTGTCCGCAATGGGCGTGGTCGGCGAAAGATCGTCGCGCGGAGCCAGCGCCAGGTTCGACGGCACCAGGCAGAGACGTAGTTGATCGTCGCTCGCCTGCGCCACCGCGTGCGGCGCGTCGTCGGTCTTGGTCAGCGGCAGTTCCATGTTCGACTGACCCGAGCAGAGCCACACCTCGCCGACGAGCACGTCGTTGAGCGTGATCGTGTTGTTCCCGGCGACCGTCAGCCTTCCGGCGGGAGTCCCGGCGGGTAGCGCGGGCAGATCGACCCGCCATTTGCCGTTGGCTCCGGCGGTCGTGTTCGCCGTCCTGCCCGCGAACGTGACGGTCACTTTTTCCTGCGGACTGGCCCAGCCCCAGACCGGAAGCGTGGCCTCCTGCTGCAGGACCATGTGGTCACCGAAGATGCCGGGCAAGCGCACGTCGGCGCGAGCCAGACCGAGAGGTCCGCAAGCTGCCACCACGGCAAGCCAGGCACTGACGAGGACAACGGGGGATGATCGTCTCATAAAAATCGCAGCCGGTTTCGCTCGGCCCCAGCCGCTCACGGCGGCAGGTGTCCAGGCGGTTTCGATTGCTTGATTTCGGTTGGAGGGAGGATAGATATCACTGACAGACACTACCTGGTCAAGGTGGCGCTCTACAGGTAGCTGAGCTCAAATGCTTCTCCCCCCATGAAAATCAAGTCGGCCCTCGCCTGCGCCATCTTTCTCCTCCGGCCGCTTCTCGTCGGCGCGCAAACGACCCCGGTGCCTCCGGCTTCTTCCGCTCCTCCCGCCACCGAAGAATCGACCACGCCCGTGATGAACGTCCGCTACACCGGGAAGCCCGGGCCGTGGAACGCGCTGCAGGCGCGCATGGCGGCGATCAAGGGCCAGCCGTGCGACCTCATTTTCATCGGCGATTCCATCACCGACCGCTGGCTCGGGCCGGGCAAGGCCATCTGGGACAAAACCTACGCCCCGCGCCACGCCCTCAACTTCGGCGTCTTCGCCGACACCACGCAAAACGTGCTCTGGCGGTTCGACCACGTGGACCTCGCCGGGATGCATCCCAAAGTCGCGGTCATCCTGATCGGCACCAACAACACCAAGGACACCCCGCAGCAGATCGCCGATGGGGTCAAGGCCGTCATCGGCCGCACCCAGACTGCGTTCCCCGGCGTGAAGACGATCCTCGTCAGCATCATGCCCAACCAGCGTGCGCAGGACAAGATGATGGCCGCTAACGCCCTCATCAAGAATTTTGCCGACAACCGCACCGTCTACTGGTTCGATCTGGTGCCGCTCATGCCGCCGGTCACGACCAACAAGCCCGACGGCACGACCGACACGAACTGGAAAGGTCTCGGCACGGACCACCTGCATCCCGATGCTTCCGGGTATCAGCTCTGGGCCGACGCGATGGAGCCGCTCCTGACCCAGTTGCTCGCCCGCCAATGAAACGCGAGGCCGACATCTACCGCCGCCATCAAGCCATGCAAAAAAGAACATCCGCTCGCAACTGGCTGCCCTGGTTGGCCTGCCTGCTGGGTCTGGGAGCGGCGGCGCAGGCCGGCGGCCAGACGGCTCCGTCCACGGCGGCTCCGCGGGTGATCGATGTCGATTGCTCCGCGGTGAAGGGACCGCGTTCCACGGTCTATAAAAGATGCGTCGGCTCCGGCCGGGTGGGTGAAGGTCTCCGCGCCGATTGGCAGGCCCAGCTCAAAACCTGCCAGGACGCCATCGGCTTCGAATACCTGCGTTGTCACGGACTGCTGCACGACGAGTTGGGCGTCTACCGCGAGGACAAGCAGGGCAACCCGATCTACAACTGGCAATACATCGACATGGTCTACGACTACCTCCTGTCGATCCACGTCCGGCCTTTCGTGGAGATCGGCTTCATGCCGGATGCCTTGGCCAGCATCAAGCTCGACACGCAAAATCCGAAAGACCTCACCGCGAACGACCCGGCCCATCCCGAAAAGATGCGCAAGGCGTCCGTCTTCTGGTGGAAGGGCAACGTCACGCCGCCCAAGTCGTACGACAAATGGGACGCGCTGGTCACCGCGCTGGTGAAGCATTGGGCGGAGCGCTACGGTGCGGATGAAGTCAGACAGTGGTATTTCGAAATCTGGAACGAGCCCGATCACCCCAGCTTCTTTTCGCCGGTGCGTGAGGCGACGCGACGCGACGAGTATTTCGAGCTTTATGCCCACACCGCCAGAGCGGTCAAAGCGGTTGATCCGGCGTATCGCGTGGGCGGCCCGGCGGCGGCGGGAAGTGCCTGGGTGCCGGCATTGATCGACTACTGCGCGAAAAACCAGGCGCCGCTCGACTTCATCAGCTTCCATTCCTACGGCATCGGCCAAGCGCCCAAGAGTACCGGGCCAGGCAGCCAGGGCGGCGGCAGCGGCCTCGACGAGGATGGCAAGAAAAAGCTCTGGGTGAGCCGGAACCTGCTCGGCTCGGCGAATGGCGCGAACAGCCGTAACGCCGACATCGCGAAGTCGGGTACGCCGAACCTTCCGGTGCACATCACGGAATGGAGCGCGTCCTACTCCAACCACGATCCGGTCCACGACAGCTATTTTGAGGCGGCCTACATCCTGGAGCAGCTCAAGCATACCGAGACGCTCGGCTCGATGTCGTACTGGACCTTCACCGATATTTTCGAGGAGAGCGGTCCCGCGCTCACGCCGTTCGAGGGCGGCTTTGGCCTGATCAACCTCGAAGGCATCAAGAAGCCGGCCTTTTTCGCCTATTCTTTCCTCAATCAACTCGGCGGCCAGGAACTGGTTAACAAGGACGCGCGTTCCTGGGTCGCCCGCGATGCCGGGGGCGGAGTGCAGGCACTTTTCTGGGACCTGACCGACCCGCGCGGCGACGACCCGGCGGACGACTGGGACTTTTTCCGGCGTGTGCTCGAACCCAAATCCAAGGGAGAGGTGACGTTGAAACTGCACGCCTTGAAGCCGGGCCGTTACCATCTGGCGGTGTCCCGCGTCGGCTACGAAAAGAACGATGCCTACACCGCCTATCTGAAGCTGGGCAAACCAGCGCAGCTCACACCCGGGCAGGTCACCGACCTGAAGGCGCTCGCCACCGGCCAGCCGGATGAAAAGCGCGAGATCACCGTCGATGCGACGGGGAGCTGGCAGGCCGATTTCCCCATCCGCGAGGACGACGTGGTCCTGGTGAAGCTCAGTCCGGCTGGGACTTGAAAAGCCACTGATCCACCCCGCGACCCTGATCGTGATGAATCTGACCGTTTGCCCCTTCCCTAAAGAGTTTATTTTGAGCCGTGGCCGTGGCTCGTCCCGGAGGGACCGCGGAAGTTTGCCGGTGGTGCCTCTGGCCTTGCACACGTTCGCATGGCGCTGCCCCTCCGGGGCGTGGACGCTTTGGCGTGAGATTCCGGTGGTTGGCACCACCGGCTAATTTCCCCCGTCCCTCCGGGACGGAAGAGAGGCTACAACCTCGGTTAAAATGCTCTGGCCGACCGTCACGCATTCGGCATCCTCCATCCCGTGCGTCCGACCATGCCGGTGGATTTTTATTGCAGAAATCTCTGCAATCCAGGAAGATGAGGTCGTTCATTCTCGTTTGTCTTCCGGCTGCCGGTCCATCGACACCGCCAGACTCCGAGCCTGCAAGCCAATGCCTGCGCCCATCCCAGCCTGCGAACCGGAGCGGCTGCGCGCGTTGGATCGCTACGATCTGCTCGACACGCCGCCGGAGCCGGAGTTCGAGAACCTCACCGCGCTCGCCGCCAAGTTCTTCGACGTTCCCATCGCGCTGATTAGCCTGGTCGATTCGGAACGCCAATGGTTCAAGGCTTGCCACGGTTTGGGGCATCTCAAGGAGACTCCGCGCGAGGTGGCTTTCTGCGCCTTCACGATCCTCGGTCATCATCCTCTGATCGTTCCCGACGCCCGGCTGGACGAGCGCTTCCGGCAGAACCCGATGGTGACCGGTCCGCCCCACGTCCGTTTCTACGCGGGGGCACCCCTGACGACTCTCCAGGGAGATAACCTCGGCGATCTCTGTCTGATCGACACGGTGCCGAGAACCCTGAGCGACGACCAGAGGACGAGTTTGACCCACTTTGCCGATACGGTGATGGCGGCCATCGAGGCGCGGCGCACGGAGCAGCGTTTGCGGCGCGAGATCGAGGGGCACGAGCAAACCAGCCACCATCTCCGGACGGTGGAGGCGAGATACAAACGCATCGCCAAAAACAGTCCCGGCGTGGTCCACCAATTCATCCGCCGGGCGGATGGCAGCGCGGAGTTTCCCTTCGTGAGCGACGCCTGCCGCGAAATCCTCGAATTGGAGCCGGCCGCGCTCCAGGCACGGGCCAACGCGTACTTCGAGCTGGTGCACCCGGAAGATCGTGCGGCCTACGAGCAGGCGGCGACGGCGGCCATCGCCAACCTGACCACCCTGGATTGGGAAGGACGGTACCTGACTCCTTCAGGCCGGCTGAAGTGGGTCCAGCTTTCCTCCCATCCCGAAAGGATGGCCAACGGCGACATTCATTGGGACGGCGTGATCCTGGACATCACGGCGCGCAAGCACACGGAGTCCGCTCTACGCCAGGCAAAGCTCATCGCCGAGGAAGCCCGCGCCGAAGCCGAAAGAGCAGACGCCGCCAAGAGCGAGTTCCTCTCGCGCATGAGCCACGAATTGAGGACGCCGCTCAATGCCATCCTCGGGTTCGGCCAACTCCTCGAAGGGAGCCCGTTGGGTGAACAGGACGCCCTCGGGGTCAAATATCTTTTGAAGGGAGCGCGCCACCTGCTGGCGCTCGTCGATGAGGTTCTCGATCTCGCCAGCGCGGAGACGGGCGCGCTGCACCTGGTGCCGGGCGACGTGGATGCCGATCTCCTCGTGCACGAGTGTGTCAGTCTGGTCGCGCGCCAGGCACAGGCCCGGGGCATCACGTGCAGGGTGGAAGCCGCGCCCGATGGCCCGCGGCTGGTCCGGGTGGACGCACAACGTCTGCGGCAAATCCTGCTCAACCTCCTTTCCAACGCCATCAAGTACAATCGGGAGAATGGCGAGGTCGTCCTTAGCCAGACGGCGATGTCGGACGGGCGGTTGCGGTTCAACGTCCGGGACTCCGGCCCGGGCATCTCGCCGGAGGGACTCGCGCGTCTCTTCATTCCATTCGAGCGTCTGGAGCAGACACGCAGCACCGTGGAGGGCACGGGTCTGGGCCTCGTGGTCTCGCGGCGGATCGCCGAGGCGATGGGCGGTCGCCTCGACGTGCGGAGCGAGGTCGGGCACGGGAGCACGTTCTGGCTGGAAATCCCGCAGGCCGATCTCCCTGCCGCCTCCGCCCAGGATGATCCCCCGACCCATGCTCCCGACGCCGCGCAGGCCACCCTGCCGACGGCTACCATCCTTTATATCGAGGACAATCAATCCAACCGGCAGGTCATGGAGATGCTCTTCGCCACCCGCCGGCCCCGGTGGACGGTGTTCTCCGCCGCCGACGGCAAGGCGGGTCTGGAACAAGCGTGCCGCGTGCTGCCCGATCTGATCTTGCTGGATTTGCAGTTGCCGGAGATGACGGGCGACGCCGTACTCGTCGGTCTGCGCAACCACCCGCAAACGAGAGCGATCCCCGTCGTCATCCTCAGTGCGGATGCGACTGCCCGGAGCCGGGAATTGCTCATCAATGGCGGGGCGGACGACTATATCTCCAAACCCTTTGGAGTGGACGATTTGCTCGGTCGCCTCGACCGGGTCCTGCGCAAAACCCGCCGCCTGCCTTGACGCCGGGTCGATGCGGGGATCGGGGTCACGCCGCCTCGAAACCGTTTTCCTTGATGACTCCGCGATACCAATCGAACGACGACTTCGGCACCCGCCGCTGGGTCGGGTAATCGACGTATGCCAGTCCGAACCGTTCACGGTAGCCGCTGTCCCACTCGAGATTATCCAGCAGCGACCACACGAAGTATCCCGCCAGCGGCACGCCGTCGGCGATGGCGCGGTGGGCCTCGCGCAGGTGTTCCCGCAGGAAGTCTACTCGCTCGGGGTCGTGGCAGCGGCCTTCCGGGTCAAGGTAGTCGCGGAACGACGCGCCGTTTTCGCTGACGATCAGCGGCAGCGCGCCCGTGTATTCCTGCCGCACACGGGTCAGCACCTCATGCAAGCCCGCCGGGTCGATGGCCCAACCCATCGCGGTGGCAGGCCCCTCGGGCGCACGCAAGATCAGGCCGTCGTTCGGGCCGGCGGAGATCACGGTCGGACAATAATAATTGACGCCAAGGAAATCTATCGGCGTGTGGATCGCCGCCAGATCGTCATCGTGCACGAACTCCCAATCCCGGGTGGCCTCGCGGTAACGGGCCCGTATGTCGGCGGGGTATTCGCCCTTGAAGATCGGGTCGAGGAACAACCGGTTTTGCTCGCCGTCCACGCGCGCGGCGGCGGCCACGTCAGCGGGGTTGTCGGGCGCGCCGGGTCGCACGGGGGTAACGGCGATGACGGGGCCGAAGCGCGTTTTCCCGTGGCCCTCCGGTTCGCGCAACGCGCGCACGACCTTCCCGTGAGCGAGGAGCAAATGATGCGCGGCGGTGAGGGCGTTCGTGTCGCCGGTCAGTCCCGGTGCGTGTTTGCCACTGCCGTGCCCGAGCCACGCGGAGGTATGCGGTTCGTTTTGCGTGATCCACCACGGGACCTGCGAGGACAGCGCATCGTGCAGGATCGTGGCGTATTCGGCGAAGCGGTCCACGGTGTCGCGTGCCAGCCAGCCCCCGCGATCCTGCAAGGCTTGGGGAAGCTCCCAGTGGTAAAGCGTGAGGGCCGGGACGATGCCACGCGCCTGGAGGCCGTCCACCAACCGACGGTAGTAGTCGAGGCCTTTCGCGTTGGCGGGACCGCGGCCATCGGGCTGGATGCGCGGCCATTGCACCGAAAAGATGTACGCCTTCAGGCCAAGGGAGACCATCAGGTCGAGGTCGGCGTCGAGCTGGCGCGGGTCGTAGGTGTTGCAGGCGCGGTCACCCGTGTCGCCGTGGAGGATGTGGCCGGGGAGGTGGGTGAAACGGTCCCAGATCGACGGCCCCTTGCCGTCAGCGGTCGCCGCACCTTCGATCTGGTAGCCGGAGGTCGCCGCGCCCCAAAGGAAATTTTTTGGAAAGGTGTAGCGCATGGGGAAATCTGGAATAGGCCGCGTGGCGGCCGGTCGTCTTGTAAGGTAGGGATGCCTCTCCGAGGCACTCCCTATTTTTGGATTGGATTACCGTCGCCGCAACGACACGCCTCCCAGAGAAATCTAGGGACTGCCTCGGAGAGGCATCCCTACCAATTATTTGAAACGCCTTCGGCGGGAAAGTCGCTGCCTTCCAGCAGCGCCGCCATCATCTCCTCGCAACCCACCCGATCCTCTTCGTCGAATCGACCCGGCCGGGGGCTGTCGAGGTCGAGCACTCCCAGGATCGTCTCGCCCCGGATCAGCGGCACGACGAGTTCCGAACGCGACGCCGCGTCACAGGCGATGTGCCCGGGAAACGCGTGCACGTCGGCCACCACCAGCGAACGGCGTTGCGCGAAGGCCCCGCCGCACACCCCCCTCCCCGGCGCGATGCGCACGCAGGCCGGTTTGCCCTGGAACGGCCCGACGACGAGTTCGCCGCCGCGCCACAGGTAGAAACCCGCCCAGTTCAGTTCGGGTACGTGTTGGAAGATCAACGCGGAGGTGTTGGCGAGGTTCGCCAGCCAGTCGCGTTCGCCCGCCAGCATCGCGCGAAGCTGGCCGGTGAGTTCCGCGTACAACTCTGTTTTGGTTCCGGTCTCGATGGCTGCCGCCGCAAACATGGGAAAAGTGCGCGCCGACCGTTATTTTTTCTGCGTGGCTGCCGTTTCGATCTCGGCCCATTCTTCCCTGGTGAGTTCGAGGTCGGCGGCGGCCACGTTTTCTTCCAAGTGCTCCAGCGAACTCGTCCCCGGGATCGGCAGGATGACGGGTGAACGGTGCAGCAACCACGCGAGCGCGAGTTGGGCCACCGTCGCCTCGTGACGCTTGGCCACCTCGTCGAGCACGCCGCCGGGCTTCGCCAGATCACCCGCCGCCACGGGGAACCACGGGATGAAACCGATGCTGTTTTCCTCGCAGTATTTGAGCGTGTCCTCGCTCTTGCGGTTGCCGATGTTGTATTCGTTTTGCACGCTGACGATTTTGACCGTCTTGGCCGCGCGCTCGATCTCGTCCGGCTTGACCTCGGACAGGCCGATGTGGCGGATCTTGCCCTGCTTTTGCAAGCGGCCCAGCGCGCCGAGACTCTCCTCGACCGGCACCTTGGGGTCGATGCGGTGGAGTTGGTAAAGATCGATGCAATCGACCTTCAACCGGCGCAGGCTCATCTCGACCTGTTGGGCGAGGTATTCGGGACGGCCGACGGGCATCCAGCGGTTCGGCCCCTGGCGGGTGAGTCCGCCCTTGGTGGCGATGACCACGCCCTCGGCGTACGGGTGGAGTGCCTCGCCGATGAGCCGTTCGCAGACATCCGGTCCGTAGCTGTCGGCGGTGTCGATGAAATTAACGCCGAGTTCCACGGCCCTGCGCAGAACGGCCTTGGCGGTTTCGGGGTCTTTCGGTTCGCCCCAGATGCCGTTGCCGGTGAGGCGCATCGCGCCGTAGCCGAGGCGGTGGACGGACAGGTCGCCGCCGAGAGAAAACGTGCCGCTCGCGGCGGCGTGGGTCGAAGAGGTTGAAGCCATACGTGATAGAAGATTACGCCGTTCGACAAAAGAGCGGATGCTTACAACGCCTGCCGACGCGAGATCACCGCGTACAGCGGATCACCGTCCCCGCCCGGCGAACGGTCGAGCGTCTCCACGCGCGACCAGTATTCCGCTCCGGCCGCGCGGAACAGCGCCGCCACGACCCCGCACCGCCCGATGTCGTCGAGCGCGTGCCAGATCGCCACAGCCTTACTCGGAAAACAGCGGTTGGAAAACGTCACCACCAACGGCGCGCCGGGCCGCAGCACCCGCGCCGTCTCGCGCAGCACGGCGACCGGGTCGGTCAGGTAATCGATGGACACGCACAGCCCCGCCGCGTCGAACTCCCCGTCACCGAACGGCAGCCGTGTGTTCTCGTTGAGATTTTGCACGACGGCCTCGGACAGGCGCGGGTTGGCGGCGAGTTCGTCGCGGTTCATCCCCAGACCGACCACCCGCCGGTAATGGACCTCTGGCGGCAGGTGGCTGACCCAGGAGCTCATCAGGTCGAGCACCGCGCCGCCGGCGGGAAAACATTCCCGGTAAAGCTGCGTGACGGCCGCGATGGCCCCGTCGTCGATGTGGGTGACAAAACGCGGCATGGCGTAAAAATTTTCGTCGGGCGATTCGTCGTCGCGGCGAAACCACGCGGCGGGGAAAGGGTCGGTCATCGGCGGGGAGACGATAGCGTGTTTTTCGGGCGGAGGCGTTTTTTAACCGGGAAGTTCTGCATTCGGGGATTGCGCCCCGCCGGCAAAGTCGATACACGGGGGCCGTGGCTGCGTTCTCCTACTTCAAAACCAAGAGCCCCGACCTGCTCATCAAGGAATCCGAAGCGCCGGACCGCGCGTTGAAACGCTCGCTCGGCCCGGTGGACCTGACGTGCGTCGGCATCGGCGCGATCATCGGCGCGGGCATCTTCGTCTACACCGGCACCGCCGCGGCCGGCGACAACCCGGCGACCGCCGACGCGATGAGCACGCCGGTCCTCAATTACCTCCAGCACTGGGCCACGCACGCGCCGCTGGTGCTCGGCCGGTCGGGAGCGGGGCCGGGCCTGGTCATTTCCTATCTGCTCGTGGCCCTGGCGTGCGGTTTCGCGGCGCTCTGCTACTCCGAACTGGCCGCGATGATCCCGGTCTCCGGCTCGGCGTACACGTATTCCTACGCGACCCTGGGCGAGATCGTGGCGTGGATCATCGGCTGGGACCTCATCCTCGAATACGCGGTCGGCAACATGGCCGTCGCGGTGGGCTGGTCGCAATATTTCGTCGCGTTGTGCTCCGACTTTCATATAAAATTTCCCCTGTGGCTGGTGTCCGACTACGGGACGGCCATGACGACCATCGGCAAGGGCGGCGACGCGCTGGAGCCGTTTTCGTCCACGACGCTGCCGACCGTTTTCGGGCACGCGTTCGCCATGAACGTCCCGGCGCTCGTGATCGTCGCCCTGGTGACGATCCTGCTCGTGCGCGGCGTGCGGGAGAGCGCGCACACCAACACGGCCATCGTCATGCTCAAGGTCGCCGTCGTCGTTTTCTTCATCGCCTTCGGTTCCTTTTTCGTGGACCAGAAAAACTGGCATCCCTTCATGCCCAACGGGTTCGGCGGGGTGATGAGCGGGGCGGCCATCATCTTTTTTGCCTACATCGGCTTCGACGCCGTTTCGACCACGGCGGAAGAAGCGAAGAACCCGCAACGCGACCTGCCCATCGGCATGATCGCCAGCCTGATTGTCTGCACGATCCTCTATGTACTGATGACCGGCGTGTTGACCGGCGTGCGGCCTTACCTCGATTACATGGACTCGGCCGCGCCGGTCGCCACGGCGTTTGCCAACAAACCGTGGCTGCAAGCGATCCTCAGTTCGGGCGCGCTGGCGGGCATGACCTCGGTGCTCCTCGTGTTCCAGTACGGGCAGCCGCGCATCTTCATGTCGATGGCGCGCGACGGGCTGCTGCCGCCGTACTTCGCGCGGGTGCATCCGAAGTTCCGCACGCCGCACGTCACCACGATCTGGACGGGCATCGCCGTCGGCGGCGTGGCGATGTTCACGGACATCAGCACCCTGGGCGACCTGACGAGCATCGGGACGTTGTTTGCCTTCGTGCTGGTGTGCATCGGGGTGTGCGTGCTGCGCCGCACGGACCCGGACCGCCCCCGCCCCTTCCGCACGCCGCTGGTGCCGCTGGTGCCGATCCTCGGCGCGTTGATGTGCGGAGCGCTGATGCTGGCCCTGCCCCTGACGACGTGGGGGCGGTTCTTCATCTGGCTGGCCATCGGGCTGGCGATTTATTTCTTTTACGGGGTGCGGCACAGCCGCCTGCGCAATGGACAAGGCACGGAGAAGCCGCCTGACGACGCGCGCGTCTAAGGAGACGCCTCAGGGACAGCACGTCGCGGCCTATGCCTTCCTCAGTGCAGCCCCAACACGTTGAACACGAGGAACAACCCGGCGGCAAACAACCCCGCGCCGAGCAACACGCACACCGGCAGCGTCAGCACCCAGGCGAGCAGGATGTTCCTCAACGTCTCCTTCTGCAACCCGGCGTGGTTGGCCGCCATCGTGCCCGCGACGCCCGAGGACAGGATGTGCGTCGTGCTCACCGGCAACCCGAAGCGGTCCGCCGCCAGGATCGTGCACATCGCCACCAGTTCGGCCGATGCCCCTTGCCCATAGGTGAGGTGGCTCTTGCCGATCTTCTCACCCACGGTGACGACGATGCGTTTCCAACCGACCATCGTGCCGCAGCCCAGCGCCAGCGCGACGGCCACCTTCACCCACAACGGGATGTACTTCGTCAGTTTGTCGGCCTCCGCGCCGTATTTCGAGGCCCGCTCCTTTTCGCCGGCGTCGGTGATCTTGCCGGTCTTTGCCAGCTTGGCCAGCGACGCACCGACGAGGTAGAGGTTGCTGCGCACCGCGCGGCGCGATTCGACGGGCACATCGCTGAACGAGCTTCTGCCGTTGAGCATGTCGTAGACGCCGTGCGACTTCTCCGCCACGCAGGCGAAGGTCTTGTCGTCAAATTTGCCGTTGGACTTGATAAAATCCGAGAGTTCCTTTTCGGAGTCCTCGGCGGAGACGGTCACGCCGGGAGATTTCTTGGCCATGTCGCCGCTGACCTGCTGCGAGTACATGACAACCGACTGGATCATTTCCGGATTGGAACCCATGTTGAGCGCGTAAGTCGCTGGCAGGACGCCGATGAGGATGAGCATCAGCAGACCCTGCCCTTTCTGGCCGTCATTCGAGCCGTGCGCGAAACTCACGCCCGTGCAGGTCAGTACCAACAGCCCGCGCACCCACCCTGGCGGGGGCTTTTCCCCCTCGGGAGCCTGGTAGAGATCGGGCTGTTTGACGAACGCCTTGAGCAACAACAGCATCCCACCCGCGCACACGAACCCGACGATGGGCGAGACGAGCAACGCCGTGAAGGTTTCCTGCACCTTGCCCCAGTTGACGCCGTCCCCGAACACGTGGCCCGGCTTCATCAACGAATTCGCCAGCCCCACCCCCACGATCGCGCCGATGAGCGAGTGCGACGAGCTCGCCGGCAGCCCCATGTACCAAGTGCCCAGGTTCCAGATGATCGCGGAAATCAGCAGCGCGAACACCATCGCAAACCCCGCGGCCGAGCCGACGTTGAGCACCAGTTCGACCGGCAGCAGCGCGACGACCCCGTAGGCAACCGCGCCGGAGGAAACCAGCACGCCGATCAGGTTCCAGATCCCCGACCAGACCACCGCGATCCACGGCCGCAGCGAGTGGGTGTAGATCACCGTGGCCACGGCGTTGGCCGTGTCGTGAAAGCCGTTGACGCACTCGAATCCGAGCGCCAATGCCACCGCCAGAATCAGGAAAAAACCGCTGCCGTTCGAGACCGCTTCGCCAAAAAGGTGCATGGGGGAAATGCCTACCGACGCCGTTGTCCGAGCGAAACAAACGCGGCGTGACGTTTTCGTCACATGACCTGCCTGACAGGCGCGCCGGTAGGCTTGCGGGTGATCACGCCCGTTTCCTCGCTGGCTTGGAGGGTCGCGCGGGACGGGTTTACTCTGGCCCGTCAGGTCGTGATGCCCCCGAAAATGGACGATTGACCCTATTTCATTGGAGGGTTGGTTGCGGCGAACATCCTTCCGTGGTAAAAGAAAAATCTCGCAAGAAGGTCCGTGAAAGCGCTCGGCCTCCCCGCCGTTCCATCTCCCACCCCCGTCGTTCCAAGGCGAAATCCGCCCTGGCGCGCGATTCATCCCCCCATCGCCCGGAGCATGTCGTCATGCCTACGATAACCGACCCCGTTTCAGGTCATCAAGTCACCGTTGTCACCGGCATCTACATTGCCCGGGGGGAAGACACGCTGGGCCCGTATAATTCCGTCGAAGCGGCGGCGCTCATCACCGGCGGATACCTCCATCACGACGACTACGCGGCGCGTAACGGTGATTCCACGTGGGTGCCGCTTGCCGACTTCCTGCCGCCCGCGTCTTTTCTGCCCGCCGGGCCCACCCCGGTCCTCACGCCCTCCCGGCCCGCCGTGGCCCCGACGCATCCGCACCGCTGGCGGCGGCTGGCGGCGGCGTTTTTGATCCTCCTGGCGGCTCCCCTCCTGGTAGCGGGCGGGGCGCGCTGGTTCGGGCATCGCCAGGGTGAGGAGCGTTCCGCTGTGCTCCCACCCGCGCCGAAGGCCGAAAGTTCCCGTGCGCCCGCGCCGTTGCCGTCGGCGGCGGTTTTCCCCGTAGTCCGTGAAGTTCCGCCGCCCGCGCCGGTGCCGGGTGGGCCCTTGCACGGGTCGCTCGTGTTTCCCTCGCCCGGCGGCAGCCAGATCCCGCTCGCCGGGGTGCGCGTGTCGGCCTATCCGCTGACGGCGCTGGCACCGGCCCTCGACCAGGAAAACGCCACCGCGCTGGCCGCCCGCGCCCGGCTCGATCCCCAGATCGAGGCCGCCGAGGCCGAACGCGCCCGGCGCACCGCCGAGGCACAGGCGGCCCTCCAGGCGTGGCGCGACGCCAGCCCGGCCGACCCGCTGTACAAGTCGTTGCGTTTTGCCAATGCCGGAGCCAAAACCGCCGCCAAAACGGCCGAGGACGATTACCGCTATCTGGTCGATGAGCGCACCGCGGCGGCCGGGGGCGAGACATATTTCCACGGGCTGCCCGCACCCACCGTCGCCACGGACACCGACGGCCAGGGCGGTTTCACGCTGACGCTGCCGCCGGGCGAGGAACCCTACGCCGTGGCGGCCTGCGCGCGTCACACGGCCGACGATGGCACGACGGCCCTGCGCTATTGGCTGGTGCGTCTCTCTCCCGCGCAACGGGCCGGTCACGAGAGCATCCGGCTCGACGAGAAGAACGTTTCGTCCGCTCCCGCGCCGGAGTCGCTGATCCACACGGCGGATTGACGCCGCGCGAGGTCCGGCGGTAGGATCGGAGGGGATTTCCGCCCCCCGCCATGAAGAAAACTGCCGTCGTCTCGTTCATTTTTTGTTGCGCTGCTCTCGTCGCGGTTTGCGCCCCGTTGGAGATCGTCAGCCAGGACGACGCCGGCCAGGAGGAATACAAACCCGGCTGGTCGTCCGGCAAGAACGGCGGCAACGGGTTCGGCAAATGGAACCTGCAAACGAAAACGGGCGGCGGCGACCATTCGCACGCGGGTTTTTACGTGGCGAACACCTCGGATAAACCCGATCTCAACGGCATCGCCGGCGACGGCAAGGCGTTCGGGCTTTACGCGAACGGCGCGGCCTTCGAGGTGGCGGCGGCGTTCCGGCCATTCGACCGGCCGTTGCAAGCGGGCCAGTCGTTTTCGCTGCTGATGGAGCACGGGCAGTTCGTGCGGAAGTACGACGCGGACAGTGCGGACGGCGGTTCGTGCGGGGTGACGCTTTTGAGGGACGCCAACGCCACGAGCACGGATAATTACAACAAAGGCTCGCGGTTCGAGTTCGGATACTTTCAAGCCGACGCCGCCTATGTGATCTACGACGGCGACGGCAAAAAGAAACTCGACGTTCCGTTCACCGACTCCGGCTTGGCGGTGACGCTGACCCTCCTAACGTCGGACACGTACAACCTGGAGGTCACGGTCCTCGCCTCGAAAAAGACTTATCATTTCGATGGCCGCAAACTGGCCGGGACGGCTGGCGATGCCGTCGGAGGATTTTGTCTGTTCGACCGCAACGGGGAAACTTACGACGTGTTTTTCAACGGCTTCCAGGTCTTGCAGAAGCCATAACTCTCTTTTCAATCCCCGCTGCCGACGACGATCCCCGTGAGCGGCGGCAACGTGACGCTCAACATTTCGCCGACCGCTTTGACTTCCGCCGCCGGTTGCGCGCCGGACGTGTTGAACAGAATTTTCGGTTTCGCCAGGACGGCAGGTGGCACGCGCAAGGCCAGCGTTTGCGGATCGCCGCTGCGGTTGATGACGACAACCAGACTCTCGGCCGCCGTCTGCCGGGAAAACGCCAGCGTGTCCGCCTGATCGTTGGCGTCGAGCAGCGTATAACTCCCCCGGCACAACGCCGGATGCGCGCGGCGCAACGCGATGGCGTCGTGATAATACCCGAACACGTCCTTGTCGAACGCCACCGTCTGCGGCTCCTCACCGGCGGGGTTGCGCGGGTCGATGGTCTGCGCGGCGTACCGCAAATCTTCCCAGACCATCGGCTGCCGGTTGTCGGGATCGGTCGCACCCCACATCCCCGCCTCGTCGCCGTAATAGATCATCGGCGCGCCGACGTAGGTCATCTGTTCGAGCACGATCAAACGCTGGATGGCCCGGTCGCGTTCGTTCGGATGGCGGATCAGATAACCGGGAGCCGTGCGCAGGTCGTTGTTGGTGTTGTACTCG
>CAZZYS010000018.1:0-15518 GCA_964658285.1 uncultured Verrucomicrobiota bacterium
GATGGCTCTCCGAGCCACTCCCTAATTTTTCTGGCAAGGCGCACTGTACGTACGGAGATCATCCAAGCCAAAATAGGGAGTGGCTCGGAGAGCCATCAGGACCTTGTTTGGACGACCCGCCTGCGGCGGGCTTCCCACACGCCCTCTGAGGTCAGGTCTGCGGCAGGACCTCGACCGCCGGTTCGGTGTCGTGCAGGCGGCTGTAATCTACCCGGCGCGGACCGTCGTCCTCGTCTCCGTAAATCTCGCAGAACCGTTCGCCGAAACGCACGTCCTTGGCGGTGTAAAGGGATTCGCTCTGCACCGGGGATTGGATGACCTTGTCGATGCATTCGACCGACGCCATGAAACGCGCGCCGCATTTTGCCATGATCTCGGGAGTGACCCCGTGCAGCGGACTGCGTTCGTCGATCAGGTGGCGGATGGTGATGGCGGCCGGAAAAATGACCATGTGGTTGATCTGCAAGGGCAGCTGGTGAAACCGGTACATCGTGGGGTCTTCCAGGGTCGGCTCGTGGCGGGCCATCATCAGCCGGAACTCGGCCTTGACCATCGATTGGCTGCGTTCGTTGGCCACGCGCAGCATCAGCGCGGGCTGTCCGTTGAAGTTGCTCAACACCAGCACGCGGCTGAAAAGCAGCCGCGCCGTCGGACGCGCGAACCGCACGAAGATCAGGCCGGTCATCACGGCCGTGCCAAACATCCCGACCATGATCTCGACGGTGGCCACCACGTGCGCGTAGACCGTCGCCGGGTACATGTGCCCGTAACCGACCGTGGCGAGGGTTTCCACGCTGAAGAAAAACGCGCTCGGGAAGGAGCCCGGCGGCATCCCCTCCACGCAGTCGCCGCCGATGGTATAGAAAACGGCAAAGATCGTGTTGAGCACGACGTAGCTGCCGAACAGGAAGGCGGCGAACTTCGGCCAGTTGAGGGTCAGCAGCCAGTGGTAGAGGTCACGCCAATCCCAACCGCCCGCGTTGATTTTGAGGAACTCGAAGCTGTAATCGCTGGTGACCGCAATCGGCGTTTTTTTCTTCATGGGACACGCGCTCTCCTGGACCGCCTCACGCGGCGACACCCGCCATCAGGCGCAGGATGTTTTCCTGGCTGGCCTCGGCGCGGGTCAGTTCTCCGGCGAGGTGGCCGTCGCGCATCACCAGCACGCGCGTGGACAGGTTGATGACCTCGGGCAGTTCGCTGGAAATGAGCATCACCGCCAGTCCCTTCTGCGCCAGCTCGTCGATCAACGCGTGGATGCCCGCCTTCGCGCCCACGTCCACCCCGCGCGTGGGTTCGTCCACGATGAGCAGCTTGCCGCCGCGCGCCAACCATTTCGCCAGCACGACCTTTTGCTGGTTGCCCCCGCTCAACGAATGCACCGGGGCCTCGGGCGACGCCGCCTTGACGCGCAACTGCTCGAAATACCGCGCGGTGATCTGCCGTTCCTGCGGCCGGTCGAGCATCCCGGCTTTGCCGAGGCGGTCGAGCATCGCCATGCTGATGTTCTCGCGGCAGGGCATCCCGAGCACGCAACCCTGGCGCTTGCGGTCCTCGGGCACGAGGCCGACGCCCGCGCGCAACGCCGCCTTCACCGAGCCGAGCCGCAGCGGCTGCCCGTCGAGCACCACCTCGCCCGTCGCCCGTGGGTCGAGGCCGAAAATCGCCTTGGCGATCTCGCTGCGGCCCGCCCCCACCAGGCCCGCGAACCCGACGATCTCCCCGCGTTTGATCTCGAAGTTCACCCCCCGGAACTTCCCCGGCGAGGTGAGGTTGCGCACGCGCAGGACCTCCTCCCCGCTCGCTTCGGCGTGGTGCGTGGGGAAATAATCCGCCACGCTGCGGCCGATCATCATCCGCACGACGGTGTCCGGGGTCATTTTTTCCTTTTCGACCGTGCCGACGTACTGCCCGTCGCGCAGGACGCTGATGCGGTCGCACAGGCGGAAGAGTTCCGGCAGGCGGTGCGAGACGTAGACGGTCGTGATGCCGCGCAGTTTGAGGTTCTCGATCAACAGGAAAAGGTTTTGCGTTTCCGGTTCGGCCAGCGAACTGGTCGGCTCGTCGAACACGATGACGCGAGGGTTTGCGCCGACCACGGCGGCGATCTGCACGAGCTGTTCCTGCGCGGTGGACAGGTCGCGCATCGGCTGTTCCACGTTGAAAGTCGCCCCGATCTTGCCGAGCATCATGCGGGCACGGTGCACCATCTGCCCGTGGTCCAGCATCCACCCATACTTTCTCGGGTAACGCCCCATCGACAGGTTTTCGGCGACGCTCAGGTTCGGGCAAAAGGCGAGTTCCTGGTGGACCATCGCCACGCCCGCCTTCATGGCGTCGCGCGGTGAATCGAACGCGTGCGCGCGCCCGTCGATGGTCAGCGTGCCGCTGTCCGGCCGGTGGATGCCCGCGAGCACCTTGCCCAGCGTGGACTTCCCCGCGCCGTTCTCGCCCATGAGTCCGTGGCATTCGCCGCGGGCGATGTCGAGGGAAACGCCCCGCAGCGCCGTGACGCCGCCGAACGTCTTCGTGATCCCCTGGAACCGGATGAAGCTGGCGTCGGACATAGGGTGGGATCAGGGGAAGTTTCCGTCAGGCCGGCTTTGCGGCCGGTCGTTCCGGCAAAGGTAGGGATGGCTCTCCGAGCCAATCCCTATTTTGGCTTGGATGATCTCCGTGCGCACGGAACGTCCTTCCAAAAAAATAGGGACTGGCTCGGAGAGCCATCCCTACCTTGGTGACGAACGCCTGCGGCGGGAAGCCTGTCGTCATTTTTTACCCAGCCACTTGTCCCAGTTGACCGCGTACGCGTCCACGTTCTCCTTCGTCACGCGGGTGAGCGGATCGACCACGCGCGTGTCCGCCGGGTTCTTCTTGTTCACGAGTTTCTCCAGCAGAATCTCGACGGATTTTGCCCCCCAGCCGTAGCAATCTTGCGCGAGCAACACCTGCACGTGGCCGTCGCGCAGGTAATTGAGCTGCGCGGGCAGCGCGTCCACGCTCACGACCTTCACCGTGCCCGCCGGCCACTTGAGCGCGTCGGCGGTGAACAGCGGCCAGCCGCCGATCATGCACCAACCGGTGATGCCGGGGTTCGCGTTCTGCGCGTTCGCCACGGCCTCGGCCGCCTTTTCCGGCGTCTCGACGTGGTAGAACACCCCGGGGTCGTTGAGTTTCATGTTCGGATATTTTGCGAGGGCTTCCTTGGCACCCGCGACGCGTGCCTGGAGGTTGGGCGCGCTCTGGTTGCCCGCGAGGATGGCCACCGTGCCGGTCTCGCCCATCGCCTTGGCGAGTTCGTCTATCGTGCGCTCGCCGCAGGATTTGTCGTCGGTGCCGTAGTACGCGAACCGTTTGCTCGCCGGGGCGTCGGAGTCAAAACACATGACGAGCACGCCCTTGTCGGCGGCCTTGTCGATGGAGGGCGTCACCGTGTTGGCCTCCGAACAGGACATCGCGATGCCATCGACCCCCTGTCGGGTCAGCGCCTCGACGGCCTCGGCCTGTTTGGTGGCGTCCTCGTCGTTGGGCGTGCGTACCTCGATGCGCACCTCGGCGTTGTACTTCGCGCCCAGGTCGCGCGCGGCGTCCTTGGCCCCGGCCTCGGCGGCCTGGAAAACGTCGTTGGTCAGCGCCTTGCCGACGAAGCCGATGACGATCTTGCGCTTGCCGCCGCCGCCGTCGCCCGTGCTGGCCTCGGGCGGTTTGGAACACGCGCTAAAGGCCACGACGACGGCGGCGGTCAACAGGGGGAGGAGGGATTTTTTCATGGAGGGATGGGTTCTGATGGAGCGATGGGATGGAAAGGGTCAGACGGCGCGCCGGTGGCGGCTGCGCAGGTATATGCTCAGGCGGTCGAGCGAAACGGCGACGATGATCGCCGAGCCGATGATGATGAGCCGGTATTCCTGTTCGAGATGCAGGATGTTGATGCCGTTTTCGATCAACGCGATGACGAGCGTGCCCAGCAGCGCGCCGAGCGCGGTGCCCCGGCCGCCGATCAGGCTCGCCCCGCCCACGACGGCGGCGGCGATGACGGTCAACTCGTAGCCGCTGCCCGTGCTCGTCGAGGCCGTGCCGAAACGGCCCACGCTGACGAACCCCGCCAGCCCGGCGCACAAACCCATCAGAGCGTAGGTGCGCAGCTTGATCCAGCCCACGCGCAACCCGCTGAAGCGCGCGGCCTCCTCGTTGCCGCCCACCGCGTAGGTCTCGCGGCCCGCCACCAGCATTCTTAAATAAAACCAGCCCAGCCCCACGCAGGCGAGCATGATGAGCAGCGGCACCGGCTGCATCCCGAAAAACTCCGCCCGCATGAAGTGCGTCGTGAACGCCGTGGGCAGACGTTTCCCGGCGGCGGGCAGCGTTTTCTGCGAGGGCAGCACGTTCGCCAGCCCCCGGAAGATGCTCGACGTGCCCAGCGTCACGATGAAGGGGTGCAGGTTCAGGCTGACGACCAACCCGCCGTTGAGCAGGCCGCAAAGGAGTCCGATGCCCAGCGACACGAGCGCCGCCAACGGCAAAACCAGCCACGCCGACGCGTCCGCGGGCACCGCCTGGAGCGCCGCCGCCGTGCCCAACGCCGCCAGCGCCATCGTCGCCCCCACGGAGATGTCGATGCCGCCGGTGATGATGACCACCGTCATGCCGACGGCCATGATCGCGTAATAACTCATCGGCGTGGCCACGCCGTCGATGAGGTTGTCGAAGTTCAGGAACGTGTTCGGCCGGCCCGGCGCGGAGTCGTGCCAGCCGTAGACGGCGAGGATCAGCCCGAGCAAGACCACCACCACGACCAACCCGACCTCCTGCGCCAACGACAGGCGCGACGGTGCGGCGGCCGGTTCGGCCGGGGCGGCGGGTGCAATGGGTGCTGCGGGTGGGGGGGTAGCGTCCATCACCGGATTTTATCTCACTACCCGCGCGCTGCCGCCAGCCAGGAGTTTCTTGACCTCCGCCAGCGTCGCCATCGACGTGTCGCCGGGGGTCGTCATCGCCAGGGCTCCGTGCGCCGCGCCGTGGTCCACCGCCGCCTGCGGACCCGCGCCCGTCAGGAACCCGTAGATCAGGCCCGAGGCGAAACTGTCGCCGCCACCGACGCGGTCCATGATTTCCAGCCCGGGGTACGGGCGTGATTCGTAGAATTGCCCCGCGTGCCAGACCACCGCGCCCCAGTCGTTGATCGTGGCGCTCTTGACGGCCCGCAGCGTCGTCGCCGTCGCCTGGAAATTCGGATACCGCGCGAGCGCCTGTTCGATCATGCGCTTGAAGCTGTCGATCTCGATGTGGGCGAGGTTTGCGTCGGCACCTTCCACCTCGAAACCCAGGCACGCCGTGAAATCTTCCTCGTTGCCGATCATCACGTCCACGAAGGAGGCGATCTCCTGGTTGACCTCCTGGCAGCGGGCCAGCCCGCCGATGCTCTTCCACAGCGAGGGGCGGTAGTTGAGGTCGTAGGAAACGACGACGCCGTGTTTCTTGGCCGCGCGCACGGCTTCGATGACGACCGGCGGCGTGGTGGCCGAAAGCGCCGCGAAGATGCCGCCCGTGTGGAACCAGCGCACGCCCCGCCGGCCGAACAGGTCGTCCCAATCGATGTCGCCCGGCTTGAGCTGGCTGGCCGCCGAGTTGCCACGGTCGGACACACCGACCGCCCCGCGCACGCCGAAGCCGCGCTCGGTGAAGTTGAGCCCGTTGCGCACCGTGCGTCCGATGCCGTCGTCGGCCGCCCAGCGCACGAACTCCATGCTGACCCCGCCCTGGAGTACGAGATCCTCCAGCAACCGGCCCACGGCGTTGTCCACGAAGGCCGTCACCACGGCGGTGCGCAGTCCGAAGCAGCGCCGCAGGCCCCGCGCGACGTTGTATTCCCCCCCGCCTTCCCAGGCGCGGAACTGACGGGTGGTGTGGATGCGGGTTTCGCCCGGGTCGAGGCGCAGCATGATCTCACCCAGCGAGACGAGGTCGAATTGACACGCGTCGGCGGGTTTCAGTTCGAGGGAGGGCATGGAGGGTTTAGCGTATGTTTACCGCGAGAGGCGACAAGCCCAAATTTTCGGGGGACACGGATGGTCGCCGGTCCGCCCCCCGTTCCACGGACCAAGAATTTCTTCCCGGTCCGGGACGTTTGCTGTAATCACTTGGACGGTCCCCTTTTGCCGATGCCCGACGATCCCGATCCTGACGAACCCGCCGAGACCCAGGCGTTCGGGTCCGCGGATTTCCGGGCGCATCCCCAACGGCCGCGCCCCGCTCCGCGCACCCCGGACGACGCCCCGACGCAACTGGAGCATTACACCGTGCTCCAGCGCGACGACGGCTCGCCGTGGGAACTGGGACGCGGCGCGATGGGCGTCACTTACAAGGCGTTCGACACGCGCTTGCACTGCGCCGTCGCGCTAAAGGTCATCCACGCCGAACTGTTGCAAAAGCGGCCCGTCCTGCGCGACCGTTTCCTGCGCGAGGCCCGGGTCGCCGCCCGCGTGCGTCATCCAAACATCGCCAGCGTTTTCCATCTCGGCGAGGCGGCCGGCGGAGACTGTTTTTACGCGATGGAGTTGATCGAGGGCGAGACCCTGGCCGAACTCGTGCGCCGCCGCGGCCCCCTCCCCGCCACCCTGGCACTGGACATCGCCGTGCAGGTCACCCACGCGCTCGTCGCCGCCGGACAGGCCGATCTCGTGCACCGCGACCTCAAGCCGGCGAACATCATGCTCGCCACCGGCGGCAGTTCGGTGCCCGGCGGCGCGCCCGGCCGGGACGAACCGCTGGAAAGCGCCGCGCGGGTCAAGGTAATCGACTTCGGCCTGGCGCGCCCCGTCAAGGGACACGAGGGCGACGATCCGCTGACCGTCACGGGCGATTTCGTCGGCACGCCGCAGTACGCCAGCCCGGAACAACTCGCCGGTGAAAACGAGCCCATCGACATTCGCTCGGACATCTTCAGCCTCGGCTCGACGCTGTGGTTCCTGTTGACGGGCCGGCACCCGTTTTCCGGCCAGTCGCTGCACGAGATTTTCCGCCAGCAACTGCGCGTGCTGCCCGTGGCGCAGTTGCAGGCCGCGCAGGTACCAGAACCCGTCACGGCGTTGCTCGGCACGATGCTCGCGGCCGACCCCGCCCGGCGTCCGCAGTCGCCCGACGCGCTGCTCGACGCCCTGCGCCGCTGCCGCGAACAAATCCAGCCCTCGCCCGGCTCGGCGGTCGTTCCCCAGCCCGGCGTCCGGCGGTCCGCGTGGCCGAAAGTGGCCGTGGCACTCGGGTTCCTGGGGCTGGTGGCCATCGGCGTGGCGATCTGGTCTCCTGGACCTCGCGTGGTGAAAAACCCGCTGCCACCACCGCCGGTTCCCGTCCCCGTCGCCGCCGCGCCGGAGAAATCGATTGCCGTGCTGCCGTTCAACAACCTGAGCACGGACCAGGACAACGCGTTTTTCGCCGAGGGCGTGCAGGACGAAATCCTCACCGACCTGGCGCGCGTCGCCGACCTGAAAGTCATCAGCCGCACGAGCGTCATGCAGTACAAGAGCGACGCCCCGCGCAACCTGCGCGAGATCGCCGACCAGCTCTCGGTCGCCAACGTCGTCGAGGGCAGCGTCCAGCGCGCGGGCAACAAAATCCGCGTGACGGCCCAGCTTATCAACGCGCGCACGGACACCCATCTCTGGGCCGAGCACTACGACCGCGACCTTTCCGACATTTTTGCCATCCAGAGCGAGATCGCGCAGGCCATCGCGGACCAGCTCCGGGCGCGGATTTCCCCGCAGGAGAAAGCCGCCATCGCCGCCCCGCCGACCACCGACCTGCAAGCCTACGACCTGTACGAACGCGCGCGGGGCCTCTACCTGGAAAGCTCCGTGACGCTGGTGCACGAGAAGCTCCCCCAGGCGGCCCACCTGCTCGACCAGGCCCTCGCGCGGGACCCGAAATTCCTGCCCGCCTGGTGCCTGCTGGCGCGGGTGCACGGCGACCGTTATTTCGGTGGGGACGACCACACTCCCGAACGGCTCGCGGAGGCCACCAGGGCCGTGCAGGAAGCCGTCGGCCTCCAACCCGACGCCGGGGAAACCCACCTCGCGCTGGCCGATTATTACTACCACGGCTTCCGCGATTACGAGCGTGCCCGCGCCGAGCTGGACCTCGCCCGCCAGACCCTGCCGAACAACACGGAAGTCTATGAGTACACAGGTTACATTGACCGCCGTCAGAACCGCTGGACGGAGGCCATCCGCAACCTCCAACGCGCCCTGGAACTGGACCCGCGCAATTTCTTCACCCTCCAGCAGACCGGGCTCACCTACCAATCGCTGCACCGCTACGCCGACGTGGCCCGTACATACGACCGCGCCCTGGAGATCGTGCCCGGCGACCCCGGCATCCGCATCTACCGCTCCTACCTGGAGATCGAAGCCCGCGCGGACGTGAAACCGTTCCAGCGGACCTTCGCCGCGCTGCTTGCCGAAAATCCGCGCGTGGCCCCGTACATCGACGACCCGAACTATACTTTGTGCGAGCGCACCCCGGCCGCCGCCGCGCGCGTCCTGGCCAACTATCCGAGCGAGGGTTCCGCGAACATGGGGGCGATCTATCCGCACGCGTACTGGGAAGGTCTGGTGGCCCGCTGGCAGGGCGATGCGCCCCGCGCGCAAGCGGCCTTCACCGCCGCCCGCGCCGAGGTGGCGAAGGTCCTGGCGACCCAGCCCGACCTCGCGCCCGCCCTCAGCGTGCTGGGCATGATCGACGCCGGGTTGGGCCGCAAGGACGAGGCGGTGGCGGAGGGCCGCCGCGCCTGCGAATTGATGCCCTTGAGCAAGGACGCCCTGGCCGGGATGGTCATCGCGGTGAACCTGGCGCAAACGCTCGCCTGGAGCGGGGAGACGGACGCGGCGCTCCAACAAATCGCCGCCATCGAGCGCGGCCCCAACGAACTCGGCTACGGGTTACTCAAGCTCCATCCGAAATGGGACGACCTGCGCGGCGACCCGCGTTTCACGGCGCTGGTGGATGCGCTCGCGTCGGCACCCGGCTACACCGCTGCTCAAGATCGTTGAGGCGTGTTTCAGCGGTGGATGGCACTTGCATGTCTCAACCAATCTGAGAAACGATGTAGCTTGTTTGGAAGCCAGCCGTTTGCAAACTGGCGCGGGCCGTGTTTCGTTCGGGGGTCATGATGTATTTGCTTTGCGTGCTGCTGCCGCCGCTGGCGGTTTTCCTGACCGGCCGGATGGGCGCTTTCGTGGTCAGTCTGCTCCTGACGCTTTTCGGCTGGCTGCCCGGCGTGATCCACGCGTTTTTCGTCGTGTCTGATGCCAAAGCGGACAAGCGCGCGCAGGAAACCGTCGCGGCGGTCGAGCGGGCGCAGCGGCGATAGTTTGCGCTACTTGGTGATGACCTGTCCGGTGGCGAAGTCATAGAAGTACCGCACGCCGTCGATGTTGTAACGGCCCGGGTTCGCGGGGTCCGGGAAGTAATACAACACCGTGTTCAGGCTGAAATCATACAGGTACGGGAACGGAAAACTCGGACTCGTGTAGAAGAACGTGCCGCTCTTGAAGTCGTACAGGTACACCCCGGCCTTCCCGTCGCCCGCGCCCATGACGTACTCGAAGCCGAGGTCGAAATGGTAGATGTAATGCGAGTCGGGCAGGAACGAGTAATAGCCGAAGGGTTGGGCCGCGGGATAATTCGGGAACTCGCGGAAGTACACCCCGTCGCTCAGCGGAATCGCATCGTTAAAGAAGATCGGGATCGTGCTGCCGTGGAGCCGGGCGATCCGGCCGTGCGTGGTGTCGCCGTTGACCTCGGTGAAAAAGCCCCCCAGCAGGACCTTGCCGTCCGGCTGCACGGTCATGATATCGACGACGTTGTCCGTGCCGGCGTTGAACCCGGTGTCAGGCGTGCCGTCGGCGTTGAGGCGGGCAATGTAGTTATGGGGTGACCCGTTGAGCTGGGTGAACGAGCCGCCCAGGAGGATTTTGCCGCTGGGCAGGACGGTCAACTGAAAAACGGAGTTGTCCGTGCCGACATCGAAAGCGGTGCCCAGGGTGCCGTTGGGATTCAGGCGGGCGATGTTGCTGCGCAGGGTCCCATCGATCTCGTTGAACTTCCCACCCACCACGATCTTGCCGTCCTTTTGCAACGCGACGGCGCTGATGAACCCGCTCCCGGTGGCGGTGAAGCCGGGGTCCAGGGTGCCGTCGGCGTTGAGGCGGGCAATCGCGTCGTGGTTGACCCCGTTCACGGTGAGAAACGAGCCGACGATGATGATCTTGCCGTCCGGCTGCACGGCCAGCGCGAAGACGCTGTTGTCCGTGATGGCGTTGAAGGAGGTGTCGAGCGTGCCGTTGGCGTTGTAGCGGACGAGATTGGTCTGCGCGCCTCCGCTGGTCGTGGGCGAGCCGCCGCCCGCGATGATCTTGCCGTCCGGTTGCACGGCCAGCGCGAAAACCCCGAAGACCGGGTCGGGCTTGAAAGTGGTATCGAGACCACCATCCTGATTGAGCCGCAGGAGATGGTTGCGCCCGGAGGTGTTGGCGCGCGTGAACTCGCCGCCCGCGAGGATTTTGCCGTTCGGCTGGATGGCGAGCACGGCCACGATGTCATCGACGCCGGAAGTGAAAGTGAGGTCAATCGTGCCGTCGGCGTTGAGGCGCGCGATCCGGTTGCGGTCGAGGCCATCGATGATCGTGAAGGACCCGCCGAGGACGATCTTGCCGTCCGCCTGCACCGCCAGCCCGTAGATGCCGGCGGCGCTGCTCGTGTCCACGGTGGCATTGAAGGTGCTGTCCAGGGTGTCGTCGTTTTGCGCCCGGATCTTGCCGGTCGTACCCGCGAGGACCAGGGCCGTCGCCGCGAACAGAGCGCGGAGGCATCGGCTCTGGCCGCCACGGGCGGGACGAGCGGCCGGTTCACGACTGGCAGCGAGGAAAGGGGTGGGTTTGGAAAGAGATGCAGGAGCGAGGTACATAACGGTTCGACAATGGTTAGGGCAACAGCTCCCAGGGTGAAACTGCCGCGGTCACTAGGCGAAATCCTTTCATGGAAGCCCGTGCCAAGCAAGCCTTTGCAGCACATAGCAGGGATTGGCGGCGTCCATACCTGGAAAAACCCGGTGGAACGGATCCTCCGCCGCCGCATGCGAATCGATGCTGGCCAGTGCCGTTCTCACGACGCATAATCTCCGTCTCGCCATGCCCCCTCCTGATTTATCCGCCCGGCCGCGCGGTTCCGCGCAGGAACCGGACTTCCAGCAAACCCTCGAACTGGTCTGCCGCAGCCAGCGTTTCCTTTGCCGTGACGGCGACGTGATCGGCCGGGAGGGTTCCGTCGCGGCCGAGGTGCTCGCGGAGGCCAAAACCATGTCGCGCCAGCACCTGGTCATTTCCTGGCGCGACGACACCGCAAGCAGCGCGCCGAGTGGTTGGTTCGTCAAGCTGACCCCGAACGCCCGCAACAGCACCCTGCTCGACGGCCGGCCGATGCAGCGCGACCTGCCCCACGCCCTGAGCGCGGGCGAGCACCACATCAACATCGTCGGCTTCGAGTTTGGACTGCACGTCACCGATTTTTCCTCCACCGCCACGAACGACGGCACGGGGAGACTCGCGGCCGGCCCGCCGGTCGCCGGTTTGGAACAGTTGCGCCAGCAGTTCGGTGCCGACGGACTGTTCCATCTCGTCGCCGACCACACCCGCGACCTGATCGCCATCATCGATGACCACGGCCGGCGCGTCTGGAACAACGCCGCTTACTTCACCTGCCTGGGATACCGGCCGGAGGACATCCGCCAGTCCTATTCGATGGCCGAGATCCATCCGGACGATCTGCCGCTGGTCAAGCAGACGTTCGAGGACTCCATGCGCACCGGCACCGGCAGCCGCATCGAGTACCGGATGCGCCACCGCGACCAGCGTTGGGTCTACCTGGAGTCGCAGGCGAGCGTGGTGGAGGTCGCCGGGGCGGCCGGGCACTATCTCGTGCTCGTCGCGCGCGACATCACCGCCCGCAAGGAAGCCGAACAAAAGGCGCTCCTGCGCGCGCGCCACCTCGTCGAACGCACGGCGACCCTGGCCCGGTTCACGCAATCGCCCGAACTCCAGGAAGGCAACCTGGAGAGTTGCTTCGCGCAGATCGTCGAGGCGGCGGCCAAGCACTTCGAATGCGAACGCGCCAGCGTGTGGCTGGTCTCCCCCGGCGGCGAAACGCTGATGTGTCAGGACCTGTTCGAGCCGACCACCCTCCAGCACAGCCGGGACGGGACCTGGCCCGTGAGCGCGTGCGGACAATTCCTCGCCGCGCTGCGGGTCAGCCGCTGCCTGGCCATCGACAGTGCGTTCACGGACGAACGGCTGGCCGAGCTGCGACCCATCTATCTTTTCAGCCATCGGGTCAGTTCCTTCCTGGCCGCGCGCATTTGCCTGGGCACCGAGGTCCTGGGCGTGCTGGTGCTGGAACGCACGGACGTGATCGAGCATTGGAGCCTGGAGGACCAGAATTTCGCCGCCTCCCTGGCGGACGTGTTGCTCGCGGCCATCCAGGCGCGCAAACGGGCCGAGGCTTTCTCGGCCCTGCAAAAAAGCCAGCGGTTGATTAACGACGAACTGGTCGAAGCCAACACCTACGTCCGCGTGCTGCTGCCCACGCCGTTGTCGGGAGAGGTGGAGAGCGAGTGGCGCTTTTTGCCGTGCACCTCGCTGGCCGGCGATGGGTTCGGCCACCAGTGGCTCGACGACTGCCATCTGGCCATCTTCCTGCTGGACGCGGCGGGGCACGGCATCGGGGCGTCGCTGTTGTGTACTTCCGCGCTCAACATGCTGCGCGCGCTGGCCCTGCCGAACGTCGATTTCCGCGACCCCGCCGCGGTGCTCGGCGCGTTGAACGGCATCTTCGACATGGAGAAGCAGGGGAACATGTTTTTCACCATGTGGTACGGCGTCTACGACCGGGAGAAACGCGAGATCACCTACGCCGCCGCCGGTCATCCCGCGCCGGTGTTGCTCGGTCCAGACAACGACCCGGCAGGAGCGTCCCGCACCCTGCTCGGCACCCGGGGGATGATGATCGGCGCGGACGCGGACGCGGCGTTCACCACGGCGACCACCGCCGTGCCGCCCCAGGCGAAGCTCTATATTTTCAGCGACGGCGCTTTCGAGATCACGCAGCCGGACGGTTCGCCCTGGGGTTTCGAGCACCTGGTCGAGCAGCTTGGCAGCGCGCCACGACCCGGCCTCTCCGATCTGGACAGCCTGCTCCACCACATCCAGGAAATTCACGGCAGTCCCGAGCTGCCGGACGATTTTTCCGTCCTTCGCCTTGTCTTTCACTGATCGGATCGGCAGACTAATGGCCTGAGCCCGAGTCTGATACCCGACGGGCTCTGGATGTACGCGTGCAAACGCCACCCTCACCCCGCCTTCACCGACTCGGAGTCGCCCTGCGCGACGGCGTGTCGCGGTGCCTGGAACGGGTGAGACGGTCGTGGAACCAGCCGTTGCAGCCTGCTCCCCCCGCCGCCCCGGAACCGGCGCAAGACTGGCACTGGAGGCTGACGAACGAACTCGCCGCCTTGCCCGGTTTCAACGAACAGGTGCAGGCTCATCTGAGCGCCGCCCGTCCCCCGCCCGATGCCGCCACCTGTTCCGCGGTGATGCTGATCCTCGACGAAATGCTGACGAACGTCGTCAAGTACGCGCACCCGGGGGAAGAGGCCGGCTGCCGGTTGTTCGACGTGCGGCTCCGCATCGGAGAAGGCGACGTGCTGATCGAAATCGAGGATGACGGCGTGCCCTTCGACCCCACGGTCGATTCCTCCCGGTCCGACGCGGACGTTCCGCTGGAGGATCGCCAGATCGGTGGATGGGGGCTTTCGCTCGTGCGGCGGACGGCGGACGCGATGAGTTACGAGCGTGCCGGGGATCGGAATCATGTTACTTTGCACAAGCGGTTCCCGGCCAGCCCGCCCGCCTCCGCCTAAAACGGGTGTCGGTCATCCTCCTGTTAGGCGACTTATGAACGCGCACCGTGAAGGTTGGCTTGATGACGAGTACGTCAGACTTTACGCAGAGTTTGACCGCCGCCACGTTGCTTCCCTCTACGCGTTCCACGAGTTCCTTCCCGACTACGAGCTTTGGGGTTCGTGGGGTCTCGACGCTCTCTGCCTTGCACCCGGTGGCAAGCTCTACCGCATCCCCTGGATACCGCTCGCCGAGTCGCACCGACAGGAAGCATATTCCAGTGTTGCAGCACTTCGGTCGTCCCTCTCATCCCTTCACGAGGCGACGCCTGCCTACGAGCACTTCGGCCAAGAGGTCCACTTCACCAGACCGATTGTTTTCGGCGGCAGCCCCAACGATAGCGCCAACCTTGTCATGGTCGATCAGGCGGCTCATGCGCAGCTTTGCCAGTATTGGACCCGCGTTTATGCCCGACTCCGCCCACCAGTCGCCTAACCACGCGCTCCAGCGAACAGAGGCTGGCGGTGGGCTCTTCTTCGTGGTTGAGTCTGTCCTCGCCAGCCTCTGTCGCTGAGCTTGAGTTCGTTAGGCCGCTTCGCGCACCAGCCCCAAAATCATGCCCACAACGAGGATCGAGGCACACCGTGGCTACGCCACCCGGACTTGGACGTGGCCAGACATCGCAGAGCGTTGGTGTCCCGTTCCAGCGTTTACACCGATGCTCCGGCTCGTCGAGTCAGTGGCAGCGTCTCCCGCCGGCACGCGGCTCTTTCCGTCTCCTTCCATGTTTGAGTTGCTCGTTTCGGACAGCCCGAACTTCCGCATCGGTGACAGCACGCTCCACGTCACTTTCTCTCCCGAGCGTAGAGCGTTCAGATTCCGCCATCACAGTTTCTCAGGCCACGATGACAGCAAGGTTTGCTCGGAGCAGGAGGCAGTAGAGACGTTCTGGTCGTTTGTCCGCGTGAAGTTCGGCGTCTCGCGTGGGGGTCCAGCGGCCTAACCACGCGCTTCGGCGAATAGAGGCTGGCGGTCAGCCTTGACTTCGCCAGCCTCTGTCGCTGAGCTTGAGTCCGTTTCTTCCATGCAGATCACCAAGTCCAATTCCGAAGGGGTGGAAGTCCTCGCCATCCAGGGTCAACTCGACGGGACCACCTCCCCCCAACTCGAAAGCGAACTCCACGGGCCGATCCAGGCCCGGGCGTCGCAGGTGGTGCTCGATCTGGCCCAGGTCCCGCTGGTGAGCAGCGCCGCTTTGCGCGTGTTGCTCTCGGCGGCCAAGCGCATGAAAAAGCACGGCGGCCGCATCCTGCTCTGCGGTTTGCGGCCGGAGGTCAAGCAGGTCTTTGACATCAGTGACCTGACCGCGTTCTTCGGCATCCACCCGGACTTGGCCGCGACCCTGGCGGCTGCCAGGACCTTACCGGTCGCGGACGCGCCGCCCGCTGCCGCCGTGGTGGCGCGCGCCGTCCCGCCACCCGCCCCTGCGCCGCTCACGCCGCCGGTGGAGGAAGCACCAGCCGCTGCTTTACCCGTGCCGCCGGAGGAAACGCCCGTCTTTGCTCCACC
>CAZZYS010000018.1:15528-27183 GCA_964658285.1 uncultured Verrucomicrobiota bacterium
CAAGTCCAGGTGTATTCCGCCCACGGCAGCGGACCGGGCCGGGGCGCGTCTTTGCTCCACCCGCGCCGCCGCCAGAGAAAGCGCCTGTTCCTGCGCCACCCACGCCGCCGGAGGCGCCAGCGCCGGTCCTTGCGCCACCCGCGCCGCCGGAGGAAGCGCCGATCCATGTTCACGAAACAGGGACGACCCCGCCGCCGATGGCGGAACCGCCGGTTTATGCACTATTCCCCGCACCCGAGGCGGAGACGACCCCGCCGCCGGCGGAGCCGCCGATTTTTGCGCCGGTCCACGTATCTGAGACGAGCGTTGCCCCGCCTCCCCCGCCGGTGGCAACGCCGGAGCCAAATGTCGTGCCCGTCCCTCCGACGCCGGAGCCTGATCCTGCCGCCACGATGGTTTTCGCCGCGCCACCCGCTCGCCCGCCGGAGCTGGGACCTGTTCCGTTCGAGATTCCGCCGCCGGTGATCGAGTCTGCCGTCCAGGCACCACCCCCACCCACTCCTCCGGCGCCATCCGTCCCGGTGGAAGAGCCCGCGCCGCCGGTCCCGGCAGTCGTCCCCCCGCCTCCGCCGGCGATCCCCGAGTTGATCGTTTCACCGGCCACGCCCGAACCGCCCGTCACATCGCCTGTTCCCGAACTGTCCGTCCCACTGCCGCCGATCCCGCAATCGCCCGCCCCGGCCGCACCGCTCCGACGGACATCGCCCGCCATCTTGGCCAAGGCCGCACCGGTGCCCCCGCCACCACCGCCCGTTCCGCCGCCGCCGGTCCCCTACACCACGCCGCCGTTGCCAGTGCCGGCCGGTGCCGCCGTGCAAATCCGGAGAAACGAACCTCGAGCGGTCAACGCGCCGCCCCCACCGCCCAGGAGGTTGCTGCCGGTGATCGCGGCCGTCGGGATCGCGTTGGCTGCCCTGGCCGGGATTGGTCTTTACGTGGTGTTCAAAGACAAGCCGGCCGACCCGAAAACTGCCCTGGCCACGCCTTCCCCGACCGCCACCCCTCGACCCGAGCCCACCCCCACCGCCACCCCGCGCCCCACACCGACCTCCACGCCGGCCGTGGTGGTCGTCGCGACCCCGATCCCGAGCCTCCCGCCGGAGCCTTCGCCCACGGCCACTCCGGTCGTGGCGATGGCAACCCCCACCCCACCCCCCACTCCCACCGCGCCGCCGGCCACCGACACGCCGGTCGTCGCGCTGGCCACGCCGCCGCCCGTGCCTTCGCAAACCCCGCCCCCCACGCCGGGCGAGAACGTCACCTCGGCCGCGGGCGCGGTCGATACCAACCGCGCGAGTCCCGAGAACCAGGCGATCCGTCAGGCGGTGCTCCAACGCATCGACGCCATGCCGCTGTCGCCGACCGACAAGGCCCGCCTCTACACCGCGCTCGACCGCGCGCGTGGGCTGGGCAAGCTCGTGACGATCAACTTCGCCACCGGCCGCACGGACCTCGCCCCCAAGGACGTTGTTAATCTCGACAACACCCTGCGCCGTCCGAAGATACAACGTTTCCTCGATGATCCCACCGTCGTGCTCGTCGTGCTCGGTTTCGCCGATGTCAAAGGCGACGACAAGACGAACAAGGACGTATCCGAACGCCGCGCGCGCCGGGTCGTGGAAGCGTTGCGCGGACCCTGCAATGTATCGAACATCATCCACAGCCTCGGCATGGGCGGTCAGGTCATCGCCGGCGAGTCGCTGGAAAAAAACCGCGTCGTGGAAGTGTGGGCGGTATTACCCTGATCCGGGTTATCCCTCCCGAATGGGAAGCCCGGCGCTTGTCAGCCGGGAAGACTATCAACGAACTGCATGACCTCGTGGATGCAGACGTCGGAGTTAAAATAATTGTGCTGTCCCCAGCGGCCCAGACCGTAGAGCTGCCAAGACCGGCATAGATCGAGCAGCGCCCCGACCGCCCCGGCGTGACCTAATACAGGAATGGGGTAGGCGTCGTCGTTGATGTGTTCGTGCAAGGCGTCCGGGCGCGGCGTCCAGCGGCGGCGGTTCGTCTCGGTGTAAACGCCTGCCGGCCGGCTGTGCGGGGCGAAGTTGCGAATGAAAAATTCGCGGTGGTGAGCGATCTTCAGGTCGGCCAGATAACACCAGTGCCAGTCGTGCTCGAACGGTTGCTCGAAAAGCGAGACGACGATGGAGTTGGTCCGCAGCCGGGGCAGGAACGGAGCCAGTTGCGCGGCCTCGGAGGGGGCGAGTGCCGCGTGGATGCGGTGCCACGGCGCGGTGTTGACGAGATGGCGGCAGCGGTGTTCCCCGTTCACCAGCCACCCACCGCCGGGTCCCTCCAGCCGGCGCAGGGAGACGACCGGCGTCCCCGTCTCGACCCGGTCGCGCACGGGCGCGAGGATGGCGTCGAAGATCGATTGGAAACCGCCGTGCCGAGGATAGAAAAACTCCTGGTGACTGGGCATCTTCGCGCGGTCGGACGAGCGGGTCAGGCAGGTGCGCAACATCTCCCGCGCGCTGCAACGCGGGATTTTGTGCAGCCAGTCCACGTCCATCTCCTCCGGCTCCACGCCCCAGATTTTGCGGTTGTAGGGCAGCAAATAATCCTCCGCCACCCGCGCGCCGAGCTTCCAGCGAATCCACGCCTCGTAGTTCGCCGGTTCGCTGCGGCCGACCTCCTCACCGCCTTGCAGGCAGGCCAGCAGATAATCGATCTGTTTCTCGACCGGCAGTTGCCAGATGTTGGACTCCAGTGGGTAATCGACCGCCAGTCCGTCATCCAGGCGGATTTTCGAGACGCGGGTGAAGCGATTGAACTCTTCCTTCGGCAGATGGGCGAAGATGAAGTCGTAAACGCGCGGGTATTTGGTGCAAAGAAAATGGCCGCCGCCCACGTCGAGGTGATGCCCCTGCACTTCCACCGAACGGCAGAGTCCGCCTGCCGTCGGCGCGGCTTCGAGCGCCAGAAAGTTCGTCTCGCCGCGCAACTGCAACAGGCGCGCGAGGCTCACGCCGGTCATGCCCGCGCCGATGATGAGATAGTCGAGCACGGCGCGTAGGGGAAAGGAATTAGTCCACGTTTTCGGCGAGGACGCGGTCCACGAAGGCTTCAGACGGCTCGTCCTTGCCGAGATAGAAATACGTCGCCCCGTCCGGCAGTCCGCAGGAGGCCAGGTCCCACAGCACCCGGGTCGGCTCGCGCACGGGGTTCATCATGCGATACAGCGTGCCCGCCGTCTCCGCGCGAGCGCTGCCGGCACCGACCGGGTTCAACGCGCGATAGGTCGCCACAATGGTGAGCCGCACCTTCGCGGTGGACAATAAATCGCAGACTCCCGTCCGCGCGCTGATGACCCAGCCGGCCAGTTCCGCCAGTGGCAGCAGTTCGCTGAGCGGACAAACGAGCGGGACGCAGCCCGGCAGGCCCTCGCCCGCTTCCGCCTCGGCGGCCGACATGTTTTGGCAAACCGTCCAACCCTGCGAGCGCAGCCGTGTGACCAGCCGTTGCCAGAATTCCGTGGGCGGCGGTGTCAGGGTACGACCCGTCGGTGACACCATGACGGTCCGCCCCGCGATCAGGCCCAGTCGCTCGAAGCGTTTGCGCGCCGCCTCGGCCACGTCGTCCGGCAGCCGGGGCGGGCCGAACGTCCCCTCGACCGGCAGCCCCAGCATGTCCAGGTACATGCGGGAAAACGCGACCGTCGCGCCGGCGTAGGACCGGATCAACTCCGGCGCTTTTTCGAGCGGATGCCAGTAGAACGGTTCGCCGCGCCGGAAGCCCGGCGCGCTGCGGATGCTTTCAACAGGCACAGCCCGGATGTCGACGTGATCGACGGGATGGTGGGCGAAGAGCCGCCCGATGTCGCCGAGATGATCCGGCACGATGACCTTGAGCCGACGGCCGCCGTGCCGCGCCAGGATGGCCGGGGCCGCCGCAAAGGCAAAGTACGTCTCGCCGAGGTGGAACTTCGGGATCACCGCCCAATCTTCCGCGTCGATGGGCGAGGTGCTCATGCCGCCGACGCCGTCGGGTCGAGCGCCTTGCGGGACCCCATCGTTTCCCCGCGAAAGGTCGCGTGCGGCACCATCCGGCGGTCGGCGAAACGCACCATGCGCGGATGCCACGAGGGCACGGTGTAGATCGGGACGCTGGCCGGATATTCCGGCGTGCACAGCGGCTCGGAAGCCGCCACCATCAACTGGAAATACCGGCCCAGCCGCATCAACTCCGGCCGGACATACCCGCAGGTGTATCGCTGATGAACATTGTCGATGAGATGGCAGATCATCCAGCCGACGATGCGCCCGCCCTTGCGCAAAGCCATGCTCGTGTGCAGGCACGCGCCCTTCTCGTGGTCGAAGGGCACGAGGTCCTTGGCGATCCAGCTTTCCTGCTCCTGCCAACGGCGCAAGTCCTCGCGTTCGGCCTCCGTGACATCGCGCCAGCGGATGATTTCTTCATCAGCGGGCAGCGGCGTCCGCTGGAACCAGTCCGCGGTGCGCAGGCTGTGGATGTTGAGCTTGATGAGCAGCATCCGCATCTCGGGCGGCGACCACTCCCGCCTGGCCAGCACGGCGGCGAACTCCGCGGCACCGGGTTTGTTGGTCGTGAAGACGGTTTCGACTTCCGTGCAGCCGCGTGCGGCCATCTCGCGCTCGAAACGGGCCAGCAGTTCGGTGGCGAGGCCGCGTTGCCGGTGCGCGGGCAGGACGTAGAGTGACACCAGGGCGGGTTGACGTTCCGGGGTGTTCGGCAATCCGCCGAGCGCGAGGCCAATCGGCTCGCCGTCGAGCAACGCGCCGACCGCGACCGGCCGCGCCGCCGGGTCCTGTCCGTCGAGCAAGGCGCGCAGGCTGGGAAAAGTCAGCGCGTGGAAAGGCAGGAGCGCCGTGGTTTCGCTGGTGCGGTCAAGCACCCGGTATTCGATGTTGGTGGCAACAGGGGCGTCGATGGTGGCATTCATAAAACGAAGCGGGTGGGCTTACCAATACACGAGATATTCGCCGCTTTTGGTCAGCGCCGCGTGCGCCTGGAGCGTGATCCGATCCTCGCCGGGGTTGGCCGTTTCCATCAGCACCGACTGGTGCAGCATGTGGCCGGAGTGAAAAGCCATCTCGCCGACGGCGTAGGGGTGGAACCGGCGCTCCTCGCGCTGGAAGCGTTCGCGTTCCTCGTCGTTCTGGAACGAATTCAACGCGCGGATGGGCCAGTGGGCGAGCCCCGAGCCGCGGGCAGGCAGCGCGATGGGCAGGGTCATCGATAGATGGCGGTTCGGCACGTAGCCGCCGAGCCGCGACCAGTCCAGACGCGAGTATTGCAAATCATAATGAACCGACGCCACCGGCGCGCAAAACCGCTCGTCGGCCAGGTAGATGTGGAATCCCGGCAACGCGAATCCCGCCGCGTAGGCGACCGGCCGGTCGAGATGTGCCGCCAGCACGGCGATCAACCGGTCATACAGCGGCTGGAAATGCTCTTGCATCCGGGGGTTGCTCTCGGCGGCCTCCCGCTCGTAGACCTCGCCTCCCTTCTGGGCCGCGTCCAGATAGCTCGCGACTCCGAGAGTGTAAAACGGCGCGCTCGGATGGCGTGGCGTCCATTGTGCTTTGAGGTCAAAAATTTGCGTGCGCAGAGCCGTTGATTGTTCCGCATCGAGGACCGGAATGGTAGTTAGATCATGGGTTTCGTTCATAGGGATTCGTGGGATAACGGCCGTGATTTCAGGCGAACAACAACGGACAGGGAAGTTCCGGCTGGACCAGGCGCAGCAGCGAGTAACCGATCCCGCTGACGCCCCGGAAGAAACCGGCCTCGAAGAAGCGGTTTTCCACCGCGTCGGTCCGCAGCCGGTAAGCGCCCTCCGCCCGCGCCGCCTGACCGACGACGTAGCTGGCGGCCGCGCGGGCGACCGCGCCAAGTTCCGGCCGCTGGAGAGCGTGCGCCGCGGTCCAGGCGATTTCGATCCGGCCCAGGTTGCCGCAGCAAAGATGGTCGATGTTGGATAATCCGCCGTTGACCACGTTTTTGAGCGCCAGCGCGATGTCCCGGCGGACCGGCGCGTCGTCGAGCGCCGTCAGACCGCCGATCCTGCCCAGGCCGATGCCCGGCGCGCCGTGGCACCAAGTGCTCAGAAATAACGGTTCCCGGGGCGGATCGTCGGGTGATGCCACCACGGGCCAGTTCCCGGCCTGCTCGGCGTAGATGGACTGTTCGTAGGCGACGGCCGCCCGCGCGGTTTGCAAGAACGACGGTTCATCGCCCCCGGTGGCCGCGTGCAGCCGCGCCAGCGCGTAGCCGATGCCAGCGGTGCCATGCGCGAAACCCGCGAGCAACGCGCCCCGCTGACCCGTCGGCCACGCGACACCCTGCCCGGGAGTCGGCCGCGCGTTGGCGCACAGGTGCCGGCCGCATTGCACCGCCAAATCCAGGGCGAAACCCTCCCCGGTGATTTGATGGAAAGTCAAGAGACCCAGGATCGCGCCGGCCGAGCCGCTGAGCACGTCGTAACTCGTGTCCGCCAGGATGCGCTCGGGAAGAATCCAGCGCGCGGTGCGGGCGGCGGTTTCCAGGTACGCCGGTTCGCCGAGGAATTCGCCGATCCGCGACAGCGCGTAGACCACGCTGCCCAGGCCCAGCGCCGCGCCGAGCGGTTCGCGTCCGACCCACTGCGGGAAAGTCGGTGAATCCAGAAACGCGTGGATCGGCCGGCAACTGGCCTCGATCAGTTCACGGTGTTGACTATCGCCGGTCACCCGGTCCAGGGCCGCCAGGAAAAACGCGATGCCCGGCGCGCCGCCGTAGAAATACAATGGCGCGCCGCGTGCGCCGTCCACGCCGGGCCGCAAGGCGTCGGGCGAGAGCCACGAGGCACCCTGTTCGTTGACCTCCGCCCGCGCGACGATCTCCGCCGCCAGCCGCCACGCCTCCGCCAGCAGTTGCGCGTCGGTGAGTGACGGCAGGTCCGTCGGGATGGCCGCCACCGCCCGGGCAAGCGGTTGCAAGAGTTCCGACTCGGCGGTGCGCAAGAGCGAGGCGCGGATGATGTCGGTTTGCCGCGCCAGATCGTCCTCGCCCAACCGGCGCAGTGCCGCCGCGAAATCCGGCGCGAAGAGTCCCGGCGCGATGCCCAGCGTCCCGGCCACCTGCGCGACGGTGAAAAACGGCACGTCCCCGTCCTCGACCGCCAGCCGCTCGGTGGCTAGTAGCGCCCACAGCCCGGGCTTGCGCGGGGCGGCCAGGAGCGGCCGGGTGAGCGCCTCGATGGCCACGCTGCGCTCGAAACCGTCACGCGCGTAGCGCGGATTTTCCGCCAGGGCGCGCAGCAGTTTCCCGTACAGGTTGCTGGCCCGGCAGATCAGGCGTGGATCGGCCGTGCCGAGAGCCCGAAGCGGACCGTCCGGGGACGCGATTTCTTCCCGGTGCACCAGCAGGAAACGATAACATTGCTCGAACCCCGCCAGCAACGCCCCTGCGTGGTCCTGCGGCGGTTGCGCCTCCCCGTCCAGCGTGGGGACGTTCGGCGTGGCGATGGTGACGATTGGTTCCTCCGCCAAGTGCATCCCGTCGGTGTTGATCCCGCGCCAGACCCGGCGGCGCAGGCGGGTGCGCCGGTTGCCCTGTCCGCCCAGCCCGCTGACATCGGCGAACTCACCGTCCGAACCACGCTTCCAGAGCGGCAGCAGACCGGTTTGCAAGACGGATGCCGGGGCCGGCGTCGCCGCACCCGCTTCCGGGTTGGTCGGGTCCCAGGCGGGTTGCAACAGCGACTCGATATCGACCAGGACCGGTCCCTCGCGGGTGGCGAACACGTTTTCCCGGTGGCAATCGTTGCCGCCCAGGGCGTGCAACAGACACAGCAATCCCCCCGCCCGACGATAATAACGTGCCACCCCGGCCCGATCCTCGCAGGCGGACGGTTCGACGCACTCCACCCAGCCGTAACCGCCCTCGCGTGGGAGCAGACGCAGCGGCGGCGGCAGGGGAAACTCTTCCTCGCGGTGGTCCGGGGCGGCCGTGCCCGCCAGCCAGCCGAGCAGGCTCTGAAAGGCTGCTTCCTGCGCGAGGCTCTTGGGCTTGTAGATCAATCGAAGCCCGCTCTGGAACTCCAGGGCGGTCACCTGCTGGCCTCCGTGATGGCGGTCGGAAAGTCCCGCGCGCACCGCCCGGATACTGCCCGGCGGTCGGCCTTCGAGGAAGGCGGCCTGGATTTCCGCCTGGTCCGCCTCCAGCCGCGCGAGCAACCGGGCGGTGTTGGTTATCCATTGCTGGGTCCGCAGGCAAAGCTGACGCGCCAGCGCGCTGTATTCACTGAAAAAATCTCCCATCCCGTCGCGCCGCGTCGAGGCGACGAAGCCATCGTAGACCCCCGTCGAAATCCCGTTCGGCGCGGCGGGCGCGGACACGGAAAGATGGCTGGCGCGGAAGCTGCCAAAGCGCTCCTGGGCCGCGTGGGCACCCTGTAACGCGAGTTGACGGATCAGGTCGGCGGCCAACCCGGCGGCGGCATCCGGCGTGAGCCAATGCAGGGTCAGACCCGCCAGCGCCGCCAACCGGCGGCGGGCAACGACGAGAAAAGGCTGACAGAGCGCGAAGAACGGGATCGTGTTTTCAACCTCCCCGGGCGGGGTAAACATACGCTCCGCGGGCGGCGTTTCGCCGTCTTCCCCTTCGCTGGCGGCCGTCGTCACCTCCGCGAGCAAATCGAGCCACGCGGGCGGCGTTTCCCGGTCGGCCAGCACCACCGGACCCAGCGCATTAGCCAAGGTTTCCAGGGCCAGGCCGTCCCAGGCGAGCCGCTTGGCCAGCGCGGCGTGTTCGTGCGATTCGCCCTCGCGGTTCAGAGCGCGTTCCCACTGCGCCAGGCGTCCGGCGATCAGCGCCCTGGCGTCCGGTTCGTGATGGTCGTCGGACCGATAAAGCGGGCCGAGCCGTTCGTCGAGCCGACTGGCACGCGCGGCGATTTCCAACCGTCGTGCGTGGGCCGGAAGGCCGTGGGCGATGCGAGGGGAGGCGTGCATGGCCGCGTAGAATTTTGCCAACTTTACCCACGCGCGGGCAAGGGAACGGTCGGCGCGAAGAATGTCCCGATGAGAGAGAAGTCCGGACTCCGACCGGGCGCGCGTCGCCGTTCCGGGACTCCGGTGGGCCGACGGCGATTGCGCCGTCGACCCTGGAGGCGATGGATCATCGCTTCCGGAGCTGGATCAGGCCAGCTTGGCTTCGATGTCGATGACCGTCGTCTGCTGCAGACCGATGCTGCTGCCGCTGGTGCAGGTCACGTTGTTCATCTTGGCCTTGCCGCCGGCGACGCTTTCGAGGTCCTCGTCGGACAGTTCGCTGCCGGACTTCGGCGCATCGTAGGGCAGGACGATGTAGGCCTGGGTGGGCGTCTCCTGGAGCACGCTGACCTTGAAGCCCGAGGGCAAGGGCTGGCCGATCTGGGACTCCAGGAGGGCCTTGGGATCGTCCAGCAGGCGCTTGCGGTAGTCAACGTTCTTCCGGGCGTTGCTGACGATGTTTTCTTCGAGTTTTTCGAGAGAGACGGTTTCGGTTGCCATAATGTTTCTGTTTTCTATCAGGTTGTTTTGTTTGATCCCTCACGCAGTTGTTTGCAGAGGTGTGGACGCACTTAGCTAACGGTGTGCCACGAAAATCAGATGTATCATAAACTACTTTCTCTGAAGTAATTACATCTTGAGGTGGCGGATTCCTAAAATCGTTCCAGGCGAAGCCGGTCTCCGCGAAATGGAGACGGGTCTCCATCCGGCGGGGCTCTGGAGGTTTTTAACGCCACATGCTTCCACGGAGTTTCCGCGTTGGCGGAGACCACGACAACCGGTGGCATCGAGCTGCCATCGCCGGACGCCATCCCTTTTGGTCTCGCAAAAAGAGTGCCTGGTCTTGTGGCACTCACGGGATAGCCGGCACGGGGGCTCGAACCCCGGACCTGCTGATTACAAATCAGCTGCTCTACCAACTGAGCTATACCGGCATCTCCCTCGTCAATGGCCGGGTAACCGCATCGACAACTGATTCATTCGCCCTCATGCCCCCCGGTTCAGAAAAATGCGTGAACGGAGGGCTCCACCCGAAGGTGAAATACCCCGAATTCAAAATCCGTTCCGCTGCCAGCCATCAGGAACTGACTTCGCACGTCCCAAAGTCGGTGGCAAGTCGATTCGACAGAGCTTGGAAGCCATGGTCTCATCGGTACTCCGATTGTCCGACCCGGCAGTGGATTTCAGTCAACGGAAACCCGCCACCCAGAAGCAAGCCGTTCGTCATCGCGCCAGTAGGGTGACCCGCTTCCCAAGATTCTGCCGGGCTACTTCCGGTAGGAGCGATGCGCTCTGCCCCGGAAAGAACCGCTCACCACGGCAATGAGCACGGCTCCGAGCGCGATTCGCGTCACCAGGTTTTTGCGATTGTATTTCCATTCCGCCCACCAGCCGAGTTCGCCGGGGAGGTTAGGAAGATGGCCGCGACCGAGGTCTTCCAACACACCTTCGACCTCCCCCACCCGGTCCGCCAGCATCAGCGGCAGCCAATGTTTGTAGTCGGATTCGCTGTAGTTGAAAGCGAACCGCCGCAGCCAGCCGCTCAGACCCGTGGGCGGCGACACCGTGCCGAAAACGGCCGTGAGGTTGGGCCGCTCGTTGGAATGCAGCACCTCCACCGTGGCTGGCTGCTGCGGCGGACGCTCCCAGGTGTAGCCCTTTTGCTCGGCGTCTGTGCGCCGCTTCATCGGGTAGGTGGGGTCGTTCTTCGGATCGGCGTCCACGCCCCATCCCTTGATCTGCGTCGGATCGATTGGTGTGTGTTCCATAGCGTTGGCGTTGTTTCTGGCTAGTTGCGGGCAGAGGGCGGCAAGAGCACCGGCTTGATGCAGCCGTCGAGCTTGGCCGAAAAAATACGGTACGCGTCGGACACGTATTCCAGCGGGATGCGGTGGGTAATCATGGCCTTGGGGTCGAGCACGCCATCCTGGATATGCTTGATGAGGCGCGGCAGGAGGCGTTTTACCGACGCCTGGTTGGCGCGGATCGTCAGCCCCTTGTTCACCACGTTGCCGATGGGAATGAGCGTGTCGATGGGCCCGTAGACCCCGACGATGGAGAGGATGCCGCCCTTCTTCACGCCGTTGATGGCCCAGTGCAGCGCGGTGGCCGAGCCGCCTTGCAGGAAAAGCTTCCGCCCCAGGAGCGTTTGCGCGAAGTTGCCGGCGGCTTCCGCGCCCACGGCGTCGATGCACACGTCGGCACCCATGCCGTCGGTGGTCTTCTTGAGAAAGAGCACCACGTCGTCGATTTCCTTGAAATTATACGCCTCGCACGGCGCGTAGCCGCGCACGAAATCGAGCCGGTATTGCACGTGGTCGATCACGATGACCCGGCCCGCGCCGAAGAGCCACGCGCAACGCGCCGCCATGATCCCCACCGGTCCCGCGCCGAACACGACCACCGTGTCCCCGGGCTGGATGCCACCCATCTCGGCGGCCTGGTAGCCGGTGGGCGTCACGTCGGTGAGCATGACCGCGTCGTCCGGGTCCATCCAGTCGGGGATGACCGTCGGGCTGACATCGGCGTAGGGCACGCGGACGTATTCCGCCTGGCCCCCGTCGTAACCGCCCGCCGTGTGCGAGTAGCCGAAGATGCCGCCGACCGCCGTGGCCTCGGGGTTGGACTCGTGGCA
>CAZZYS010000019.1:0-26601 GCA_964658285.1 uncultured Verrucomicrobiota bacterium
AGGAGACATTTTCTCTTAGCCCCCTTCTGCCTTTGCCTTGCTCCTCCGGTCTCCGTGTCTCCGTGTCTCTGTGTTCAAATGCCGCCTCCAGCCACGACCGGCGCGCCACCAGTCGCCGCTTCATCCCGCTTGCCGTTTCCACGGCGAACCGCCATACCATCTCCATGCCAACGCAAAAGGGACCGGAGGATTTCATGCGTGCCGCCATCGCCGCGGCGTTCGCGGGGATGCGCAGTCAGCAGGGCGGGCCGTTCGGAGCGGTGATCGTGCGCGGCGGCGAGATCATCGCGCAGGGATGCAATCAGGTCACGTCTTCCAATGACCCCACCGCGCACGCGGAGGTGGTGGCGATCCGGGCGGCGGCGCGGAAGTTAGGCACGCCCTCGCTGGCCGGTTGCACGATCTACGCGAGCTGCGAGCCGTGCCCGATGTGTCTGGCGGCGATCTACTGGGCGCGGCTGGACCGGCTCTATTTTGCCAGCGTCAGCGCGGACGCCGCGCGGGCCGGTTTCGATGACGCGGCGATCTACCACGAAATTTCCCTGCCTCTGGAAAAACGTTCCATTCCCGCCGTGCCGCTGTTGCGCGACGAAGCATGGCCGGTGATGCAGGAATGGATTGCCAAACCCGACAAGATTCCTTACTAGGGACGCTCGCCACCACTTTGCTTTCCAACGGTCCGAACCGACGCTTTCCTCTACCCCACATCGATGCCCATCGCCAAGGAAAACGAAATGACGGTTCAGTCTTCTGATCGCTGGCCACTGACTTACGCCCGGATCGGTGGGGTCCTCTATTTGTTCATCATCGTGGCCGCGCTCTTTGGCGAGGCGTTCGTCAGGGGCAGGCTCATCGTGGATGGCGACCCCGCCGCGACAGCCAGCCGCATCCTCGGGTCAGAGACACTGTTCCGGGTCAGTCTGGCTGGCGAGATGCTTACGTGCGTTTGCGATGTCGCGCTGGCGATGATCCTGTATGTGTTGCTCAGGCCGGTGAGCAAGAACCTGTCTTTGCTCGCGGCGTTTTTCAGGTTGGTGTTTGTCGCCGTTTATAGCGTCGCCAAGCTCATCGAATACACGGCCTTGATCGTCCTCGGTCGGGCGGACTACCTGATGGCCTTCGATCCGCGACAGTTGCATACCCTGGCGTACCTTTGTCTCCGAATCCACGGCCTGGGCTACAATCTCAGCCTGATCTTCTTCGGCAGTGGTCTGGTCTTGCAAGGGTACTTGGTCTACAAATCGGGTTACTTGCCCAAAGTCTTCGGCCCGTTGCTGGTCATTGCCGGCCTGGGTTATTCGGCCAACAGCTTCGCGGGCATCCTCGCTCCGGGGTTCGCCGCGCACCTGTTCCCCTGGATTCTTTTGCCCGGCATCCCCGCGGAATGGGGGCTCTGCCTGTGGCTGATCGTGAAGGGAATCAACCTTCCGAAGTGGGAGCAAAGAGCAGGGGCGCGCGGGATTGCCTGACCCTGGCGTACATTAGATCGATGGTGAACACGCTTTAACACCGACCCCATGCCTTTGAACCGCTTTTCCATTCCTCCGCTCGCCTCGTTGACGCGCGAACTCGCCGCCGTCGCTTCCGGCCGACTCGCGCCCGGGTTGGTCATCACGGGGGCGCGTTTGCTCTCGACGTATTCGGAACGCATCCACGACGGCCGCGAAATTTGGATTCACCGGGGCCGGATCGCGGCGGTAAAAGCCGCTGGCGATTGTCCACGCACGACGGCCGGGACGACGTTCTACGACGCGCGCGGCGGGATCATCGCGCCGGGTCTGGTCGATCCGCACGTCCACATCGAGAGCAGCATGATGACCGCGTGCGCATACGCTGAAGGCGCACTGCTCAACGGGACGACCACCGTCTTTTGCGACAGCCACGAGATCGGCAACGTGCTCGACGTGGCGGGGATCGAGATGATGTTAGAAGACGCCCGGCAGGCTCCGCTTTCGGTGTACCTGACGGTGCCCAGCACCGTGCCCGCCACCTCGCCCGAACTCGAAACCGCCGGCGGCGACCTGACGGCGGAGAAAATCGGCGCGCTCTTCGACCGCTGGCCCGAGGCGGTGGCGCTCGGCGAGAAGATGGATTTCGTGCAGGTGACGATGGGCGACGAACGCAGCCACGCGGTCCTGGCGGCGGCGCTCTCGCGGGGCCGACCCGTGTGTGGGCACATCTACGGACGGGAGTTCGTCGCGGCGTACGCGGCCAGCGGCGTCACGGACACGCACGAGGCCATCGACCGCGACATCGCCGACGATCTGCTGGAAGCGGGCCTCTGGATTTTCCTGCGCGGCGGACCGCCGACGACGCCGTGGCATTCGCTGCCCGAAGCGATCAAGACGGTGACCGAACTCGGCGCGAACACGGAGCGGATTTGCGTCTGCACGGACGACCGGGATGCCGACGACGTGTTCACTTTTGGGTTGGACTGGGTGACGCGGCAGGTGGTCAAAGCCGGGTTGCCCCCCGCGCGGGCGTGGAGTCTGGGTTCGCTGCATCCCGCCACGCGCTACGGCCTGGACGGCGAGATCGGCGGGCTGGGCGGGGGACGCCGGGCCGATCTCGTGTTGCTCAACGACGCCCTCGAACCGCAGAGCACGTGGTACGGCGGCGAACTGGTCGTCGATGACCGCAAGATCACGCCGCTGCTCGACGAGGCGCTCGGCCGGCGCTACCAGTACCCGGCCGCCGCGTACCGCACGATCCGTTGCGCGCCTGCCTCGGAGTTGGGTCTGGTGCCGCCTCTACCAACCGACCCGGTGGTTGCCAACGTGATCCGCACGGCGCTGCCGGGCATCATCCTGGCCCACGAACGGGTCACGCTCGCTCCCGGCGCGGGCGGCTGGCCGGAATTGCTCGCCGGGCACGGGCTTTGCCATGTGGCGGTCGTCGAGCGTTACGGCCGCTCGGAGGGCAACGTGGCGCACGGGTTCCTGATGGACTTCGGCCTGCGCGACGCGGCGGTGGCCAGCAGCGTGGGACACGATTCGCACAACCTGCTCGTCGCCGGCACGAACGAGGCCGACATGCGCGTGGCGGTCGCGGCGTTGCAGGCGAAGCAGGGCGGCGTGTGCGTCGTGCGCGGCGGGCAGGTGGTGGCGATGGTCGATCTACCCATCGCGGGGTTGCTCTCCGACAAACGGGCGACAATCGTGGCCGAGGAGATGACAAAGCTCAAACGCGCGTGGAACGAGGTCGGCTGCACCTTGCCCTTCATGGGGTTTAACCTGATCCCGCTTTCCGTCATCCCGGCGATCCGCCTGACGGACAAGGGGCTGGTGCTGGTACCGGAGATGCGGATCGTGCCGCTGTTCGAGCCGGTGGTGGGTTGAGGCACCCGCGGGCGGTTACGCCAGCCAGTTCTCGACGCGCAGTCCAACGACACGGGAAAACTCCCTCACGTTGCCAGTGACGATGCTCGCTCCGAGCGAAAGGGCGTGACCGGCCAGCAGCGTGTCGTACGGTCCACAGGGATTTCCACTCCGTTCTAACTCTGTCCTCACCCGGGCGGCACATTGCGCTGCCGCCCCATCGAGTTTTACCGTCCACAAAGTTGAGAGAAACTCCTGCACGCTGGCTTCCTCCCGTTCGGGCAAACGACTTTTGAAAACCCCGACGAAAAGTTCGAACACCGTGATCGTAGAAACCAAGCAATCTCCGGGAAGAGACTGGGACAAAAGTTGACGAACCTTCGCGTGTCCGCGAATCGCGGCGATACACACGTTGGTATCAAGTAGCACTTTCACGATACGAATCCAAAGGTTGGATCTCAGGTGCCACTCCTTGGTCAGGACGCACGAAAGTGGGGTCGTCGATGCGAATGCGCTCGAAAAATCCTTCTGGCCATGTCGGTGGTGGATTTCCTTCCAGGTTGTCGAAGAGGACGATGACCCGGCATTTGCCTGCCGCCGGAAACGGGATCGGTTCACGCAACGTCAAGTGCAAGGCATCGTCCAACGTGGCGGTGGTTTCAAAGGCATTCACAAGAGGCAATTTTATATGAGTTGCACCAAAGTGCGAGAGGCAAGGCTCAGTCACGCGCGGACGACTGCCGCAAGTGCCCGCCCTGCGCGGTTCGCATCACCTGGAACACCTGCGCCATCACGCTGACGGCGATCTCTGCCGGGGACTCCGCGTGCAGGTCCAGACCGAGCGGGGCGTACACGTCGGCCAGGCGTTCGGCCGGGATGCCGGCCGCTTCGATTTCCCCGAACGCCATCCGCACCTTGCGGCGGCTGCCCATCATGCCGAGATAGCCCATCCCGCCGCGCCGCAGGGCCGCCAGGAGACAATCGCGGTCCAGCGGATAGCTGCGGCTGACGAGCGCCAACGCCTCGTCGTGTTGCCAGTCGCGCGCGGCGATCCATTCGGCCGGGGCGGCGGCTGTCGCCGTGACGATCCCGGCGGGGATGGCGCCGAGCAGGTCCGCACGGTCGTCGATGACCGTGACGTGCCAGCCGCAGGCCGCCGCCAGCCGCGCGATGGCCAGTCCGCAATGCCCCGCGCCGACGATAAAAAGCGCCTCTGCCAGGATTTGCGGCTCGATGAGGACGGTGACCTCGCCGCCGCACACCGCGCCGAAGGATTCGCTCAGGCCCTCGCGCAAGGGGTACGTCTTGAGCGTGGGCGTGCGGGCGTTGGCCGTCAGCGCGGCGAGGCTTTCCTCGATCACGAGCGACTCCAGGCGTCCGCCGCCGACGGTGCCGGCGATCCGGCCGCCCGCGTAGACGAGCATCTTCGTGCCCGCCTCGCGCGGGGTGGACCCACGCGCCGCCGCCACGGTGACCAGCGCGCAACGCTCGCGCCGCGCCCGGGCGTCGAGGAGTTCGCGCAAAACGTCATCCGGGGTCATGCGCGGGTCAGCGTGGCCTCGATCTGGCCGTGCGGCTCGTCGGTGGGCAGGAAAACGTCGTTGCGATTCTCCCGGCCGAAACGCGAGAGGTCGATGGGGATGTAATGCTTGTTCGGCATCGCCAGCCGGACCAGCTTGATCTGCGCGCAGGCCGCCAGGGCCGATTCGCCCATCTGGAACAGCGTGGTCTGGACGCTCGGGCTGTGGTTGAGCGCGAACGGCCGGACCAGCGCGGCGAGGATCGTGTCGTTGGCCGCCCGGTAGTCCGCCGGTGTGTCGCGCCACGTCCAGGTGGCGGCGAGCGACGTGGCGAAGATGCGGTCGTCGGTTTCCGGCAGGGTGGTGAACTCGTCTTTGGGATAATCCTTGAAGCTGGAAGCGGTCGATTTGAGGATGAGCAAATCCTCGATGCCCGACTCGACCGTGGTGTCGTTGGCCGCCGCCACGACCTGCACCGTCGGACGCGCCCCCTGCGCCTGGGTGAAACTGTGCGGGTGCGGTTTGCCGTCGATGTTGAGGCGGTCCCAGACGCGTTCCCAGGTCTTGATCGAGACGCGGTGGACCTGCGGATAACGTTCCAAAAAATGCCGCGCCAGCGTGACGGCGAACCGCTCGGTTTCCTCGCCCAGCGCGTCCCTGGCGAGGGCGTGGACGGTGTTTTTCATGGTGTCGGTGAGGATCACGCGACTGTTGTCGCCAGAAGTGTACGACGACTCGAAATCGCCGCTCAGCCGCACGGACACGTCGAGTTCCTTGAGGGTGTGGGTCGCGCCGTCCCGCAGGACCTTGAGGACGCGCACGCGCGACTTGCCGTATCGGTGGTCGATCAATCTTGCGCGCATGGATAAACTGTTTGCCGGATGCCCGGCCCAGTTGTAAGCCTTTTTCCCGAGGGAACCCAAGGAATCTTCGATGCCGCCGACCGATCTGTCCACCGTCAACGCCGCCGGGCGCGGGGAGTTCGTGCGCACGGTCGGGCCGGTGTTCGAGCATTCGCCCTGGATCGCCGAGGCGGTGGCCGACCGGCGGCCGTTTGGCAGCGTGGAGGCGTTGTGGCAAGCGATGTGTGGGGAGGTACGTGGTTCGTCGCAGGAAAAGCAGACCGCGCTGATCCGCGCGCACCCCGACCTGGTCGGCCGCGCCGTGCTGACCGCCGAGTCCCAGGGCGAGCAGGCCGCCGCCGGATTAATGGGTTTGTCGGCGGAGGAGGGGGCGCTCTTCGGGCGGTACAATGCCGAGTACCAGGCGCGGTTCGGGTTTCCGTTCGTCATCTGCGCGCGCTTGCACAAGAAGGACGCCATCCTGGCGGCGTTTCCGGTGCGTTTGCGCAATACCGAGGCGCAGGAACTTGCGGCGGCGCTCGGGGAGATTTACAAGATCGCCCGCCTGCGGCTGGAGGATTTGATTAAATGAACGTGTCTTTCTGGTCAGGCTGCGAAGCGGCCGGTCGTCGCCAAGGTAGAGATGAGGGTCCGAGGCAGTCCCTGTTGTTTCTGGAAACGTGTGAGCCCAGGACAGATGATCCAAGCCAAATTTGGGACTGCCTCGGAGAGGCATCCCTACCTTGGTTGGAACGTCGCTGACGCGGCTCGTTATCGTCATGGGCAAACTCAGCACGCACGTCCTCGACCTCCTGCACGGCCGCCCGGCCGCCGGGATGCGGATCGAACTGCGCTCAACCGACACAAACACCCTCCTGAAAACGGTTTCCACCAACGCCGACGGCCGCACGGACGCGCCGCTGCTCGTTGCCGACGCGCTCGCGGCGGGTGCATACGAACTCACCTTCCACGTCGGCGACTACTTCGGCGAGAAGGCGTTCCTCGACCGCGTGCCGGTGCGCTTCCGCGTCGCCGACGCGACCGCCAACTACCACGTTCCCTTACTTTGCACCCCTTGGGCCTACAGCACCTATCGCGGGAGTTGATGCGCCGGTGCGACGAACTCGGCCGCGTCAGCGACGAACCGGGCCGCCTGACCCGCACGTTTCACTCCCCGGCCATGATCCGCGCGAACGCCCTCGTCGGCGGCTGGATGCGCGCCGCCGGGCTGGAAGTGCGCGAGGACGCGGCGTTCAATCTCATCGGCCGCTGGCCCTGCGCCGACGACCCGCGCGCGAAGACGCTGCTGCTCGGTTCGCACCTCGACACCGTGCGCGACGCGGGGAAGTACGACGGTCCGCTGGGCGTGCTGGCCGCCCTGGCCACCGTGACCGCCCTGCGCGAAGCAGGCGTCCGGCTGCCGTTCGCCGTGGAGGTTATCGGTTTTTCCGACGAGGAAGGCGTGCGCTACCAATCCACCTACCTCGGCAGCCGCGCTCTGGCCGGCACGCTCACGAAACGCGACCTCGCCGCCATCGACGAAAAAGGCATCGAACGCGCCCGCCGCAAACGCCGCGACTTGCTCGCCTACGCGGAGGTCCACATCGAACAGGGCCCGGTGCTCGAAGCGCGCGGCCTCGCGCTCGGCGTGGTCAGCGGCATCGCGGGGCAAACGCGTGTGCGGGTGGAGTTCACCGGGCGGGCGGGCCACGCGGGGACCACGCCGATGAACCTGCGCCGCGATGCCCTGTGCGCGGCGGCGGAGTTCATCCTGGCCGCCGAGCGCGCGGGTGTAACGGCCACGGTCGGCCAGATCGACGCGCGCCCGGGAGCGAGCAATGTCATTCCCGGCCTGGTGACGCTCAGCCTCGACGTGCGCCACCTGGAAAACGCGCGCCGTCGGGCCGCCGTGGACACCCTGCGCCGGCAGGCGGAGGGGATCGCGGCCAAAAGAAAAACGCGCCTGCGGTGGACCACGATGCAAGACGCGGAAAGCATGGCCTGCGACCCGCGGCTGACGGCCCTGTTGCACGCCGCCGTCCGCCTCCACGCACCCGACGCGCCGCTCCTGCCCAGCGGCGCGGGCCACGACGCGGCGGCGCTGTCGGCCGTCTGCCCGACGGCGATGATGTTCGTGCGCTGCAAGGGCGGCGTCAGCCACCATCCCGCTGAATCCGTCAAAACCGCCGACGTGGCCAAAGCCCTGGCGGCGTTGCGCGATTTTGTGTTGCGGCTGGCGCAAACGCCGGACCTCGTGCATTGACGCTCATGCCCTTCGACCTCCTGATCCGCCACGCCGCGAACCTGCCCGCCCTGGGGATCACGGACGGCCGCATCGTCGCGCTGGCGGAGGGCAGCGCCCGCGAGGAAATCGATGCGCGGGGCCTGCTGCTCCTGCCCGGGGCCATCGACGCGCACGTGCATTTCAACGAACCCGGCCGCGCCGACTGGGAGGGCATCGACACCGGCTCCCGCGCGTGCGCGGCGGGTGGGACGACGACGTTTTTCGACATGCCGCTGAACTCCACGCCGCCCGTGTGCGACGCGGCCAGCTTCGCGGCGAAGCGGGCGGTCGCGGAGCGGAAATCGTGGGTCGATTTCGCGCTCTGGGGCGGACTGGTGCCAGGAAACCTCGACCAGCTCGAAGCCTTGCGCGACGCGGGGGCCGTGGGCCTGAAGGCGTTCATGTCGGACAGCGGCATCGACGATTTCCCCAGGGCGGACGCCGGGACATTGTTGGCCGGCATGGAGAAGGCGGCCTCGCTGGACCTGCTCGTGGCGGTGCACGCCGAGATCGACCACCCCGAACTCGTGCGCGGCGCGACCGTGCGCGATTATCTCGACTCGCGGCCGATTGACATGGAACTCGAAGCGATCCGGCTAGCCCTGGACATCGCGGGGGAGACCGGTTGCGCGCTGCACGTCGTCCACGTCAGCAGCGCCGAGGGGGTGGGGCTCATCCACGAGGCGGCGCACGAGGGGGTGGACGTGACCTGCGAGACGTGTCCGCATTATCTGGTCCTGACCGACGAGGACGCCGAACGGCTCGGCGCGGTGGCGAAGTGCGCGCCGCCGTTGCGCCCCGACGCCGACCGCCGGGCGCTGCTCGACCGGGTGGCGGCGGGTTTCGTGGACACGATTGGCTCGGACCATTCGCCCGCCCCGCCGTCGATGAAGACGGACGCGGATTTCTTCAAGGTCTGGGGTGGGGTGGCGAGTTGCCAGCACCTGCTCCCGCTGCTGTTCGACGCGGGTCTGGGACCCGACCTCATCGCGTCGCTGACCGCCCGCGCGCCGGCGGGTCGGTTCCGGTTGTCGTCGAAGGAAGGCTGGTTCGCCCTCGGGGCCGACGCTGACTTGGTGCTGTTCGATCCCGCCGGGGGGACGCCCGTGACGGCCGGTTCGTTGCAATACCGCCACAAGCTGACCCCCTACCTCGGCCGCACGTTGCGCGGGGCGGTCCGGCGGACGATCCTGCGTGGCCGCACCGTCGCCCTGGACGGGCAGCCCGTGGGTGCGCCCGGCGGCCGGCTCGTCGTTCCCGACCGATGACACTGTGATGTACCCGAAACTCGGCCTGACCCGCAACGTCGTCCGGCGCAACTACGCGCTCATCACCCCGGACGGGTACGTCCCCAGCGTGCTGCCGGGTTGGACGCGTTGCACGCCGTATGTCATCATTTCCCATGCGCTGGGCGCGCGGGTCACGCAGATCGTCGTCGATCTGGAGGAAGGCGGCGAGGGGCACGGCTACACGGGCGGCGACCAGTGGTTCTTTTACGTGATCGCGGGCGGCGGCAAGTGCAACGGCAAGAAGCTCGCGGCCGGTGGGTACGTCTTTGTCCCGGCGGATTCGTGGTACGAGTTTACCGGCACGCAGGCGGGCACGCGGGTCCTGATCTTTCGCAAAACCTGGGAACACACGGCGGACGAGACCGACGAAACGCCGTCGTTTTTCACCGGCCACGAAAACGACGCGCCCGAAGCGCCGTTCCTCGGCGATCCCCGCGCGCGGCTCAAGACGCTCCTGCCCGACGGCCCGGCGATGGACATGGCCGTCAACATTTTCACGTATGATCCCGGCGCGACGCTGCCTTTCGTGGAAACGCACGTCATGGAGCACGGGATGCTCTTCCTCGACGGCGGCGGGGTGTACCGGCTCGACGACGATTGGCACCCGGTCCAGGCGGGGGACTCGCTCTGGATCGCGTCGTATTGTCCGCAATGGTTCATCGCGGCGGGTCCGGGGCCGGCGCGTTACATCTATTACAAAGACGTGAACCGGCTCCCATGACACCCACGCTTTCCGCCGAAGAACTTGCCCCAATCGTCAACGACCTGCGCGCCGCCAACCAGGCATTCCTCGCGCGCTATCCAGGCGAATCCAACCGCCGCCAGCCCGTGCACGTCGTCTACGGCGGCGCGCACCTGTTCAAGGCGGACACCGCGCGCAAACTCGGCGAAACGGCGCGGCGTTCGTTGCACGAATACGCGCCCGATCCTGCCGCGCTGGCCGGCGCGCTCGGCGCGGCGTGGGAACCGGCCTTCGCGGAAGACCTGTACGCACGCGTCGTCTCCAAGCTCGCGCGCGAACCGGTGGAGGATTTCCGCCTCGATTTCGAGGACGGCTACGGCAACCGGCCCGACGCGCAGGAGGACGAGCACGCCGTGGCGAGCGCGGGCGAGGTGGCCGCCGGGTTCGCGGCCGGGACGCTGCCGCCTTTCATCGGCATCCGCGTCAAACCCTTCAACGAAGACCTGCGTGCGCGCAGCATGCGGACGTTCGACCTGTTCGTGTCGGCGCTCGTGGCGAAGACCGGTGGGAAACTGCCCGATAATTTCGTCGTGACCGTGCCGAAAGTACAGATCGCGGCGCACGTGACGGCGGCGGCGCAGGTGTGCGCGCGGCTGGAGCCGAAGCTCGGTCTGCCAGCGGGAGCGTTGCGGCTGGAATTGATGGTCGAGACGCCGCAGGCGATCATCGACGCGGCCGGGCGCTGTCCGCTGCTGGGCTTCGTCGAGGCGTCGGAGGGGCGTTGTTCCAGCCTGCATTTCGGCGTGTACGATTACACGGCATCGTTCGGGATCACGGCCGCGTACCAGGCGATGGGCCACCCGGCGTGCGACTTCGCGCGCACGGTGATGGTCGCCGCGCTGGCGGGCACGGGGGTGCAACTCTCCGACGGCGCGACGAACATCCTGCCCGTCGGTCCGCACCGGGGCGCGGACCTGTCCGACGCGCAGCTCCGCGAAAACCGCGAGGCCGTGCACGGCGCGTGGCGGCTGGCGTTCGAGGACACGCTGCATTCGTTGCGTAACGGCATCTACGAGGGCTGGGATTTGCACCCGGCGCAATTTGTCGCGCGCTACGCGGCGGTGTATTCGTTCTTCCTGGCGGGGTTGCCGACGGCGTCCGGGCGGCTGAAGGCGTTCGTGGAAAAAGCCGCGCTGGCGTCGCTTTTCGGGGACGTGTTCGACGACGCGGCGACGGGTCAGGGCCTGCTGAATTTCTTCCTGCGCGGCATCGCGTGCGGGGCGATCACCGAGGACGAGGCGCTGGCGACCGGATTGACGCTGGACGAAATCCGCTCGCGCTCGTTCCTGAAAATCCTGCTCGGCCGACGCGGAACACCATAGGGCGAGACAAAACGCCTGCCCTGCTGCATTCTACCGGGATGCAAGGGGCCACGGAGGGCAGCTTTTCTTTTTCGCTGAACGGCGAATGCGTGGAGGTACGCGAACTCTCCACGCACACGACCCTGCTCGACTGGCTGCGGCGCAACGGCCGCACCGGCACGAAGTGCGGTTGCAACGAAGGCGATTGCGGCGCGTGCACCGTGGCGCTGCTGGACCTGGACCATGCCGGACGGCCCGCGTGGCGCGCGGTCAACAGTTGCATCGCGCTGCTGCCGATGTTCGCGGGCCGCGAGGTGATGACGGTCGAAGGCGTCGCGGGCGCGGACGGCACGCTCCACCCGGTGCAAGAGGCGATGGTCAAGCACTATGGTTCGCAATGCGGGTACTGCACGCCAGGGATCATCATGTCGATGTTCGAAGGGTACTACCGGGAAGACCTGCAAAAACCCTGGCAGATCGCCGACCAGCTTTGCGGCAATCTCTGCCGATGCACGGGCTACCGCCCCATCCGCGACGCGGCGCGGGAGACGCTCCTCTGCCACGGACAGGCGGGTGGAAAAGCCTGCGCGGCGAAGGCTTCCTGCGATCCGCACGCGCGGCGGCTGCTGGGCGACCGGTCCGCGCTGCCGTCGTGTCACTACGAGCGCGGGAACGAATCCTTTTTGCGGCCCGCCTCGTTGGAGGAATTGCTCTCGCTCCTGCGGCGCGACCCCGGCGCGCGGCTCATCGCGGGCGGCACCGAGATCGGCGTCGAGATCAACAAACAACAGGCGACCTGTCCACGGCTCATTTCCGTGGAAGCGGTGGCGGAACTGCGCGAGGTCCGCTGCGGACCCGACGCCTGGCACCTCGGCTCGGCCGCTCCGCTGACGACGATTGAGGAGGCCATCGGCGAGGAATTTCCCTCGTTAGGCAAGATGCTCTGGCTATTCGGGTTTCGCCAGTTGCGCAACCGGGCGACGCTCGGCGGCAGCCTGGCCACGTCCTCGCCCATCGGCGACGCCGCGCCGGTGCTCCTGTCGTTGGATGCGGCGTTGCAACTCGTCTCCGAGGAACACGGGAAACGCACGATCCCGCTGGACGAATTCTTCATCGGCTACCGTCGGAACGCCCTGCGCGAGGGCGAGATCATCAAGGCAATCGTCCTCCCACGGCGGCGTGTGCAACGGGCGGAGTTCTTCAAGGTGTCCAAACGGCGCGAGATGGACATCAGCGCGGTCTCCGCCGCGTTTTCCGTGGAATGCGACGAGCGGCAGATCGTCACCCGCGCGCGGATGGCGTTCGGCGGGATGGCGGCGACCCCGCTGCGGGCGAAACGAGCGGAACAGGCGCAGCTCGGACGCACGCTGGCCGATGCCTGTGAGACGGTCCTCGCCACGCTCGGCGAGGAATTCAGCCCGCTCTCCGACCGGCGCGGGAGCGCCGAATACCGGCGCGGCGTCATCCGCGGGCTGTGGGAGAAGTTCGTGCGCGGCGAACCAGGCCCGCAGGACACGCGCGGGGATTTTGTCAGCGACCCGGCCTGGAACGTCTCCTCCGACTCCCGCGCGCTGCCGCACGAAAGCAGCACGGGCCACGTCACCGGCCGCGCGCAGTACGTGGACGACGTGGCGCAACGCCGGTCCATGCTTGACGTGTGGCCGGTGTGCGCGCCGCACGCGCACGCGCGCATCCTCCGGCGCGACGCGACCCGCGCGCGGGCCGTGCCGGGCGTGCGCGCGGTGTTGCTGGCCGAGGACGTGCCGGGGCACAACAACGTCGGCGTCAGCCGCAAGGACGAGACCCTCTTCGCGGAAGCGGAAGTGCTCTACCATCAGCATCTGGTGGCGCTGGTGGTCGGCGACACGCCGGAAATCTGCCGCGAGGCCGCGAGGTTGGTCGAGGTGGAATACGAGCCGCTGCCCCCCATCGTGACGATCCGCGAGGCCATCGCGGCGGAGAGTTTTCACACGGATGCCAACCACATGCGCCGGGGCAATTGGCGCGCGGGTCTGGCGGCGAGTCCGCACCGGCTGGAGGGGGAATTCGAGTTCGGCGGGCAGGAGCATTTTTATCTCGAAACACAGGCCGCCTGGGCGGAGGTCGATGGCGACGGCAACCTGCTAATTTCCTCCTCCTCGCAGCACCCGAGCGAAATCCAGACCACGGTCGGCGAAGTGGTCGGCCTTCCGCGTCACCGCATTGTCGTGCAGGTTCCGCGGATGGGCGGCGGCTTCGGCGGCAAGGAAACGCAGGGCAACACCTGGGCCGCGCTCGCGGCGGTGGCGGCGTTGAAAACCGGTCGTCCGGTGCGCGTGCAGACCGACCGCGACGTGGACATGCGCATGACCGGCAAGCGGCACCCTTTTCTGGCCAGGTTCCAGGTCGGCTACGGCGACGACGGCAGACTCCTCGCCTTGAAATGCGACCTGATCTCCAACGGCGGCTGGTCGCTCGACCTGTCGATGCCGGTGACCGACCGCGCGATGTTCCACGTCGATAACGCGTACTACATTGCCGACATCGAGGTCAGCGGCCGGGTAGCAAAAACTAACATCGCGTCCAACACGGCCTTCCGAGGCTTCGGCGGGCCGCAGGGGATGCTGGTCATCGAGGAAATCATGGACCGCGTCGCGCGCCGCGTCGGACGACCACCCGAGGAGGTGCGCGAGCGCAATTTTTACCACGGACGCGGCGAGACGAACACGACCCACTACGGCGAGGAAATCGGCGATTTCCGGTTGCCCGCGCTCTGGCGGCAACTCAAGGAAACTTCGTCGTTCGACACGCGGCGCGAGGAAATCGCGCGCTGGAACGAAGGCCGTGTCGGCGTCAAGCGCGGCCTGGCGATCACGCCGGTGAAATTCGGCATCAGCTTTACTTACACCGCTTACAATCAGGCCGGCGCGCTGGTCCTGCTCTACCGCGACGGCACGGCGCAGGTCAACCACGGCGGCACGGAGATGGGCCAGGGGCTGCACACCAAAATCCTCGGCGTCGCCGTGCGCGAACTCGGCCTGCCGCCCGAACGCATCCGCCTGATGATGACCGCGACCGACAAGGTGCCCAACACCTCGGCCACGGCGGCGTCGAGTGGGTCCGACCTCAACGGCATGGCCGTACAGGACGCCTGCCGTCAGCTCCGCGCGCGGCTGCTGCCGTTCGCGGTGGCGATGTTGAAGGAACGGTTCGGCGACGACGCCATCACGGAGGAACAGGTCCGGTTTGAAAATGGCGCGGTGTTCGTAGCGGACAAAATCGACGAGATCGTGGAATACCTGGAGGTCGTGGACCGCGCCTACATGGAGCGCGTGAGCCTCTCCGCGCAGGGTTATTACAAGACGCCGGGCTTGCAGTGGGACCGGGTGAAAGGCCAGGGCCGCCCGTTCCATTATTACGCGTGCGGCGCGGCGGTCACGGAGGTCGAGATCGACGGCACGACGGGGATGCATCAGGTCCGCCGCGTGGACATCCTCCACGACGTGGGCCGCTCGCTGAATCCCGGCGTGGACCGTGGCCAGATCGAAGGTGGCTTCGTGCAGGGGATGGGTTGGCTGACGTGCGAGGATTTGCGCTGGGACTCCGACGGAAAACTCCAGTCGCACGGCGCGAGCACTTACCAGATTCCCGCCATCAGCGACGCGCCGGAGGATTTTCGGGTGAACTTCTTCGAGGACTCCGCGCCCGTCGATACCGTCGGCAAAAGCAAGGCCGTCGGCGAGCCGCCGCTCATGCTCGCAATTTCGGTGCGCGAGGCGATCCGCGACGCGGTGGCGGCGTTCACCCGGGCCAGCGGCGAAACCGCGCTCGCCTCTCCGGCGACGAACGAAGCGATTTTCAGGGCCATCCATTCTTAAGAAGCGTGTGAAAAGAATTCCGCACAGGCTGCCTCGCGGCTGGTCGTCCACCAAGGTAGGGATGCCTCTCCGAGGCAGTCCCTATTATTTCTGGATGCGCCTTCACAAAAACACGGCTGTCCAAGCCAAATTTGGGACTGCCTCGGAGAGGCATTCCTACCTTGGTGGACGACGCCTTCGGCGGGAGATATCCGCACGGTTATTTTCGATCCGCTTGCTCATCGTTCTCGCGCTGTCCGTGTTCGGTGCGATCCGTCCAGCCATTGCACAGGAGGACGACGCAGATTTTGGCATGACGGGGATCATGATCGGCGGGGATGCAGACATCCGGCACGCATCTTCCGTCCTGCCCCACAGTCCCGCCGCCGAAGCCGAGATCGAAAAGGGCGATACGATCCTGGCGATTGACGGCGTCGGCGTCGCGGGCCTCGAATTGGCCGAATTTATTGCCAAGATGCGCGGCAAGCCGGGCAGCGAAGTCGTCCTCCTGTTGATGAGCCACAAAACCGGCGTGGCTTTCAGTGTTACCCTAAAGAGAGTTTCCTTCCACGCGTACCACGAGGCCAACCCGACATCTTGGCCGTAACGAACTGCCTCTTATGTCCGTCCCGCAAAATCTGATCGCCCTGATCTTCGACTACGATCAGACGCTGTCGCCGCACTACATGCAGGACGAGGTGTTGTTCCCGGCGTTCGGCATCGATCCCGACAAATTTTGGAGCCGTTGCCAGGAACTGGTCAACACCCACGGCTACGACGGTGAACTGGCGTACATGAAAGTCCTGCTCGACACGCTGGACTTCGACCGGCCTTCCAACGCCCGCCTGCGCGAACTCGGCGCGGGACTGACGTTTTACCCTGGCCTGCCCGAGATGTTCGAGGAGTTCGAGCGGGAACTGCTCTCCCCGGAAGACCTTGCGCTGGGCATCCGCGTGGAGTTTTACATCATCTCCAGCGGGCTGAAGGCCGTCATCGAAGGCAGCCAGTTGATGCGGCACGTGCGGGCGGTGTTCGGCTGCGAATACGCCGAGGACGGCGCCGGGCGCATCACGTTCCCCAAGCGCGTCATCTCGCACACGCAGAAGACCCAGTTCCTTTTTCGGGTCAACAAAGGGCTGCTCGATCTGAGCGAGGATGTCAACGACCACATGGACGACGACCTGCGCCCGATCCCTTTTGAGAACATGATCTACGTCGGCGACGGCCCGACGGACATCCCGTGTTTCAACGTCATCCGCAAGCAGGGCGGGCAGGCGGTGGCGGTGTACAACCCCGACGACCCGACGCGGGCGGCGTTTCGCAAATGCTATCAGCTCACCGCGCACACCGACCGCGTGCGGCACATCGCGCCGGCGGACTTTCGCGCGGGCAGCCACCTGCGTTTGCTGCTTGACGAGATGGTCGGCGAGATCGCCACCCGCATCCGGGCCAAACGCCAGACCTCGCTCGAAAGCGGCACCGTGCGCGCGCCGAAATATTGACGGTCGCTCTACGGCTTGGGCACGATAGCCACCTCGAGGGATTCGAGCACTTGCAAGTTCGGCTTGCGGGGTCCGCAGAATTCTCCGTCCTTGCACCAGTCCGAATCCCCGACGTTCGAGAAGTGGCTCCGATACCAGACATCGTACTTGCCGCTGGCCTCGCCGGTCAGACGGAAGGCAACGCCGGTGAATGAGGCGTTCGGGTCATCGGCCGCGGGTTTCCCCGCCGGGTTCGTGGCGCGCTCCAACTGTGCCTTGGAGAGAAGCGTGCCGGCGTCCACCCAGGGAGTCGCGTCCATGAGGAAGATGTCAGCCATGTATTGAAGCTGCACCCCGGGGATTGGTAGCGGCAACGCCACGGTGAGACCCAGGATCTGCCGCCCTTGGCCTTTGCTGCCGACCCAAGCCGCTTCGCCGCCGATTTGTTCTCCTTCGTTTGCCAGCCGAAGCTTGACGACGAGCGGGACCTTGCGGGCGAGTTGCGCATCAAAGGGCGGGGTGTCGTCTTGACCGGGAACGGCTTCCTGGCCCGGCAGGGCCATAGGCGGAAATCCGGCAGATTCCACGACGGCTTCCTTCATCGTGTAACCAGTTGGAACATCCCTGGACGGATCGAAGCGATACTCGGCAAAGACCCGCTTGTTCAACGACAATCTCCGCAGGTCTTCGGGGATCAGGATGCCGGGCCGCTGGTTGGGCTTGAAGCCATCGGTGAACAACGCCGGGTTGTAGGACATGATCGAATCGTTCGTCTGTTGGCTGTAGCCGTAAACGTTGGGGTGGGACAATCCGAACGCATGTCCGAGTTCATGCTGCACGGTGTTCTGGAGACCGGCGGGATGTTCCGCTTGGAAAGCGTCCGGGCGGGTGGGATTCCAGGTGATCTCCACGATGCCGCCGCCATTGTTGAACCCTCCGTTCAAAGTCCGCGCGCCGCACCGCGAGAAGGTGGGGTCGTCATTCGCCACGAACACCAAGAAAACGTAAGGGCAGTTGAAGCGATTGCACTTCAGGTCGGCGAGCAACTCGACGGTGAACTGCGAGGCGGACCCGACGATCCCGTCCCGATAAAAACTGGTCGGATGCTGGGAAAGGTAGGTCTTCGGCCCTCCTGCGGCGATGGCGAAGGTGTCACCCCCGAGCAGTTCGCCGTACCTCTTTTGTGCCCACCGGAGGTGTTGGGTCACGAGTTCGACCTGTGACTCCGTCGGGGGCTGCTGCCCTTTGGGAACGAAGAACACCGGCAAAACCTGCACTCTGGCAGGAGGAGTTTTGTCCAACGAACGGTCCGCCGCGGCCGGCCCGGGAGCCGTCTCGGGGGCGGCGAACGCAGACCGGGACCAGAGAACGACCAGGGAAACGGCGATCAACCGGGCGGCGTACCCACCCGAACGGCGTCGGCGGAGATTCATTGATCCCTGCATGTTGGAAAGGAGCGACTCCGAACCACCCGGGGTATCACAGCAGCCCCCTGGCCTGTTTTTGTGCACAACGGGCGAGCAATTCGGGAGCGATCTCGTCCTGCGCGGTTTTGAAACCGGGCATCGTCGCAAGCCATTCGTAGACCGGCTCGCGCAGGGGTGCCGGCAGGACCGGCGGCATCGCCAGCAGACGGTCCAGGGCGGCGATGACCGCATCCGCCGTCTGCTCGATCATCTTTTGCGCCGCCGACAGGCTGGCGGGTCCGTCGGTTTCCTGTTCCACCCCGGCAAACAGCGGCCCCGACGGCCGGACCAGATGGCGATGGTAGATCGACATGGCATCCAGAACCACCGACACCGTGCGCGGGTAGAAACTCGTCATCAGGTTCCACGGTTCGCCGCTGATCGAGAGTTCCCCGCTGCCCCGGAAATCGGTGCGCAACAACACGGCCGGGATGTCGGCGAACTTGGCGAACATGAACTCGACGACGGTGCCGGCGTCGAGTTCGGGGCCGTCGTAGTGAAACAACCCCAGGTCGCAGGCCAGCAGGGCGCGGATGTCCTGGTCGCGGATCGCCTGGGCGGTGGTGTCGCGTTGTTCCAGGACCTGCGGCAGCAGCGGCAGAAAACGTCCGCCCGAACGCCGGCGGATCGCGTCGGCCAGCACGGCGTTGCCGAGCAGGTGCTTGGTGCTGAAGAGTTCGCCGCCGAAATAAACGCTGTAGGTCTGGGGATCGTTCACGAAAAAGGGAAGGACCCAGCAAAGCGAAAAGCCCGCGGGACGGCAAGCGGCGTTTGCGCGGGGAGTTCGGGACTTGTCAACGCGCGGGACGGAGCCCAAGGTGGCTGCCGTCATGGCCAACCAGAACCACTTGCGCGGGGCGCGCGTGTACCTCTCCGGACCGATGGATTTCGTGGCGTCGCGCGCGGACGAAAAGAAATTCGGCTGGCGCAACCGCGTGGGCGATTTTCTGCGGGCTCTGGAAGCGACGGTGTTCGACCCGTGGTCCAAGCCGCTCGTGCGCGGACTCGAAGAGTACGGCCACGAAGACATCAACACGGTCAACGCGCGCGAGAACTGGACGTACGAACCCGGTCAGGCCGGCGACGAGGCGCGGGCGAAGTGCGCCGAGCAATTCTGGGAAACGCTCCACATCGACCTGCGGATGGTGGACACGAGCGATTTCACGATTGCCTACGTGCCGACGAACATCTACAGCGTGGGCACGGCGCACGAGATCATCCTGACGCGCTTGCAGATCAAGCCGGTGTTGTTCGTCAGCCCGGCGGTGGAGTTCCCGGCGGTGGAGGCGCTGCGCGCACATCTGCGGGACGACCCGGAGGGGCTCGCGTTGTTGACGCGGCTGGAGGCCGAAGTGCCGGTCAAGCCGAACCCGCGCGGCATTCCCAGCCTGTGGTACATGCCGCTGATCGGGGGGACGTTTTTCGACGGGTTCGGCTTCGCGCCGTACCGCGAACGGTTCGGCTGGGAAACGATCCCGATGGATGCGGCGGAGGAACGTCATCCGCCGAAATGCGGCTTGCTGCCGTATCTCGAATCGCTCGTGCACGCCGTGCCCAAGCGTTGGGACAACAAGCTCAAAAAATACGTCACCAACGACGACTGGCTGCTCTGGGACCTGGACAATCAAACAGTGCGGCCGGGCGCAAGCGTGGAGACGGCCGGTGAAACCAGCGGCGTCAGCGTCCGGCCTCCGGTAGCGCGGTGAGAAGGCAGTGAAGCGCGTAAGCTAATGCCGTTTGACGGTGCGATCAGCCTCCTCTTGCGTCGCGAAGCTCGCTTTGGATACGGAATTATTCCGTGGGTCCAACTCGTCTATTCTGACAATCGGGAAGGGGTGGGGCAGGGTTTCTTCACCCTCCACCGGTAGGGTGGCAAACTTGGTCAGGTCGATCAATCCCAGCCATTTCTGCGCGTTCCCCACCGGTTCGTTTTGCACGTCGAGCTGGATGATGTAACGAGATTTGACCAGCAGGCGCAGTCGCTCCTGGGTTTTGCTGACGGTGATCTTGCGCGCGGGGAAGCCGTTGAGCGTCAAGCTTTCGGCTTCTCCGGGCCTGGGTGCCTGGGTGCTCTGCAGATCGCCCATCAAGCCTGCGTAATAACCCGTGTCGGTGATGGTAAAGCGCACGACATGAGTCGGGGGTGGAGCCGCATCGGGAATTGCCGGCGGAGTATAACTGAATTCCCGCTGGGCCTGGGAAGAAGCCCAGTCCATGAAGAAATTCTTGGCGGTCGAATGCTTTAGCTGCCACTGGTCCGGAGTGGCCGGAAGTAGTTTCAGAAGTTCACCCGGCGGAAGCGGCACGACCCACTTGTGCGCGGCAGGAGCAGGGGCGGCTGCCGACGGCGCGGACGAGGCCGGTGGATTCTGCGCCCGCAGGACCGCCGGCACGGCGGCAACCAGGACGGCGAGCGTGATGAAGGTCAGGCGGCGAGAGATCATTCGAGGTATTTGAAGTAGATGACCCGGTACTTCATCGTGGCGCGCACCGGGTTGTTGGCGGTTTCGAGCAAAGAGGTCGTGCTCCCGGTATAACTCGACGACGCGTTCTTGTTGTATGGATCGTACTGGTTGTCCGCCGAGACGTTGTTCGGATCGGTCGAAGATGCGACGGGATAAGTCGGTGCATCGGGGCCGTCCAGGGCTTCCCAGTTGTAGGCCGTCGCGGTCGCAGGCGTCGGCGCGATCCCTGGCTGGGTGGTGCCTTGCGTCACGGAATCATATTTCCCGTTGGAATCAACGTGTCCATTGCCGGCGATGCCATCCGCGCCCGGCCAGACGTAACGTTCGACAATCGCCTGGAAACGTTTTTCACCGGTGATCAGATCACCCGTCTCGAACTGGCCATACTGATGATTGGCCGGTATTTTTTTGATCGTTTGCGCGACGCCCCAGACGCTGAACGTGTTCGACTTCGTGGTGATGGCACCGATGAGATTGCGCACGAGAGCTTCTTTGTCAAAATCGGTCGAACCGGTGTCCGCCACGCCTTTGATCTCACAGATCTCACCGGGGTAATTATAGAACTTCCCACCGCCGGCATAGGGGCTGACGCTGGTGGTAATATGGCTGGCGATGTTCTGGAGTACGGAAGCGGAGGCGGGCGTGTTGGTGAACAACGCCTGCAGGGGCAGCAGGCGCGAGGGCGGAGAGAAATTACCCAAATTGGGATAAATCGTCGCGTTCATGTTGATTTTGCCCGCCGTGGCATTCATTTTTACGATGTCCGCCCAGGCCGTCGAACCAACCGGCGGCGACACGGTGGAAGCGAACAGGTCGAGCAACAGCCAGTCCGGCAGTTGCGTCGTCGGATTCGGATTCGGCTGGAGTTTGAAGTTCGAGCCGGGGATCCCGCGCTGCATCCCCGTCGGCACCAGTGAAAACATGCCGGCGGACGGATGCGGCAACGCCGTGCCCGCCGTCATGTCGAGATAGGCAAATTTGTTTAACTGCAAGGTGCCGGCGGCAATGGCTTTGTCCGTCTCGGTGTTATGGGCGGACGACAGGGAATCCGTGTCGGCGGTGGAGGATGCGTTGCTGTCCCATGACGGCATCCACGACCGTACCAGGCCACCTGTCCGCGGGTCGGCTACCCTGAGGCTGCGCGTGACCTGCGTGGGACCAATCGCGTTGAGGTCCAGCGAGAACTTGAACTCGATATAGTCGGACGGGTCGTCCAAGGGCGGCGCGAAGGCCGTCGGTTGCGAACTCGCCGGAGGGTCCGTGGGATTGAAGGTGGTCGGCGCGGCGGCAGCGCCGTAGTCATGGGTGTCCCACACCGGAATGAGCTGGGTCGCGGGCGATGTGTAGGGCGTTCTGTTGTGCACGTAGACACGCATCTTCATGTCGACGTTCACGACGCCGTTGGGGAAAAGAACGCTGCCGGTCTGATTGTTCGCAAAGCCGCTGTTGCCGTTGCGGGCGTACCAGAGCACGGAGGTCTCGTCGGCGGGCTTGTTGATGATCGACAGAAGTTCCTGTCGCTGACCGGGTGACATCGTGCCACTGGCCAGCAGCGCCTTGCCGGTTTTGACCGCTTCGTAGCTATCCGCGCTGGCAAAATACTTACTGTCTTTCTGGGTCGCCGTTTTGCTGCCGCCGGTGACCGTGTATTCGAGATGGGTCAAGCCGACCAGGAAATCACAGGAAGTCGAGTTCGCATCGCTCAAGGTCTGGCCGAAATCGACCGCCGGGTAACCCGGTGGCAGCCAGACGCCGTAACTCATGGCAAACTTGAGATAGTATCCGGTTCCGGCGGCGTTCGGTTCCGGCAGGATGTTCAAGCAGACCTCGTCCACCATCGGCCGTGGCGCGGCGGGAACCATCGCTTTATTACTCAAGCTGCCGAGGCATACCGCGGCGTTGGGATAATTGACGGAACCACTCGAGCCCGTCTTGCCGGGCGGGATGGCGTTGCCGAATTTTGCGAACATGCCCGGGGTGGCAGAGGTGTAGGTATAGTCGCCGAACGATCCCATCGTGACGATGTTCCAGGCGATCTGGTCGGCCTCCCGTTTGCCCATCGCCCCCGTGGCCAGGCCGGGATAGAGCGTTGTGTAAGAGTTGCCGTTGGCATCTTTATCCCACTTGCCGACGAAGCTGACCGCCGGCATTCCCGGCCAGTCGCTGCGGGCGAAGATGGAAGAAAGACTCGCCGCGGTGTAGTAGAGAGCCGTCTGGTCCTTGGCGAAAACACTGCTGTTCTCGTTGCCGTGGAAATACATGGGAGCATCCAGGTCCCGGAAACGCTGGAACATGCCTCCACCCGGCGCGGTGTCCAGTTGGCCGGTCGGGCCTGCGTACATGAAGATCCGCGACTTGCCGAAAACGTTGAACTCCGGGTCGCGGCTGGTCGCGGTCAGGGAGAACTTATTCTGCTGGTAAAATGCATTGGCGTCCGTGCCGCCGTTCAACGCCGTTTTGATGACTTCGGGCGATTTCGCGGCCCCATAGGTTTTCAAGGAATTCAACAAGAGCGTCGGATTGACCACGGACAAATTGGTATTGGGCACGTTGATGTTGACGCTGCCGGGGTGCCCCAGGGAAAACAGATCGGTCGTGCTGGCGGGAGAAGTCGCCGTTTCCGTGACCACGCCGGGAGTCACCTTGGTATAGTCCATTCCCGATGGTTTGCCGTAGGCGGTGTTCACGTTGATCTTCGCGTTCTCGTCGTCGATCCAGAAGGCGTACCTGGCCACCAGCGGGTTGGTGGCGGACGCGGCGGCGGCCGGATTTTGCAACAGAGGAGCCCAGGCCACGCACATCGGATCGGCCGTGCCGAGCACCGGATTCTGGTTCGAGGTCGCCTGGAGCGCGTTCAGGTTCGCGTCGTCGGCGGTGGAAACGTAGTTGACGCTCGGATTGGTGCTCAGAGGAATCCGCGTGACGGTGGACGGTCCCGTGATGACGCTCAGCAGCCCCGGATTCACCGCCCAGTTCACCGGCACGGGCGGAGGCGGATATATTCCATTGACGGGTTGGATGGGAGGCACCGGCTGGGGGATGTTGGAACTGAGGATGCCGATGGCGTGCGCGAGCGCCGTTTCCGCCACCAGTTTCGTGCGCTCGTTTTCGCTCATCGTATGCGCGGCCTGCCGCTCCGTGCGCATGTTCACCGTGAAGCCCACCACCAGGGCCGTCATCAGGACGATCATGCTGAGCACGATCACCAGGGCAACGCCGCGGTGCGAGTGATCGGCGATCCTGCGCATCGGCCCGGGGAGCGATTTATTGGGCTGCGTTGCGCAGCCGCACGGTCGTGGTAAAAGTGCGGACATTTCGGAAACCGGCATCCTGCGCGTTTTGGACAAAAAGAGCAATGTTGCCGGGGACGGCCAGCGGAGCGGCCGGCAACACGTTGGGGAGGTAGCTGGCTGGTTGGGCGTAGATTCCCGTGACCGCCGGCGTGGACGGCACGGCGCTGGTTCCGAGACGCCGCAGACTTTTCAAGTCCGTGGTGACGAGCGTGAGTTCGACGGCGTAAGGCAAAAGATTGGCCGGAGCCGTGTTTTGCGCGTCACCGGGATTGCCGGCGTTGAAATAGGTGTACGTGAAACTGGAGGGGTTGCTGGCGTTGACGGCGGTGCTGTTCCTCACGCCCGGCGTCGCCGGGCGCATGGGTTCGGCGGAGTTATATTTCAAAGCGGTGTTGAGCCAGGGAATCGGATCACCGTTGATATCCAGGCAGCGCACGAAGAGGTTCAGCACGCCGCCTGCCACCGTGTTGCTGACGGGCCGGTTGTTGCCGTCGGTCTTCGTCACGAAACCGGTCGCCCAGAGCGCCGCTTTGGAATGGTCGTTGTTGTTCCCGCTGACCCCCGTCGGACGCAGGGTATAATCCGTCGGGGCCGCCGTGAGGACCTTGTAGTTGGCGGTGTCCGACGGCGGCACAAAAAACCGCTTCAATTCACAGGTGTTGGTCAGGTAGTAGCCGATTTCGCACAGGTTGCCGCTGCTGGTCGAGGAGAGGGGGGCCACCCAGAAGATGCTGTTGGTGTTGGTCTGTTGATTGGCGTCGCCCGGCAAGACGGGGTCCTGGACGAACGGCAGCTTCGATGAGACCACCGCTTGCGACAGCTCACGGGCAATGATCTCCAGCACGGCGCGTCCGGTCTGGTTGTTCTCGACGGTTTGTTCCCCGCCGCTCCAGATCCGTGCGGTGCCGCCGGACAGGGCGGCGAGCGCCACGACGATGAGGGTCAACACGGTCAGGGAAACCAGCAATTCGATCAAAGTGAACGCGCGCCAGCCCGTCTTGATCGCCGCGCGCAGGGAGTCACGCGTGGACATCACGGCTTGAGCAGATAGAAGGCGAAAATCGATTTCGCCGTGTTCGCCGCGCCGAGCACGTTGCCGTTCACCGTCTGATCGGTCGGCCAGCCGACCCTGACGGTCACCGTCAGAAAGGGATACCCGGTGGCGGGGGAAACGGACATCGGAGCCGGATAGGAACTCAAAGGCTGGATGTAGATCGCAGCCTTGTAGTAGTTCGCGGTCGGCGCCGCCGCGCTGGATTGTTTCACGAGCTTGCCATCGACCGTGTAATAGGCGGTGGCAGCCGCTTGCGGCTGGCCGGCGCCGTCGGTCGGCAGGGTCGTCTTCCCCAGGACGGTATAACTCAACCCCGCGTTGTACGCCGCGTTCCAGGTCAGGTCCATCTTGGTCGGGTCCGCCAGCAGATCGACGTTGGATGTCTCCGCGCGCACGCGGGCGGCCACGTCCTGCATGATGAAGCCGATCTTCATGTCGTCGCCGCTGTCGCGCGCGGCATTGATGCCGACGCCCAGCAAGCCGAAGACAGCCACCAGCACAAACGCGAAAATCCCCACCGACAAGGTGATCTCCACCAGGGAGAAAGCGGCGCGGCCACGCCCCGGCAAGCGTGCAGTCATGGCAAGGGAGCTTCCGGCCGGCCGACCTCGATCCGGCCGATCAGATCATTGACTCTCACGTCCAACCAGTTGCTGGCCGGGTATCCGCTCGTCGAGCCGCTGGCGCGGTGAGTATAGGTGATCGCGGTCGCGGCGCCCAGGACGCCCTCGACCACGCGCGCACGGATCGGGACCGGCAGGCTGGAAGGCGGTTGCTGCTCGATGAGCGCGCCGGTCGCAGAGAAAGCGACGTACACCGTCGGCACGGTGGTTCCGGCGAAGGTCAGGCTGCCCGCGTCGCCCAGCGGCACGCCGCTGCCCGCGTTGAAGAGATACACGCTGCTATCCGCCGGTGCGTTCGCCAGCGGATCGTGGATCTCGAACACCACGCCGTCGTCCAGTGTCTCCCACTTGCCGATTTGCCGATAGGTGTAAGCCGTGCCGGCGGCATTCAACGTGGCGGCCGTCAGCGCCATCTTGCGATAGTTAAAGGTCGGATCGGGCCACGTGGTGGCCATTTCCAGCCGGACGACGGTGCGGCGCGCGATCGCTTCCGAGCGCGCGCTGGATAATAGGTCGGTGAACAAGCGCCCGGCATTGTTGAGGGCATTCGACTTGTTCAGCGACGTGACGGCAGGCACCACCAGGGCCGTCAGGAGCGCGATGATGCCCATGACCGCCAGCATCTCCACCAGGGTGAAACCCTCTGCCCGGACCAAAGTCCGACGGGAGGAGGTGCTTGGTGGCGGCTTCATCGGCGAAGGAAAGAGGTCTTAAACTTTTTCCAGGCAAAGGTCCAGCGTGCCCAACAAAAACCCGGCGTCGGCCAGGGTCAGGCACATGGGAGGTTTGATCCGCAACACATTGCCGAAATATCCGCCTTTGCCGATGAGCAGACCCGCGTCCTTGGTCGCCTCGAACACCCGGATCGCCTCTTCCTTGGCGGGCGTTTTGGCGGCGCGGTCCTTGACGAGTTCGACGCCGATCATCAGGCCCATGCCGCGCACGTCGCCGATCAGATCGTGTTTCGTGGCGAGCGTGCGCAAGCCATCCGTCAGGTAGCCGCCCACCTTCCGCGAATTTGCCTGCAAACCCTCGCGCTCGATGACTTCGAGCACCGCCTTGCCCTGCGCGCAGACGACCGGGTTGCC
>CAZZYS010000020.1:0-26330 GCA_964658285.1 uncultured Verrucomicrobiota bacterium
CGACCTCGTCACCGCCCTGCACCGCCACGCGATCAGCCGGGTGATCTTCTCCGCCAACCACAGCCACCTGCACACCGTCCAGGAAGCCATCAGCGCCTGCGAGACCGAGGGCGTCGAGGCGTGGCTGATGGCGGATTTCGTGAAAACCGCCATCGCCCGGCCGACCATCGAGTCGGTGGCCGGGCGGCCCGTGCTCGTCTTCCGCTCGACGCCCGACGCTTCCTGGTCGCTGCTGGGCAAGCGCGCCATCGACCTGACCGGGGCGATCCTGGGGCTGATTTGCGTCTCCTGGCTGCTGGTGCTGGTGGCCATCACCATCCGTCTGACCTCGCCCGGCCCGGTGTTCTTCCGGCAACTGCGCGGCGGCAGGCACGGCAAGCCGTTCATGATGCTGAAGTTTCGCACGATGACCACGGACGCCGAGATGCGCCGGGCCGAGTTCCTGGCGTTCAACCAGATGAGCGGGCCGGTGTTCAAGATCGAGGGCGACCCGCGCGTCACCCGCGTCGGCCGGTTCCTGCGGAAAACGTCCATCGACGAGCTGCCCCAGCTCCTGAACGTCCTGCGCGGTGAAATGAGTCTGGTCGGACCGCGCCCGCTGCCGCTCTACGAGGTGGATAAATTCGAGACCACCGCCCAGCGCCGCCGGCTTTCCGTGCAGCCGGGGCTGACGTGCATCTGGCAGATCAGCGGTCGCAACGAAATCAAGAGCTTCCAGGACTGGGTGAAACTCGACCTGCTTTACATCGACAACTGGTCCTTGTGGCTGGACATCAAGATTTTGTTCAAGACGATCCCGGTGGTGCTGCTCGGCCTCGGCGCGAAGTGACGCGCGCCGAAAAAATAAAACCTTTCGGCATTCGTGGTCGATTCAGTTGCGAGGCCCACCGATGTCTTCCACCACTGAAATCCCCGAGGTACTGCTGGCGCTCGCACCCGCGCATCTGCCGAATTTCCGGAAGGTGCGCTACGGCGGTGACGACCTCTGCGTCGCGCTCGACGGACTCGCGGAACGGGACCGTGCGCTGCTCCGTCGCTTTTACCAGGTCCTCAGCGAACTGCTCAACAGTCTCACGGACGGGTCCACCAACGACGCGCAAAAGTGGGAAGCGCTCGACCGCTGGACGCAGCGCCACGACCTCGACCGGTTCATCGACGAGGTGCGCGAACTCGGACTGGCTTCCAGCGCCGAAAATCCCGGCGAGGCCTTGTCCAAAGCCATGCACGATCTTCGCGGCGGAGCCTTGAGCGCGTTGCTCGGCCGCCTGCAACTGCTGGGATATCTGCCCCGCGAGGAAAACCAACTCAAGGCGATCTTCGTCCAGACGCGCGACCACCTGAAGATCATGCGTAACGCCCTCGTCGGCCTGGACGACGCGCGTCGTGACGCCGACCGGAAGCCCAGGGCTCACGCCATGCACCTGATGCTCACGAAGTGGCAGGATGCGGTCGTGGGCCCGAAATGGCACGAACGGCCCATCCGCATGGAAATCGACTGCCGTTACGACGGGGCGTTGACCGAGTGCTGCATGGAGAGCGCGGCCATCGACCGTATTTTCTACAATCTGTCCGCCAACGCGTGCCGTTACGCCGCCGACGACCGGCTGGAAATGGTGGTCTTCCCGGTGCCGCAGCCCACGGGCAGCGACTGCCTGCGTTTCGTGCTCTCCAACGAGGTCAGCGAGGAGAATGCGGCGACGCTGCGCTCGATGATGCAAGCCGGGGCGACGGGCGGCAGCGGCCATGATGGCAGCGACCGTTTGTCTGCCCTGTTCGAGCCGGAAGTTTCCTCGACCGGGTCCGGTTTCGGGCTGACGGTGGTGGCGGATTTCGTGACGATGGCTTTCGGATTGCGCGACCGTGCGGAGGCTTTGCGCGAACGCTACCTCGGCGCGGTTCTGGACGGCCGGACTTTCCGGGTCTGGTTCCATTGGCCGATGGCCGACAGCGATTTGCCTCCGAAGCTCGACGACTACCATCGTCCGCAGGATAGCCTGAGCACGGTTTGATGGGGAACGGGACCGTCCGTGCACCCTCCCCCGGTCGGAGGACCCGCGGCGGTGCAGGCCCTGGTTCGGCGTTGACCGGAGAGGCCACGGCATCCTACCATCGCGGCCGTGTCTATGGCTTCCTCCCAACCAGCGAAAGGCAAAAATGGTAGACAGCCCACCGGGGTAGAGCAGGAAAGGCAGCGTCTGGCGCGGCTGCTGCACGATACCGTTTGCCAGGAACTGACGGGGGTCTGTTTTCTCGCGGGCGCGGCCGCCCATCAGCACGGTGGTGCCGGCACGGAGGCCGGGCGGAAATTCGAGGAGATCGCCGAAATGCTGCAACGCGCGGGCGCGGGTCTCGCCGGGATCGTGCACGAGTTGGACAAACCGTTGTGAGGATCGGGCGGTTGTCCGGTCACGAACGGACCGGATTTGCTTTTCCGGGTCGCGTCAATCCCCCTCGCCGTGGATCGCTGGTGCGTAGAGCAGGCCGTTGAGCCACAGCCGGGTCGTGCCGCGCCAGAACATCCGGAAACTCGGACCGTTGGCGGTGAGGATCACGTGCCCCTCGCCGAGCGGTTCCTCGACCAGCGCCGCCGTGCCCCGGAGGAGTTTTTCCGTGTTGTCCGGCCACTCGAATCCCGCCAGCCGCAACGACGGCGGATTGGCGTTGCCGTCGGCGGCCGGGAAGGTCAGCACGTTCGCCCCGCGCCGCGTGAGCGTGAGGAACTGGTCCGTGTCCACCAACACCGGCAGCGTGTCGCGTTCGTAGCCATACGTCAGAAAATGGTCGCGGTTCACGGTGGCCCGGAAGATCGCACCGGGCACGGCCAGGGGAATTTTGCTGCGGTCGAATCCGCCCGTCGTCCCCTTCGATTTGTCGGTGGCGGATTCCTCGGCCGCCTTGTCGCCGGGCTTTTTGGAACCCGCCGGGGGTTCGTCCGCCTCGCTTTTCTTGTCGGGATCGGTCGCCTTGCTGGGCGGGGCCGCCTTTTGGCCTTCGGGTTTTTCGTCCTTGTCGGCGGGCTTGGCGGCCGGGGCTTTGTCCTTGACCTGATCCTTGTCGTCGTCGGTGTCGTCGTCCTGCTTGGCGAGCAGGTCCGCGCCGACGACCCTGGAGCCGCTGAGGTTGACTTTTTTATCCGCCGCGAACCCGGCCGCTCCGCCCACGCAGATCAGCGTGCCGCCTTCCTTGCACCAATCCGTGAGCTTTTCCACGCCGTCCTTGCCGAACGCCGCCGCGTAACGCTTGGCGCTGCCATCGGGAAGGATCAGCACGTTGAAATCCGCCATGCGCGTGCCCTTGAACGCTTCCACGCTCATCGGCACGAACTCCACGCCCATGTCCTTGCCCAGGAGATAAGAAATCTCCGCGTAAGAGGTCTGCGCGGCTTCGTCACCCGCGATGAGTGCCACCTTCGGCACTTTGAGCGAAACGACTTCCTCCGAACCCGGCCCGACGTTGCCACGGTCCACGTATGCGGTGTCCGCGGTGGTCACCTCCACGCCGTATTCCTTTGCCAATGTTGTCACGCGTCCGATCAGGCTGGCAGGATTGCGTTCCACCCGTGCCAGCAACGTGCCGCGTGGGTAATCCCGTCCGCCCGCGCGCAGAGGTTCCGTGGATGTAGCCAAGCGATAGCCTTCCTGCAACAAACGGAACGCCATCCGGTACGCGCCTTCCGTCTCCGGTGTCCAGAGATACGCCGTCGCGGCTGGCGCGACCCAGATCGACCCGAACGTGCTCAGCGTTTTTCGCCGCAGTCCGTCCGGCTCGCGTTCGTTGGAGGTTTCCAGCATGATCGGACTCGCGCTGTGGACGAACTGCGTCGGCAGAGAACCAGCAGGCGCATCGGCGCTGTAGGCGGCGTCCACCCCGAAGGCCAGGGGCATACACCACGCGGTGATGTCGTAAAACTCCGGTTGTTCGAGCGGTTCGCGCCGGCCGCGCTTCAGATTGCGCGCCTGCCTTTCCAACTGGCGTTTGACGAAGGCGGCGTCGAGCGGAGCATCCGGGGCGAGCAGGGTTCGCGCGATGCGACCTTGCGGCTGCGCGAGATCGATCACGTAACTGCCCGGGGGAAATTCGCGTGACGCCGGCGGCGGGACGGGATTTGCGGCAGGGAGGTAGTCGCGCGCGTTGGTCAGCGTCATTTTCTCCGTCGTGTACCGCACCTCGACCCCCTGGCGCAGGAGGTTGCCGATGAGTTCGGCCGTGCGCCCGCGGTCGCTGCCCGGTGCGATGACGACCTGCCGCAAGCCGTCCTTGCCTGTCTGTCCTTCGGCGATGGCGGTGGCGAAGAACTTATAATAATCCTTCAGTCGTTCCTCACGGTGAGCAGCGGAGGTTTCCAGCGTGGCGAGACTCGCCGTGAAGTGCTTCGCAATCGCGCCGCGCAGGGTTTCGATGGTGCCGTCGTCGCGTTTCCAGTTGAGGCCGCGCTTGCCGCCGCCGTCGCTCTCGAAGGTCATGCCCGTGGAGCCGTGCAGACTCGGCCAACTGTCCCAGTACCCGGGATAGTACAGGTCGAACACGTCGCGGTTGTAGTACAGCCAATGGTAGCGGTTAAACGCCGCCGCGTTGCCCTGTCCGAGCAGGCTTTGCCAATGCTCGGTCTCGTCGTGCGGCAGCGCGGCGTTGACCGGCAGGGCGGGCGGCGGGAAAAAGAAATTCTTGGTCTCGCCGTGGTGGTCGGCGTTGACCTGCGGATGCCAGTCCAGAAACGCCGACATCGCCGCGCGGCTCTCGATCTGTGAGGCGGGCAGGAGGTCGCGGTTGAGGTCGAAACCGAAATGATTGAAGCGCCCGTAGACCGCCCAAGGCTGACGGTGTTCGTACGCGAAAGCCTCGGGCCGGCCGAGACCTTCGGCGTTGTACCACGCGGTGAACCGCTCGTGGCCGTCGGGATTTTGCGCCGGGTTGATGAGGACCACGCACTGCTTGAGCACGTCGGCGAGTTTCGGGTCGTCGCTGGCGCAGAGTTGGTAGAGCACCTGCATCCCGGCCTCGAACGCCGATGATTCGTCACCGTGGATGGAGTAACTCAACCAGACGGCCATCGGCGAGCGGGCGGCGATGGCGGCGGCGTCCGCCTCGTTGCAGCGGCGCGGGTCAGCCAGTTTGGCGAGGTCGGTCCTGATCGCGTCGAGTTTTGCGAGGTTCTCGGGGGCGGAAACGGCCAGCAGGTAGAGCGGACGGTGCTCGGGCGTCTGGCCCAGGGTCATGATCCGCAACCGGTCGGTGTGGGCGGCGAGTTCGCGCAGGAACCGCTCGTAGTTGGCGTAGGTAGTGTGGAACTCCCCCGGTTCGTAACCCAACAGTGTCGCAGGCCGGGGAACGTCGGCGCGGTAGGGTCCGCGTTCGTAAAAATCGAACGGCACCTCGTCGGGCTTCAAATAAGGCGTGGCAGTCTGCGCGGAAAGACCACCTGTACCGGCAACACAGAGCGCGGCCAGGATGAGCCGGCGGAACCAGAGGCGCAGCCGGACGGGATCGCAGCGAAGGAGGGTGCCCATGCGCCGACGATAGCACAAAGTCCGCCCGGACGGCGGGAAGATGCTGACGCCCGTTTTACCACGCCTATTTCGCCGTCTCGAACAGGAGATGCAGCGCGGCGATGTTCACGAAATTATAGCTCCGCTCACCGCCACCGGCCGCCGCCGTGTACCGGGCGTTGCTCTCCAGACAGCTCATGTTGCGGCAGTATTCGTCCTCGGCAACGCGGAGGACGTACTCCATTCCGGCGTCGAGGTCCGCCCCGACGGCGGAAGACAGGTCGAAGCGCTGCCAATCTCCGGACTGGGGCATGACCAGATACCCGCCCGCGACGATCTCTCCCGACACCGCTTCCCTGATCTCCAGTTTTTTCACGGCGCAGGTGATCCCGGTGTTCACAGGCCCGGCACCGTTGGAAAACTCCGCCTGCACGAGGTAATGGCCCCGTCGGCCCACGGTCAGCGGCAGCGCCGTGAGTTCGTCGCCGGGTTGGCCCCAGCTCTCGAAATGATGACCGGCGACGAGCGTGCCGCCCGTGTTCCGCAGGCTTGCCGCCGGGATCACCCGCGCCTGCCCGGGCGTGCGGTAACACCGTGCCGGCGTCAGGTGCGACACGTTGCCGCTGCGCACGTCCACCGCCGCCACCTGGTAGGGACGCACCCGGTCGCGGTAGTCACCCGAGTCCGGGTCGATCCACCTGGCTTGCCGGACGCCGGACGCGTGGAGTCGGCCGTCCCGGTAGACGTTCACCGTCGTGTTCGCCGGGTCGTTGTACTCGAAGTGCAACGCCAGACGGTCCTCTTCGAGGCTGACGACGACCGGCCCGCCTTCGCTCCAGCGTGGTTGCACCGGCCCGCACAGGGCGCGCTCGTCCTCCACGTCGACCGTCGCGAGCGGGGGTGGGTCCGGCTTTGCCGGGTCGGGCGGTCGGAGGTAAATGTTCCACTCGTTCGCCGGGCGAAGGTCACAGGAAGCGACGAACCCCGGACCGATGTGTTTGCCGTTGAGTACGACGCGCTCCACCGTGTTGACGCCCTGCGCGAACGCAGCGACGGGCGGCAGGTGAACCCGCACGAGATGCCGCGTGCCCTGGTAGACGAAGCCCCGCCATTCGATGACTTCCGTCTCACCGAAAATCTCGCGGCCCAGCCTGGCCGTGACGAACGGCCGGAAGCGGATGCCCTCCCAGGACGTTTCCAGTCCGAACACCACGTCCTGCACCATCGACAGGTAGCCCGCCACCGACCAGAGCTGCCGACGGGAATTGACCGGCGGACCCACCCGAGGGCCGTTTTTGACCTGCGCCCGGCCACTGACGAAGTCGAAATTTTCCATGTTGGAAAGGTTCAACGCCGCCTGCTGCTCCAGGGACGCGATGCCCGCATCGACGACGGCCGGGTTGCCCACCTGCCGCGCCGCCTTGATCCAGTAGGCGGTGACGAAAGGCCAGATGCCCTGGTTGTGATAGATCGGCACGGTGCGCTCCTGCGGCCAGACGACCGGCGGACCGGCAGGACCCGTGGGATAGCTCGCCAGGATGGAGGCCGCCTGCCGCTCGTCCGCCACTCCGCAGAGGATCGCCAGGCATTCGCCGAGCAGGTCGTAACGCGCCACGCGCACGCCGCTGCCGCCCCCGTCGTCGGAGAGCAAGTAGGTGCTGTAGAGGCCGGCTTCGGCGTCCCAGAACCGGTGGTTGATCGCCTCGCGCAGTTCGCCGGCCCACCGGGTGTACCGTCCCTGCGCCGCCGCCTCGCCGAGCAGGCCGGCATACCCGGCCGCACGGGTGAGCAGGAAGTGATTGGCCGCGTTGACCGACAGGGCTTTGGACGTGGCGATGGCCAGGACGTTGGCTTTCGTCCAACCGGGGTAGCTCTGCTCGCGCCAATCCAGGAACGACTGTTCGCCGCGATAGAGTCCGTCGCGCGGGTCGAACACCAGGCGGCGGTCCTGTTCGATGGTGCCGCACAGGATCGGGTAGACCTTTTCGAGAAAATCCCGCCGCTCCGCGCCGGACAGGTGTTTCAGCGTCTCGTGCGCGCCCAAGGCCCAGACGACCCGGTCCGTGGAAACCGGGTAACTGCCTCCCGAGCCGGTGTCCTGCACGATCTGTTCGTCCACGCCGCCGCCCAGCGCGGGCTTGCGACCGGATGCCTTGAACAGGAGCGAGCTGACGGCGCGCGGCGGGTCGAATCCGGCCAGCCCGAGGTGCAGCGCGTAGGCGAGGTCGCGCGTCCACACGTATTGCCAGAGTTCGCCGGTCTCGAACGCATCGATCCGGATCGGCTGGCCCCGCGCGTAGGACGGGTCGCTGATGCGGGAGACCGAGTTGGCGCGTGCCTCGGAAACCGCCAGGGCGTACAAGCCGTCGAAGAGCACGTCGCCCGTGCGGACGGTGGCGTGTCCCGGGACCTCGGAAAACGTGACCTGCTGGTCCGGTGGTTTGTGGTCGCGCAGTTCGGCGGTGGTCGTCAGCCGGTACGTCCGCAGTTCCCCGTCGCCGAGCAGAGCCATCGCGGCCCGCGCCGGTCCGACGGTGAGGGCCCCGTCCGCGGCGGAGTTTCGCGTCGGCCCCCGTGTTCTTCCAGCCGGATCGAGGAGTAGGGCATCCATTTTCGCCGGGAAGTTGTCCGTTGATTTGGATTCCATTGCCAGCACATTGTCTCGTGGCCAAACCTCCGACCGTCCGCAGCCTCGCCGTGCTGGCCGGTGTTTCCAAGGCCACGGTCTCGCTGGCGCTGCGCGACAACCCCAGGATCCGGCTCTCCGAGCGCCTGCGCATCCAGCGCCTCGCGGCCGAGGCCGGGTACGCGCCGAACGCCGTGATGGCGCATCTCCTCACGCAACTGCGCGCCGGCAAGACATCGACCTTCCAGAGCACGCTCGGCCTGGTCTACGCCACGCGCACCCCCGAGCAGCTCAACCACCTCGCCTCGTTCCGGGAGTGGTTCAACGCCTGCCGGGCACGCGCCAGGCAGCTCGGCTACGGCCTGGACGAATTCACCCTCTTCGAGCCGGGGGTGAACCCCGAGCGCCTCGTGCAAATCCTCGATGCCCGCAACATCCGGGGTCTGGTCGTGGTGGGCCCCTTCCCACGCAGCATCATCCCGCCAGAGTACGACCCGATCTGGGAGCGTTCCGCGACGGTGGTCATCGGCGTGCGACCCGTGCGTCCTGCGCTTTCGTGCGCGGCCAACGATCAGTTCGCCACCGCGAAAAACGCGGTGCTCGCCCTGCGCGAACTCGGCTACCAGCGGCCGGGGCTGTGCATCAGCTTCGAGGTGGACGCGCACGTGGAGGACCGGTTCCAGGGCGGATTCGGCGTGGCGCAAAGAAGCCTGCCCAAGAGGGATCGATTGCCGGTCTTCGCCTACCGACCCGCGGACCGGGCACGGTTCATCCGCTGGGTGGAGCGTTACCGGCCGGATGCCATCGTCACGCTGCACCACGAGATCAAGGGATGGCTGGAGGGGGCAAACCTGCACGTCCCCTGCGAGATCGGACTCGCGCACCTCGACCGGGTGCCCGACCTTCAGGATTGGGCGGGCACGCGGCAGAACCACGAGAGCGTCGGCTATGCGGCCATCGACATGGTCATCGGCCAGCTCCATCGCAACGAGGTCGGGGTCCCACCGTTCCAGAAATGCACGTTCACGAACTCCACCTGGGTCCCCGGCGCGACGGTGCGCGGGGTGAACGGACCGGCCGCCAAAACCAGACGCCCCCTCGTGCTGGACAGCGAGCTGGTCTGACAAAACCTCACGATCATTCGGTTAACTGTCCACGGTCGTGGAACTGGCGGATCGGCCGCGCCATCCTACGATTGCTCGTGATGAAAGCCCCCAGTTTTTCTCTGCTCGTGGCGCTGCTCTGCGCGGCGTCGGCCTACGCGAAGGAATCATCGAACACCGCGAAGGACGATGCCACCCAGAGCGCGTACAGCGGCGGTTGGAACGAATCTGGCGGCGGGACCGGCTTCGGTGACTGGAAGTTCCAGGCATACCACGGCGCCGCCGATTCTTACGCCGGACATTTCCTGGCGGAGGCCAACACCAACCCGGAAATGGGGCCGGTCGCGCTGGGCGGCAAGGCTTTCGGCTTGTACGCGAACGGTTCCGAGTTCGAGACGGCTGCCGCGTTCCGTCCGTTCGCCAGCGCCTTGCAGGTCGGCAGCAGCTTTACCTTCCAGATGGTAAATCCCCCCATCGAACAGAAGGGGGCCGCGGATAATCCGGGTGCCGGTGCGATTGGACTGACGCTGCGCAACGGCAACGCCTGTGATGCGCCGGACGATTACAACAAGGGGGCGCGGTTCGAGCTCATCAACCTGAAGGGTCAGGGCGACTACCAGGTGTACGACGGCGACACTGGCCACGACACGGGCGTCGCGTACTCGGAGAAAGGGGTCACCGTGACCGTGACGGTGACGGGCGCGGACACCTACGACCTCGAAATCATCACCCTGGGCGACAACAAGACCAAGAAATTGACCGGCCGCCACTTCGGGGGTTCGGGGAGCATCGAAAGCTTCTGCGTCTTTAACCGCAACGGTGAAAAGGCGGACGGCTTCTTCAATAATTTTCTGGTGAGCCAGGTCAAGTAAACGCCACCCGGCCTGCTCTGATTCCTGCCGGTGTCAGCGCGAGGCTGAGGCTGGCGTTCCCGCGTTTCGGTTCCCCGTCCCTCCCCCCCTCTTGGACAAACCACGTCTCAGCTTCTGGCAAATCTGGAACATGAGTTTCGGGTTTCTCGGGATCCAGTTCGGCTTCGGCCTGCAACTGGCGTACATGAGCGCCATCTACGCCAAGCTCGGCGCGGAACCGGCGAAGATCCCGATCCTCTGGCTGGCGGGACCCATGACCGGGTTGCTCGTGCAGCCGATCATCGGTTCCATGAGCGACCGGACCTGGAACCGGCTGGGGCGGCGGCGTCCCTATTTCCTGACGGGGGCGGTGCTGTCGAGCATCGCGCTCTTTTTCATGCCGGACGCTCCGGTCCTCTGGGCGGCGGCGACGATGCTCTGGGTGCTCGACACGTCGTTCAACGTCTCGATGGAACCCTTCCGCGCGTTCGTGGCGGATAAACTGCCGGCCGGGCAACGCACCACCGGCTTTGTCATGCAGAGTTTTTTCATCGGCATCGGCCAGGCGGCGGCCAACTACCTGCCCACGTTTTTCAAGGACCACGGCGTGGTGGGAAACGCGGCGAACGGCGTGCCGCTGGCCGTCCAGTACGCGTTCAAATTCGGCGCGGTCGTCTTTTTGCTGGCGGTGCTCTGGACCGTGCTGACCTCCCGCGAATATCCGCCGGCGGACATGGAAGCGTTCCGACGCCAGCGGCGCGAACACAGAAGTTTTCACGTCAACGTGAAGTACGTTCTCTTCGCCGCGCTGGCGGCGGCGGTGCTCGGCGTCTGCCGTGGGCAACTGGTGGACCAGCATCTGACGGTCTGGCACGTGCTCGCCGGTCTGGGGATTGGCGCGGCCATCGGCCTCGTGCTCAGCGGCCCGGAGGTCTCCGGCGCGTTGCGCGAGATGCCGGCGACCATGAAACGGCTGGCAGCGGTGCAGTTCTTTACCTGGATGGGGCTTTTTTGCATGTGGATGTTTTTCGGCCACGCCACGGCGCAACAGATTTACGGCACCGTGGACGCGAAATCGAAGGCGTTCGACGACGGCGCGGCCTTCGGGGGGCAGACGTTTGCGTGGTATTCCATCGTTTGTTTTCTGGTCGCCTTCGTTTTGCCGCCGCTGGCTGGCATCACCAACCGCCGCTTCGTGCATTCCGTCGCGCTGACCGCCGGCGGCCTGAGCCTGCTCGCCACCGGATTCATCCACGACCGCGTGCTGTGGCAATGCACGATGATCGGCGTCGGCCTCGCCTGGGCGTCCATTCTTTCGATGCCCTACGCCATCCTCTCGGGTGCGCTGCCGTCGGCGCGCATGGGTGTCTATATGGGGATCTTCAATTTTTTCATCGTCATCCCGGAGATCCTCGCCGCGCTGACGCTGGACCCGGTGATGAAGCATCTCCTGGGCAACGATCCGGTGAAAGTCGTGATGATGGGAGGCGCGAGTCTGTTGGTCGCCGCGGTGCTCACGCAATTCGTGCAGGAACCTGCGGAAGCGAATCTGCGCAACGTGGAAACGGCGGTGGAGCGCACCCTCCATCCGCAGGGCGTCGCCGCCCCCGAAGCTCCGCTGGCGTGAGATCGCCGCTCCTCGCCATGCCGCCTACTCGTCGTTCGCTCTCCGCACGCTTTGCGATCATCGGCCTGTCGGTCCTTTCGCTCGCAGGTTGTGATCCATCGCCGCAAACGATGGAGAGAAGCACGCCCACTCCACCCGCCCCGGCGGTTGCCGCCTACCAGCCTGGAGAACGCGTCACGGTCCATTACCACCGTCGTGACAACCACTACGAAGGCGCGGAGATTTGGACCTGGGATGCTTATCAAAAACACACTCCGGCAAAAAATGAAATCACGTCGGTCGGTCGGGACGAATTCGGTGTCGTCTTCCAACTCGACCCGGCGAACTACGGCGGATCGGACAAAATCGGCTTCATCACGCGACTCGGGCGAAACTGGGACCACAAGGATGGCAGCGATAAATTCTGGACGCCGGCACTCGGCAACGAGGTCTGGCTCGTGAGCGGGAAAAACGAGGTTTTCACAAAACGGCCCGACCTGTCGCCACGGGTGGAAAGCGCCTGGATCGACGGAACAGCCGCGATCGCCGTCAGCCTCAGCGATACTCCGCCTTCCCCGGCTCGGGTCACTATCCTGGATCAGCAAAACACCGCGCACGCCGTCCGGTCGGCGACCGCCGCGGATACGGCCACGCCGTTCAAGCTGACGGTCATCCCGAAAGAACCGCTCGCCCCGCCCAATGGACCCTATCGCGTCCAGGTCGAAGGCTTCGGCCCGGCGGTTCCGCTCGTCCCGCGCGGCATCCTCGACGACCGCGACCTGTCTTTCGACGGTGAAGCCGTTCTCGGCGCGACCTACTCTCCGTCATCGACGACCTTCCGCCTCTTCGCGCCGACGGCGACTTCCGTCAGCCTCGTGCTCTACGACGAACCGACTGGCAACAACGGACGCATCGCGCAACCCCTCCAGCCACAGGCGAAAGGCTTGTGGACCCTCACGCTCAATGGAGACCTCCAGGGGAAGTTCTACGTTTACGCGCTCACCGGCCCCGGCCTCGATGCCTCGCGTGAGGTGCTCGATCCCTACGCGACCAACGCGGTGGCGAGCAGCACGCGGGGGCGCATCACGGCGATCACGCCGACCGCTCTCCCCGGACCGCGCGTCACGTCGCCGACCGACATGGTGATCTACGAGATGCACGTCCGCGATTTCACGGTCGCGGACGATTCGGGCGTGCAAAATCGCGGACGCTATCTCGGTTTCACCGAACCGAACACGCACCTGACAGGCGACGCCACCATCCGCACCGCGCTCGACCATTTGACCGAGCTCGGCGTCACGCACGTCGAGCTGCTCCCCGTGCAGGATTTCGACAACGACGAAGCGCAGTCCAGGTACAACTGGGGCTACATCCCGTCGGCCTATTTCTCGCCCGAAGGCATGTACGCGACCGACGCCAACGACGACAGCCGCGTCCGCGAACTCCGGGCGCTCGTCGAGGCGCTGCACGCGCGCGGCATCGGGGTCATTCTGGACGTGGTTTACAATCACACCACGACCAACGCGTCGTTCGATGCGGTCGTGCCGGGGTATTATTATCGGCACCTTCCCGACGACTCGCTGGCGAACGGCTCGGGCTGCGGCAACGAGTTCCGCACCGAGGCACCGATGGCGCGCAAACTCGTGCTCGATTCGCTCGTGTACTGGACGCGGGCCTACGGCATCGATGGTTACCGCTTCGACCTGATGGCGCTGCTGGACCAGGAGACCATGCGGCAGGCGGAACGCGAACTGCGCGCCGTCAATCCGGGCATCGTCCTCTACGGCGAACCGTGGACCGGCGGCACCAGTCCGTTGCGCGAAAAATGCGACAAACCGGCGATCCGCCAACTGCCCGAAGGCGCGTTCAACGACGACTTCCGTAACGCGCTCAAAGGTTCGCCGGACGGGCGCGATGCGGGGTTCATCCAGAACGGAGCAAACCGCGAAGCACTCAAGTCCGCCATGCTCGTCAGCGACTGGTTCGCCTCGCCCGGCCAGTCGATCAACTACCTGACCTGCCACGACAACCTCGTGCTGTGGGACAAGCTGAAAATTTCCATGCCCGGCGCGTCCGACGACACGCTCATTGAGACGATGAAGCTCGGCTACCTCGCGCTTTTCACGTCACCGGGCGTGCCATTTCTCCACGGCGGCGAGGAGTTCGCGCGCACGAAGGGCGGCAACAACAACTCGTATGACTCGCCCGATGCGGTCAATCAGGTGGATTGGTCGTTGAAACGCCGGCACCTGGACCTGTTCACGTACACCCGCGACGCCATCGCGCTGCGCAAGGCGCACCCGGTCTTCCGGCTGCGCACCCGCGAAGAAGTCGCGGCGCGGCTGAAGTTCGAGGTGACCCCGAACAGCAAGACGCTGGTGTACACGTTCGACGCTTCCGGGCTGCCGGGCGAAACCTGGCAACGCGCCTGCGTGGTGCTAAACAGCGACGGCGCGGCCAACGCCGAGATCACGCTGCCCGCAGGCCAGTGGACGGTCGCCCTGGACGAACACGGCGTTTCTTCGGGCCGCGTGGCCTCCGGCAAGGTCAGCGTGCGCCAGAAATCTGGACTGGTGTTGTACCAGCGCTAGGGGGTCGCGGACGGCGCGGGCGGACTGGCCACGGCGTCCGTTGCCGGCGCGGTCACGGGCGTGGCGGACTGGGTGAATTCCGCGAACTCCGGTTTCGCCAGCGCGGTGGCGAAAAACGGATCGCTCAGGATGTAGCGAAAGACGATGGGGTCCGCGCGCTGGCTGGCGGCGGACAGATGCGCCGCCGCCGCACGGAGGTCCCCCTTCGTGAGGTCGCGGGCCGACGCCGCGACGAGGGCTTCCATCGACGGGTGAGGCTCCGCGAGCGCCGCGTCGATCTGCGCGCTGACGCCGTCGCTCGTCTGCGCGCCCGCCTCGATGGCGCACAACCACAGCTTGGCGCGGTAGAGACCCGTCGCCGTCTCGTACTGGTTGCGCAGGAGGGCCGAGCGGAACTTGGCCGTCGCGTCCAACAACTTGCCTTCGTCGCGCAAGCTTTCGCCCCAGAAGAAATAGTATTCCGGCTGGGTGGGATCAATCGCCACCGCTTTCTCGAAGCACGTTGCTGCGGCGGGATAATTTTTCCGTGCCTTGTTGAGCAAAGCGAGGAGGAAATTTGCCTCGGCCGGGCTGATCCCCCCGTCCGCCGCGGCTTTCAGCAGGAAGCTGGCCGCATAAGAATCGCCCTCGTAAAAGAGAGTGCGCCCGAGTTCGATTTCCATCGGTCCCCAGCCCGGATGCCGGTGTTTGAGCGCGGTGAAAAGTTGCTTGGCTTCGTCGTACCGGTGGGCGTGGCGCGCGGAGTAAGCCATGTCCAGGTCTTCCTCGTCTTGCCGCGTCAATGGGCTTGCCTCTTTCTGGACGTTGCCCGTGTCTTCGGTGCGAACCGGTCTTTGCGTCGATCTCGCCAAAAGGTAACCCGCGCACAGTCCGACCACCGTGCAGCCAAGCGAAAACAAAACCGCTCCGAGGGAGAGAAATCGATTTTGTGACGGATCATGCTTCGAAGTACGATTGAGTCGGAATGCCGGCGGGAGCATCTCCTCTTCCGGTTCTTCCGGCACGCCAGCTGTTGGTTCGTCGCCCGCGTATCTAGAGTTCGCATCTCCGGAAGTTAGCTCCGGCCTTCCGGCCGAAGGTCCAGAGGATTTCAGACCGGATTGCTCCGGGTCGAAGGTTCCTCCCACCTCGCCGGTATCATCGACCTCCAGCCGCCCTTCCAACGCGAAAAAACGGCGGCGGCGGCGGGGCTTCGGCATGGACAAAAAAGGGTTCGGACGGTTTTGGTGGACCCAGAATTGTAAACATCCATCTTCCCGTGAAGCAAACTGTTCCTGCGATGATCGTTTTGTCAGGAGGGATGCGTCATCCAGCTTCCGAGAAACGATCCTCTGGCCCTGGTCAGGAGACGGACCCACAATCTACTGGAAGTGAGGGATTTTTCTCCGAAATCGCCCGGCCAGATTAACTGTCCAAAGGAATCGTTCTTGGTTGGGACTACGGCCTTCGGTAGGATGGTGTGATTCGTTTATAGAAACGTTGACGAGTCTTCTCCTCCCGCTCGTGAAAAACTCCCTCCTTAACTTCCTGGCTGCGGCTGCCTTCCAGGGCCTTATCGGCTCCGCCACCACGGCTCATGCCACCACCTACACCGGCAATGGCAACACCGGCTTCAACGGCGCGGTCGGCAACGGCACGCTCAGCGTGACGAATAACGCCAGCGGCGGCTTTGTCTTCGCCTTCACCCTCGGCGGCGGCCAGGCCAACCTGGGCGGAAACGATCTCGAAATCTACATCGACAACGGCAAGGGCGGCGGCATCGGCACCAGTACCGCCAGCCTGACCGACACGGCTGATGGTGGCCGGCAGGCAGCTTCAGGATACAACGGCACCAATCGCTCCACGCTCTCTTTTGGCACTCTGCTGAGCCCGCAGTTTGCCTTGGACCTCTCGATCAACAACGCGAACGTCTACACTTTGGTGAACAATGGCTCGTTTACCTTTAACGGTGGTCAAACCATAGGCAATACGGGCCAGGGCGGAGTGACATATGCGGTCACCACGGTCGGAGCGAATACCGTTCTGACGGAGACCGTCCCGGCGGCTGACCTCGGCCTGACCGCGAATTCCGGGGCAACCCTGAAATTGTTCGCCCTCCAGGTCTCCGAGACTGGTTTCAGCTCGAACGAAGCGACGGTCGCCGTGACGGGCAACTCGGGTTACGGAAATACCCAGACGATCAGTGCCGTCAACAGCTTCGCCTCCGCCGTGCCGGAACCCGGCACCTGGGCGACGCTGGCTTCCGGAATCGGGATTCTCGTGGCCGTGCAACGTTTCCGCCGCCGGTCCGTCGCCTGATTGGAAACCTTCTTCGGAAGGATCGAGCCAGAAAGAGAGCAGCCACCTATTGCAAAAGGCCGCGCCGGATTTTTCCGTGGCGGCCTTTTCGTTGCCGGGACTGCCATGCCCGTGGCCCCTCACGCGCGTGCTCTCTCAAGCTTTTCTGTCATCCTGAGGCGTAGCCGAAGGACCTCGCCCCGAGGTACCCGCCCAACCTTCGTCGCACGTCCGACCAAAAGTGGGAGGGATGCGGGTGGCACCGGGGGGAGATTCCTTGGCTGCGCCTCAGGACAACAGAAAAAAGTTGTTTGCCCGCCGCCTGCCGCTACAAGCAAGCGAAAAACGCGGAAGCGACCGACAAGGAGAAAGAAACGGACGCTTCACTGGCTTTTATCTTGGAACCGCAGACGAAAAACTTCGTCCGCGCCGACGCTAAGCTGAAGGCGCCAAGTTGACGAAACCGGCGGAGGCAACGAAAAATCCGGCGAAAACCGCAAAATCTTGCAACAGCCACCGCAAAATTCCTTTGGGGACGGTAAGATGAACTATTCCCTTGTCGTTGCCGTTTGCAGCTTGGCCGCCGGACTGATCGGCATGGAGCGTTGGTGTAGTTGGCGGCTGAGCAAGGCCCAAAGGTGCAATGTTCCTTTGAAGCGGCCTGCGACTGGCCATCTCTCTCGCGCGGTTGACCCGGACGAATACGAAACACTGGCAACCAACGAAGCTGCCTTCTAGGACCAGTCACGGACATAGACCGCTGGTTTTGAGCGATTTGCTGAGAGACAGGGTACGAAAAAGTCAGCCGATGCAGTCTGTTGACAGTGGTAGGAAACCTTTCGTCTTCGGGCGGAAGCCGCCGGCTTGAACCGCGAACAAGCAGCGGGACTCCCCTTGGCTAAGCCCGTTTTCTTGAACCAAAAAATGTTGCCACACTGACAAATGCCCCTTAGTCTTCCGCCCTGCGGGTTGGCTGCATCCCTTTTATTGCTATCACAGCGGGCGAAAATAATCGGCCCTGCTGCGGTAGCAAAAAGCTGCGACAACTCTGCTAGGACAGCGGTTCGTCGATGTTTTAGACATTCCACCGCTTTGGAAGAGCGCGGTTAGCTCAGTGGTAGAGCATTACCTTGACACGGTAGGGGCCACAGGTTCGAACCCTGTACCGCGCATGTCCCTCACTCCGAGTGATTTGCATGAGATACTCGGCGGGATTCTGATGCCTCGGGGCAGACACCTGTGTAAGACGCGACCGAAGCGGAGGTTTGCAAAGGCAGGCCCGGCAGCGCAAGCTGAACCTTCCTCCTCGTATGCCTTACAGCATCGGTCTCGACTATGGCACCAACTCGGTGCGCGCCCTGGTGGTGGACACCGCCGACGGCCGCGAGATCGGCGCGGCCGTAGTGGATTATCCCAGCGGGAAAGCTGGCGTTCTCCTCGATCCGCGCAACCACCACCTCGCCCGCCAGCATCCCGGCGACTACCTCTACGGGCTGGAAAGATCGGTGCGTGCGGCACTCGCGCAGGCGGCGGCGAGCACGCCGGAGTTTGCGCCGACGGCGGTCGTCGGCATCGGCGTGGACGCGACCGGTTCCAGTCCGATGCCCGTGACCGCGCACAACAGCCCGCTGGCCCTGCATCACCCGTGGAAGGACAATCTCTCCGCCCAATGCTGGTTGTGGAAGGACCACACGGCCCACCGCGAGGCCGCCCGCATCACGGAACTGGCCGCGAAGCATCGTCCGCATTACCTCGCCAAGTGCGGCAATACCTATTCCTCCGAGTGGTTCTGGAGCAAGGTCTGGCGTTGCCTCAAGGTTGCGCCCGAGGTTTTCGACGCGGCGTTCAGTTGGGTCGAATTGACGGATTACATTCCGGCAACCCTCAGTGGGGTCAACGAACCGTGGGCGCTCGTGCCGGGCGTGTGCTGCGCCGGGCACAAGGCGATGTACTCCGACGAATGGGGCGGTCTGCCGGACAAGGAATTTTTGTCCATGCTCGACCCGAAACTGGCCGACCTGCGCGACCGCCTCTACGAGAAGGCTTATGACGCCACGCAAGCGGCCGGTTACCTCAGCAACCAGTGGGCGCAAGAGCTGGGCTTGCCCCAGGGCATCCCGGTGGCCATCGGCGAGATGGACGTGCACTACGGTGCCATCGGCTCGGGCGTGGACGAGGGCACGCTGGTCAAGGTCATCGGCACGAGCACGTGCGACTGCGCGGTGGTCGCCGCCGACAAGCCCGTGGCCGACATCCCCGGCATCTGCGGCATCGTGCCGGGAGCGATCCTGCCCGGTTACCACGGGGTCGAGGCGGGCCAATCGGCGGTGGGTGATATTTTCAAATGGTGGGTGGAGGGCATCTGCCAGGGCGATGCGGCGCTGCACGCCGAGTTGACGAAAGAATCCGAGGCGTTGCGTCCCGGCCAGAGCGGCCTGCTGGCGCTGGATTGGCACAACGGCAACCGCACGATCCTCGTCGATCCGCGCCTGACCGGGCTTATTTTGGGTCAGACGCTGCAGACCACCCGCGCCGAGGTGTACCGCGCGCACATCGAGGCGACGGCGTTCGGCGCGCGCGCCATCGTCGAACGGCTGCGCGAGTACGGTGTGCCGGTGGCACGGGTGGTCTGCGCGGGCGGCATCGCGGAGAAGAACGGGCTGCTCATGCAAATCTACGCGGACGTGCTCGGCTGCACGATGCGGGTGGCCGGTTCCAGCCAGGCGTGTGCGTTGGGCGGCGCGGTGTCGGCGGCGGTGCTGGCGGGCGTATACCCCGACTTTAAATCTGCGCAGGCGGCTATGACCTCACTCAAGAGCGTGCGTTACGAACCCGACCCAGCGAATGCGCGCGTGTACGATCAACTCTACGCGCTATACCGCCAAGTCCACGACGCCTTCGGAGGTGTCAACAAGGCCGCCGACCTCTCCGGCCTGATGAAAACTCTGATCGAAATCAAGGAACTCGCCTCGCACCAACCCGAAGACGAGTTGCCCGCGCCCGTATAAATGAAAAACCTCCTTCCCTCCAAAATCTGGTACGTGACCGGCAGTCAACATCTGTACGGCGAGGACGCCTTGCGGCAAGTCACCGGCAACTCGCAAAAAATCGTGGCCGAACTCAACGGCTCCGGCCGTTTGCCCCTCCCGCTCGTTCACAAGCCCATCCTGACCCGGCCGGAAGAAGTCCGTGCGCTCGTGCTGGCAGCCAACGCCTCGCCCACCTGCGCCGGGTTGATCCTCTGGATGCACACGTTCTCGCCCTCCAAGATGTGGATCGGGGGCCTGATGACCCTGGCGAAACCGTTCCTGCACCTGCATACGCAGTTCGGCCGCGATCTGCCTTGGGCGGACATCGACATGGATTTCATGAACCTGCACCAGTCGGCCCACGGCGACCGGGAAGCGGGGTTCCTCCACACCCGGCTGCGGCTCCGGCGCAAGGTGGTCGTCGGCCACTGGTCGGACCCGGCCACGCAGGCGGCCATCGCCGCCTGGATGCGCGTGACCCGTGCATGGGCTGATTGGCAAGGCGGCAGGTTCGTGCGCTTCGGCGACAATATGCGCGAGGTCGCGGTCACCGAGGGCGACAAGGTGGCGGCGGAAGCGAAGTTCGGGTTTTCGGTCAACACCTACGGCGTGGGCGATCTCGTCGCGGCGATGGACGACGTGGGCGATGACGCTGTTACCCAACTTTGTACAGAGTACGAGGAATGTTATTCTGTCGAGGCGGCCTTGCGTCGGGGCGGCGAGCGGCACGAAGCACTCCGCTACAACGCGCGTCAGGAACTGGGTCTCCGGGCCTTCCTGGAGAGCGGCCCTTTTCTCGGTTTCACCGATACTTTCGAGGATTTGCACGGACTCACCCAGCTTCCGGGCCTGGCCACGCAACGTTTGATGGCCGATGGTTACGGCTTCGGCGGCGAGGGCGACTGGAAAACATGCGCGCTGGTGCGGGCCATGAAGGTCATCGCCGACGGGCTGCCGGGCGGCACCTCGTTCATGGAAGATTACACCTACCATTTGCATCCCGATGGCCATCTGGTGCTCGGCGCGCACATGCTGGAAATCTGCCCGAGCATCGCGGCAGGGAAGCCCGGGGCGGAGATTCATCCGCTGGGCATCGGCGGCAAGGACGATCCCGTCCGGCTGGTCTTCGACGCCGCCGTCGGCCTTGCGCTCAATGCTTCACTCATCGACCTGGGCAACCGCTTCCGCCTGATCGTCAACGAGGTGGAAGCCATCGCGCCGCCGCAAGAACTGCCCAAACTGCCGGTCGCCCGTGCGGTGTGGCGGTGCCGCCCGGACTTCAAGACGGCCTGCGCGGCGTGGATTCACGCCGGCGGCGCGCACCACACCGGCTACAGCTATGCGGTCACGACGGAGCACCTGGAAGATTTTGCCGAGATCGCCGGCATCGAACTGGCCGTCATCGACGCGGACACGCGTCTGCGATCCTTCAAGGAAAGCCTGCGCAACGCCGAGGTCTACTATCATCTCACCCCCGGCCTCGGACGGCTCTAACTTCCCGTGAGCATCTTCCAAGAACTCAAGGACGAGTGTTACGCGGCGAACCTGCTGTTGCCGCATCATCGATTGATCGACCTGACTTTCGGCAACGTCAGCGTGGCCGACCCTGCGCGGGGAGTGTTTGCCATCAAGCCCAGCGGCATCGACTACGCCCAACTGCAAGCAACCGACATGGTGGTGGTGGACATCGGGACCGGCGAGGTCGTTGAGGGGAAAATGCGGTATTCCTCCGATACGCCCACCCACCGGCGGCTCTACCAGGCGTTCGGGACGGGGGCGGTGGTGCATACCCATTCACGCAACGCGGTCGCCTTCGCGCAGGCAGGCCGGGCCATTCCATGCCTGGGCACCACGCACGCGGACTATTTTTCCGGAGAAGTCCCCGTCACCCGACCCATGACTGACCAAGAGATCGGCGGCGAGTACGAATGGGAAACCGGCAACGTGATCGTGGAACGCTTTCGGTCCGCGAACCTCGATCCGGCGCAAGTCAGCGCGGTGCTCGTGTTTGGTCACGGTCCGTTCGTGTGGGGAGGCAGCGGGAGCGAGGCGGTGGAAAACGCGCTGGCCCTGGAGATCGTCGGGGAGATGGCGATGAAAACGTTGCAGCTCGATCCGCGCGCCGCGCCTCTCGCGCAAGTGCTCATCGACAAGCATTTCCTGCGCAAGCACGGGAAGCACGCTTACTACGGCCAAGCCGGACACGTTTCGCCAAGGGATTCGTCACCAAGATCTTGATGGATCGGCCGGCCTCCGCAGCGGCCCGGGCGAAATTTCCCGTGCATCCCGGCATTTCGCGGGCTGTCCTCCGCAAGAATATCGTCTACCGTTCGTTATGATGATCCGCAAAGCTTTCGTGATGTCCGTCCACGCCGGTGTCGAAACAGAATACGAGGCGCGTCACCGGCCGATCTGGCCGGAACTGGAAGAAACCCTCCGGGCGCACGGCGTGCACAATTACTCGATTTTCCTGCACCCGGAAACGCGCCAGCTTTTCGGATACGCGGAGATCGAGGACGAAGCACGCTGGGCGAGCATCGCCGAGACCGACGTTTGCAAACGGTGGTGGGCGCACATGAAGGAATTGATGCCTTCGCACCCCGACAACAGCCCCGTCTCTATCGGCCTGCGCGAGGTTTTCCACCTGCCGTGATCCACGCTCCCTCGGGCTGGACCGTCCTCACGAACTCCTAACCGCCAGCCGGTTTGGGCGGGACCTTTTCGAGCTTTTGCAGGCGCTCCTTGGCCTCCGCAGCCTCCGCAGAGGCGGGATAATCGGCAAGCAACTGTTTCAAGGCTTCTTGCGCGCGAGCTTTATCCTCCAAGCCGACGTACGCCCTGCCACTGCCGAGCAGGGCCGGAGCCATGAGCAACGCCCGGTCCGGTGCATAGACGGGCACATGCAAAAACGCCAGCAGCGCCTCCTTGTAATCTCGCAAGGCCAAGTGTGCCGAACCGACCGCCAGCCAGCCTTCCAGTAATTCGTCCGGCGAGGCTGACTTGTCGTTGACCAGGGGTTCGAGCGCGGCCAGCGCCGCCTGATGTTCGCCGCGCCGCTCCGCTGCCGCTGCTTGCTTGATCTTTACCGTGCGCAACACCCCGGGGTTGGTGGGACTCGCGCGGGTCAGTTCCACCGCGAGGGCTTCCATTTCGCGGTCACGCCCCATCCGTGCGAACGCGTCAAATTGCAAGAGCGCCAGCGGCAGCCACCAGTTGCCGGGGATGTCACGGAAGGGCGAGTAATAGGCGACGATGGGGCCAAGTTGACCGGCCGCGTCGGTCGTCTTGCCTGCATTGAGCAGGTCGGCCGCGGACTTGAGCTGCGGAGGATCAGGGAAATCGATCCGGGCGATGTTGGCCACGGGATAACCCACTTCGCCCGCGTCGCCGCCCTCCGTCTGGATGCGCGCGAAGACCGTTGCACCGTCGCGGCGCAGCGCCAGCGCCTGGACCGTCTGGCCGTCCCGCAACGTGACGTTCTGTGCGCGGATCTCTGGTGCCACCATGCTCAGCGCGGCGAGCAAAGCGAGAGCCAACGGGAGGCACGGAAAAGGGCGGACCGAAGGTACGGCAAAGGTATTTTGCATACGCGAAAAATGATGCCGGCTAGCTTGCGCCGAGTTCCCGCAAACGCTGACGGGCCACGGTAGTTTCGGCGAAATCAGTCAGCTTCGGGTTACCCAACATTTCCTGGTAGACTTTGACGGCGTCCTCCTTTTTTCCGAGTTTTTCCAAGGCGTTCGCACTGCCCAGATACGCCTTGGCCACCCACGGCAGGAACCTCTGGTAGGCCACGAACACGCGCTGATAGTAAACGTTGGCCTGATCCCAGTGACCCTGCTTCGCCTCGATTTCCGCGAGCGAATACACACAGAAAGCCGTCGTCTCGCCGCGCCATTCCTTCACGGCCGCGGCCTGCTCGAAGATTTTTCGGGCGTCTTCGAACTTGCCGAGAGCCAGCAGCGACTTGGCCTGGCCGACGGTCAAATCCTTGGCCTTCTGGTTGGCGGCAATCTTGTCCATTCCTTCCCTGAACAATCCCAGTGCCTTGGCGTATTGCTTTTTCTGGAAGGCGATCTCGGCCAGGCCCGCATAGGCGAAATCCACGTTGTCGTCCTTCGGAAAACTATCCATCAGCTCGCGGTAAAAAGGCGCGGCCTGGTCGAGCTTTCCCTTGGCCAGCAGCGCGTCACCGACCGCACCGAGAATCGTCGCGCTGAGCACCGCCGGCTTGAACGTCGTGGCGATGGAGGAAAGGTTGCGGTCCGTCTCGGCCGGCTGGCGGCGGAGCCGCGCGAGCTGCGACTTGGCGTAGAGGACGCGTGCCTGCGTGGTCGGTGAATGATCCGCCAGCGACGCGCCGAGCAACTCGTCCAGTTCCGCCCCGGGATCGGGTACCGGCGTGGCATCCGTTACTTCCGCCGGAGTGGACCCAGGCGAGGGTAACGCCTCCACGCGCGGTTTTTTGCGGACGCACAGCATGGCGAGTTGGTCGAGGATTTGTTCGACCGAGTTCCGGTTGCGGTCGCCGATGTATTTGGTCAACGCATCGGCAAGAAAGTGTTTCGCCTCATCGACCTTGCCTTCCTTGGTCTTCGCCCGGCCGATCTGCGACAGGGCGGTCACGACCGTCGGATGGTCAGGGTGATCCCGGACAAATTCCTCAAACATCGCGGCATCCTCCGCCCAGGCCCCGCGTTTTTGCAGGATTTTGCCCGCCTCCATCAACGAATAGTTGAGCACTTCGTCGGTCGTCGCCGTTTTGTACGAAATCCGATAGGCGGTCAGCGCTTCGTCGGGCTTGTCCGTGGCGACCAGCGCATCGCCCAGCAACGCCTGGACCTCACCCTGCTGAGCGTTGTCGCGGTACTCTTGGAGCCAGGCCCGGGTGTCAGCGATGACCTCATCGTATTTGTTCTGCGCGTATTTGCACACGTCGCGGCGGTACTTCGCATCGCTGGTGAAATCGTTCGGCGGATATTTCTTCAAGAAAGCTTCCAGCCGCTTGTACGCGTCATCGTAATCTCCCTTGAAAAGAACGGACAAGGCTTCGCGGTAGGCTGCCTCCTGGAAGTGCGTGCCCTGTGGGTAGTCGTGCTGGTAAGCGGCATATTTGACCTTGGCCTCGTCGTACTTTCCCTGCGCGAGCAGTGCGTTGGCGAGCAAGAAACTCATCTCCTCGCGCATACTGCTGGCAGGTTGCTCGGCGATCATCCGGCCGAAATAGCTTTCGGCTGTCTTCGGGTCGTTTTCCTGGAGCGCCGTCGCGCCGAGCAGATAGCCGACGGTGAATCGGTTCGTTCCCGCCGGGAATTCCTTGAGGTAATTGTTGCAGACCGCGCGTGCCGCCGCGGGCTGGTTCACATCGACGAGCGTTGTGATGACCGCGTACAAAGCCGATTCGCGGTCCGCCTCGTCGTCCGAGCGTTCGTAGGCGTCCTGGAAAGCGACGTTCGCCTCCCACGATTTGCCCATCTGGGAAAATGCGCGCCCGATGCGGAAAAGCACCTTGGGATAGATGGTCGGCAGCTTCTCGAAACCGTCCACGAGCTTCTGGTCGTCCGCGATGGAGGTTTGCAACTGCCGGTTGGCGAGGAAATACTTGCTGGCTTCCTTCGGATTGGCACGGGCGGCGACCTGGTTGGCCTCCAACCTCTTTTGCAAAGCGGCGATGCGCGCGTGCTCGAGGGCGATGACCTGCTCCCGGGTGCGCACGGCGCGGTAACAAATCAACGCCTCCTTGTTCCCGTTATTTTCTAGGTAGGAATCACCCTGCTCGAACGCGACGGTGTTCAACTCCACGACGTTCTCCAACTGGTCGATGTTCGCCTGCACGTCGGAGAGCATTTTCAGCGCCTTGTCGGGCTGCTTCAGCCGGCCGTACAAAAAGATCAACTGCATCCCACCCCGCGCCGCGAGCGGCGACTTGATGCCGCCGGAGACAAGTTTTTCCAACGCCGCGACCGCTTTCGCGTCGTCGTTCAGTTCCCGGTACGACAGGCCCTCGGAGAGGAGAGCTTGCGCGCGGTAGCTGGGGATGTTTTCCAGGGCCGCAAAAGCCTGCGCGGCGGCGGCGAAATCCTTGTTGAGAAAATTGGACTGCGCCATCGAGAAGGCGACCTCGTTCGCGCGGGTGCTCTTGGGGTAGCGGACGAGGTAATCCTTGAGCGCGGTGATCGCCTGCGGATACTCGTTGAGGTTGAAATGAGCCGCGCCCCGCGTGAAATAAATTGGCTCCAGGAGGGCGTCGACCTTGACCTTCTCCGCCGGGGACAGGTCAGACGGGATGAGCTTGAGCAGCGAGTCGATGGAGGAGAGCGCCCCCTGGTAGTCGCCGCGGTCAAAAGCCGTGACGGCGGCATTAAAAATGGCGGCGGGAAGCGGCGGCGGCGGGGTTGGTCCAGCCGCGTCCTGGGCGCGAGTGAAGTCCGCGAGCAAGAGTGCCGCGCCGAACGCACACACAGCCGCGGACCGACGAACCTTACGAAACCGAAGGGGGGAAATGGCGTTTGCCATCGGATGAACATGACACGGCCCGCCGGGCGACGCGAGCAATTTTGCGGATCGATTCTTAGCGATTGGTGACAGCGAACCCGCGTGATAGGCTGTCTGACCATCTCGAAATACTCCTGCCAGTTCCATGAGTAACGTTCCCCCTCCCACCTCCCCCGCCGCGCCGGCGCGCCGTCCGTGGTATCACTGGCGTCGCTTCGGGCTGAACTTCCTCACGGTCTCCATCTTGGTCCACCTGTTCCTGGGCG
>CAZZYS010000021.1:0-26269 GCA_964658285.1 uncultured Verrucomicrobiota bacterium
GGCGAAGCGCCACGTTACTCCCGGCAGAGCGATCCGACGAACCGGCAAAGCGTGGCGTTGGAGTTTACGGACGAGCGCCGCAGCATTCGATTACTCGTCGCCCCAGACGTGGCCACGATCACCCCGGAGCTAACGCAGGCTCTCGAACGCGCGGACGCCGTGTTTTTTGACGGGACATTTTGGTCGGAGGACGAATTACGCCGGATCGATCCCGCCGCCCGCACTGCGTCGCAGATGGGTCACCTGCCCGTCGCAAACGGCAGCCTGGAAATCCTGCGAAATCTCCGCGCACCCACGCGCGTCTACCTGCACATCAACAACACCAACCCTATCCTCGCGCCGGACTCGCCTGAACGTGCCGAGGTCACCGGCGCGGGGATCATCGTCGGCGAGGATCACATGGAGTTCGAGCTATGACTGACCACACCCCCTGGGACGCGGAAACCTTCACTGCCAAATTGCGCGAGGCCGGTGCGGGTGCCTACCATGACAAGCACCCGTTCCACGTCCTGATGAACCAAGGCAAACTTTCGCGCGAGGCGGTGCGCGGCTGGACGGCGAACCGTTTCTATTATCAGCTCAACATCCCGCGCAAGGATGCCGCGATCATCGCCAACTGCCCGTTGCGCGAGGTGCGACGGACGTGGCTGCATCGCATCATCGACCACGACGGCACGCAGGGAGCGGAAGGCGGCATCGAGGCGTGGCTGCGACTGGGCGAAGCGTGCGGACTGCCGCGCGAGGAACTGCTCGAAGAGCGCCACGTCGCGCCGGGTGTGCGCTTCGCGGTGGACGCCTACCTGCACTTCGCGCGGACCCAACCCTGGCCCGTGGCAGTCTCTTCCTCGCTGACGGAACTGTTCGCGCCCGATCTGATGGCCACGCGGCTGGCGGCCTTCGAGCGTTACTACACCTGGGTACAACCTTGGGGGTTTGATTACTTCAGGAGCCGACTGACCCAGGCGCGGCGTGATTCGGAGGAAGGGTTGACACTGACGCTCGTGCATTGCAACACGCGGGAAATGCAGGAGAGTGCCGTGCGCGCGATGGGATTTAAATGCGACGTGCTCTGGACCGTTCTCGACGCCATCCATGCAAAATACGGTCATTGATTCCTGCGCCCGGCCCGCGCTCGAACGCCGGGTGCGCCTGCAAATCGACCCGGTGAACGGCGAACCGGTGCTGCTCTACCCGGAGGGGCTGTTGCAACTCAACGAAACCGCGCACGCCGTGCTCTCGCGTTGCGACGGCAAAGCCACGGTCGAGGAAATCGTGGAGTCCCTGGCGGGTGAATACGAGGTGGAAGTGGAGACGTTGCGCGCCGACGTGCTCGAATGTCTGGCAGAGTTCCGCGGACGGCAGTTCGTCGTTGTCACCGCATGAACGCGCACCGGCCCTACGCGCTGCTCGCCGAGTTGACATACCGCTGTCCGCTGCATTGCCCCTACTGCTCGAACCCGACGCAGTACCCACCCGGAGCAGGGTTGACGACAGACGAATGGCGGCGCGTGCTGCGCGAAGCGGCCTCGCTCGGCGTGATGCACGTCGGATTTTCCGGTGGCGAGCCGCTTTTGCGGAGAGACCTCGCGGAACTGGTCGTCGCGGCGCGTGCGGCGGGGCTTTACACGAATCTCATTACCAGCGCGGTCGGTTTCGACGACGGCCGGGCGCGCGAGTTGCGCGACGCCGGCCTGGATTCGGTGCAGATCAGTTTTCAGGCCGATGATGCCGGGACGGCGGACGCCATCGCCGGAGCACGCGCGCACGAACACAAACTGGCGGCGGTGCAACGGGTGCGCGAGAATGGCCTGGCCCTGAGCGTAAACGTCGTGTTGCACCGTGCTACCATCGACCGGCTCCCGGAAATCGTGGCGTTCGCGGCCTCGCTCGGCGCGGAACGGCTGGAACTGGCCAATGTGCAATACTACGGTTGGGGTTTTCTGAATCGCGCGCGATTGCTGCCGACCCGCGAGCAGGTCACACAGGCGTTCCAGACCGCGACGGCAGCCCAGTCGGAGTACAAGGGGTGCATGGAAATCTTTTACGTGCTGCCGGACTATTATGAAGCTTACCCGAAGCCGTGTATGAACGGGTGGGGACGCCGCTACCTCACCGTGAATCCCGGCGGAGAGGTGCTGCCGTGCCCGACGGCGGCGGGTATCCCGGGGCTGCGCTTTGAAAACGTGCGCGAGCGTTCGCTGGATTGGATTTGGAAGGAGTCCGAGAGTTTCAATTGTTTCCGCGGAACGGACTGGATGCCCGAGCCATGCCGCAGTTGTCCGAGACAGGAGGTGGATTTCGGCGGTTGCCGCTGTCAGGCCGCTCTCCTGACGGGCAACGCCGCGAACACCGACCCGGTTTGCACGCTCTCACCACACCGCGCCCTCGTAGACTGCATCCTCGCGGAAGTCGCAGAGAACGACGGCACAGCACGGTGGGTGCCGAGGCAAAACCCGGTCGGTGTGCGGGGTTAGAGCGTTTCGGTTCAGGGAGTAGCCGCCCGCCCGTTCTGGAGCGCCAAGGGCGCGGTCTCATACAAGCCTAGGGCAACGCCCTAGTACTACTCCGTTAGTTGATTGGAGAGAAGGTGGAGATGGCAGTAGGGGCAGTCGGCTTTGGCGATAGGTGCGAGTAGGCGTTGCAGGCTGCGGCGGATGGCGGGCAGCGTGATCAGGCCCGGCGGGACGGGCGGCTTTTTTTCGGCGACGGCTGGGTTTTGGCACGGCGTTGTTCGAGCGCCAAAAAGCCGAAGGCGAGCATGACCAAAGCGGCGTGGTGGTGGAAGCCGCGCCAGCTTCGGCCCTCGAAGTGGTCCAGGCCCAGTTCTTCCTTCATCTGCTGGTAGCCTTGCTCGATCTTCCAGCGTTGGTGCCAGATGCGCACCGCCCGCAGGCGCGTGGTGTCCGCGAGCAGGTTGCTGAACGCGAACTTGAGGGTGCCGTCGGCTTGTTCCTCAATGAGCAACCAGATCGGCTCCTCGTGCGCGCAGTCACCGGTCGTCCAGCCGTGGGCCGGCCACACGCGCCGCCACGCGAAGCGTGCGCTCATCGCTCCCTTGGTTCCCTCCCGCCAAGTGACTTTGCGCCGGGGCGTGCTAGCGGCCACCTCGCGCAGGCTCTGCGGCCGGGGGCAGTCGGCTTCCAAGCGGTGGTGAAGACGTGGCCGGGCGCCGCGGCTTGGTCCCGGTTCCACCCAGCGTGGCTCTTCGGTGAAGACGACCATCTCGCCGGTCACGCCGAGCACATAGTGCAGACCCCAGGTGACCAGTCCCGCCCGCAGCGGGCCGCTGACCCCGTAGCCTGAGTCGCCCACGACCACCTGGCCCGGCAGCACGCTCTCCGCGCGCACGGCGTCGAGCAACTCCAAAGCGATCTCACCTTTGGAAAGCGCGCGGCGTTGGTCCGCCGGCACGCCCGCCTTGTCCAGCCGGGCGGGGTCTTCCAGCCAGCTTTCAGGCAGGAACAGGCGAAAGCCCAACGGCACATGACCGTGTGCGCCGACGTAGTGCAGGCTGACGGCGGCTTGGCAGTTCGCCTTCTTGCCCAACGCCCCGCAGTACTGGCGCTGCACACCCACGGAGTGGCTGCCCGCCTTGGGAAAGGTCGTGTCGTCGAGCACGAAAACGCCCGCCGCGTCGGCGAAGGTCTTGGCCACCAACGCCCGGTAACGACTGGCCACGGCTTCTTCGTTCCAGGAGCTTTGGCTGACGAACTGTTGCAAGCCTTGGTCGGGGTCCCGCGTGCCAGCCAAGGTGGCGGGCAGCGTGACCCGGCGGCTCAGGGGCTCGATGCTCTTGCGTTCGCCGTCCTGCAACAAGCCGGACAGGTATACCCCGCACCAGGCACGCTGGCGCGGACGGTTGAAGTCCTCGGCAAAGTGCGCGGCGTACTCCTCCAAACGGCGCAACACGTCTGTGTCCAGCTCCGGGGTGAAGGTCTTGTTCATGGCTGCCACCATGAACTACCCACCGACGACTTTCGTCAAGAACTAACGGAGTAGCACTAGGAAAAAATGCGTGGGAGCGCCAAGCCCTGAAGGGGCGACTCATCCCGGTGGCGTATCGAGATGAGTCGCCCCTTCAGAGCTCGGTCAAAGACACGTTGGGTCTTGGGGCGTTGCCCCAGGCTGTTATGAGGCCGCGCCTTTGGCGCTCCGACGCGGCGAGGAAGTCGGCTGCATTTCCGGTGAAAAGATGTTCTGGTGATTTCTCACGATGTACGGATTTACCGCAGTGCGGTCCACACGCGCGGGAGCTTTTCAACGATTTGCGGCATGATGACACCGAGCGCCCAACCGCTGACCACGTCGGCGAGATAATGCTGATGCGTGAGCAATGTCGAGAGGCCGATGGCGAACGCCCAGGCCCACAGAAGCTTCTGACCCCAAGCCGGGGCGTGTCGGCAAAAAACGGTGACACAGCAAACAGAAAGCGCGACATGCAACGAGGGCAGCATGTTGTAATCGAGGTTCATCCAGTCGGCAACGTGGAACAGGTCCGCCCAGACGCCGAGGTGATCCGGCGGCGGGTAGGCCGGTTGCGCGGGCAGCAGCAGGAAACCGATCCCACCGCAGAACGTGCTCAACGCCAGCGCCACGATCAGCGAGATAAATCCCCGCCGTTCGCGCACGACGAAAGGACCAGCGAAAAACAACAGGTAGATGCTCATGTAAAACACCGTCATGCCCGGCACGAACGGCCAGCGCAGTTCGCCCGGCAGATCGAGGCGGACGCGCAAAGTACGGTGCTCGGTGATCCAGTTGCAGCCGCCGTACACGAACGCGAACCAGAGTCCGTGCAACGTCGAGAGCAGCGACGCAAATCGCAAATGCGCCCAACCCGGCCATGCGAGAAACCGACGCCTCATCGGGACAGCGTCTCGAACAACGCGGCCAGCAACGGGCGCACGTCGGTTTGCGGTCGCAGGTAATGGTCGCCGGCCCACACCGGACAGAGCTGCCCCGGCCAGCGCAGCACGCCCGAGAGGACGATGGAGCCGTCGTTAGGACCAAAGGGTTCCAGCCGCTCGTGGCATCGACGTGCCAGGCCGTTGTGCAGGTGTCGGCGAAGCGGGAACCCGACGACGTGGACCGCCCGCAGGCCTGCAGGCAAAACGAGGGGGAAATCCAGCGCGCCGTCGGGAGGCGGTCGCAGGTCTTCCAAAAAATCGAGCGAGCGCCCCCGCATCCGATAGTAAAATCGGTTCGCCCGCGCGAGCCATCCGGTGGAAAGGAGCCATTCGGCCATCGGCGTGCCGTCCAGAATGCCGCAAAGGTTGATCCAGCCTTTCACGTTGGCAAACACGCTCGCCGCATCCGGTTGCGCCAGAGCCGTTTTGATGTCGCCGCCAGCCTTGCTGACGGAAACGAGGAGGAGCGGCGGCCCCGCGTACGCCGAGAGCCATCGCGCGAGCAACCGGGCGTTTTCCAGAAGCCGTCCGCTCCCGGAAACGGGAATGGTCGTCACCGGCAAGCCGAGCCCCCGCGCCACCTCGCGTGGCAGGCTGCCGTCCGCACCTGTACGCGGGTTCTCGCGGTGGAATGCCCCCGGCACGATGGCGACCTGCACCGGCGTCGGCGGCGCACCCGCTCCGGGTTGCAACCGTCGCAGGAACGGCCCGTGCGCGTCGGATTCCACGATCCGCCGATGCAGCAGCGCCGTGGCAAAGTCGCAACCCTCCCGCGCGGTCAATGCACGGAGACCTTCCGGGGTCAGTGCAGCGAGGCCGGGCGGGCCGTCCCATCGCCCGACCCGCTCAAATAACCCTCGCTCCTCGTCGTCCGCCGGTACCGGAAAAAAGTGTGTCACCCCCGCCGCCTCCGCCTGCCGATCAGCCAGCCGACGAACGCCCCGACGACGAGCGCGCCCACCCCGACCCAGACCAGGGCAGCCTTCGTCTGGTTGAGTAGCGGGTTGTCGAAGATATTGTCCGAGACGTGCAGCGCCGCGACCAGCCATTTGCCGTCCACTTTTTCGAGGGTGGCCGTCCAGCGGGCAGGGAGGTCGATGGACCGGCCGCTCGCCATGATAAAATGCTCTTGCGCGCTGCCGAAGGCGACGGCGGTATCTCCGTAAAGGATGCTCAGTTCGTCCACCTGGACATCCGCGCCGTATTTTTTCACGACCGGCGAGGGGCCGTGCAGCATCTTGTCGAGATAGGCGCGCACGCCGTCGCGTCCGCGGCTCACCACGGCGTTGTGCCAGGTCACGACGACGTTCGGATGCATGAAGGGCAACTGCGCCTCGATATCGCCGCTGTTCATGCCGGCGAGGAGGCCGTCGCGGAGGACACGCAGGTCCTTGTGCGCGAGGTCTTCCGTCGGATCGGCATGAACGGCGCACCCGCACGCGAACGCCAGGAGCAGGGTGGTGAGCAATGTTTTCATACGAGGACGGGTTCGGGACGGGGCAGGGGGACCGCCACCTGCGGCAGATCGACGAGCCAGTGAAAATAATCGACCATGTCCTCGTCGGCGGCGACGAAACGCGCCGGATCGTAGCGCGTGCCGCGCAGCTTGCGAGCCTCATCGGCGAGATAACCGAAGGTGAAAAAACGCCGCACGCGCAGCGCCAGAGCACCGGCGGAACGCGGCGCGAGCACGATGCCCTCGCAGAGCGTGTGCCCGTTTTCCAGCGGACGGGTGACCATCAGGAAACGGCTGCGCGCCCGCTCGAAATCGCCCGTGATGCACACGAACGTCCCGCCCCAGACCGTCAGCGAGATGTCCACGAACCGCCCGGCCGTGGCGCGCAGCACGCGGTCGAGTCCGGTCCGCCCGAGGACTTCGGCGCGGTAGCGGTTGCGGCGGGCAAAAGGCGCGGGACAATCGATCTCCGGCGGCGCGAGCAACCGGCGGTCGTGGACGGCATCGAAATGCTGGCGGTCAAAGGCGTGCGCCGAGTTGACGTACCATGAGCAATCCGCCGTGTAGCGGAAAACCTGCCCCGCAACGTAATCCTCCGCGAGTTCGCCGAGAAAGAACGGCAGCGGGAACAGTGGCTCCGGCCCGTTGAAAAAGAACACGTAGCCGTGGCGTTCCACCACCGGAAAATGCTCCTGCCGCGCAAACCTCGGCGGACGGTCCGCACCGGGCGTCCGCGTGCAAACACCATCCGCGCCGTAGCGCCAGTTGTGGTACGGACAGACGATTCCGTCGCCCTCGATGCGTCCGCAGCCGAGGTCCGCGCCCATGTGCGCACAGCGCGCGTCCAACACCGAGACCTCGCCGCTCTCGCCGCGAAACGCCACGATCTGCCGACCCAGCATTGACTTGGAAACCGGTTCGCTTTTCAGTTCGCTGCCCGATCCGAAGAGATACCACGAAGCCGGGTATGGCGGGAACAATTTCGGGTCGGGCGCGCGCTTCATTGGATGACCTTGCCGGCGTAGCGATTCTGGACGTGTTCGTCGGCGGGCTGGGGGCCTTTCCACATGACGATGTACGCGCCGAGCAGGCCGCCGCGTTCCTCGTGGGCATCGTCCTGTCCCGGCAGGTAGATCCACGGCGTGGTGGGCTGCGCGTGGTGGTTGCGGTGCCAGTTGTGGTTGAGCCACAACAGGTCGAGCAGGCGGAAGGTGCGCAGGTTGCGAGCGCCCTTGAGCACGTCCCTTTCCGTCCCGTAGTGATGCGCGTACTGCATCGCCGACCACATGAAACCGAAGCCGAACATCACCGCGAAATAATGCGCCAGCGGGATGTGCCACGCCCACACGAGGCCCGCGTGCAAGGCGACCACCGCGAGCGCCTCGCCCTGGATCATCCTCGCGTAGCGCGGGTTGAGCGATTCCATGAAGGCCTCGTGGGTGCGGTTGACGCGTCCCGGCAACGCGAGCGAAGGCCGCAGGATCACGACGAAGTTCGTCAGGTAGATCAGGACCCAGAACAGTCCGGTCAGCGTGCCGTAGAGCTGCACGCATTTCCAGAAGCGGCTCTCGTTGGAGAAATACAGGTCGAACGCCTCATCGTCGCTGCGGTTGCGGATATGGTGGCCGAGGTGTCCCTGCCGGATGAGGTGAAACGGGGCGGGAAAAAACAATGCCAGCACGGTGCCGACCGCATCGTTGAGGCGGCGGCTCGGATGCAACATGCCGTGCTCCGCCTCGTGCAACATGGCGTAGCCGGAATTCATCGCCACGCCGTACCCGAGCGCCAGCAGTCCGACCGCCCACCACGCCGCGACCTGCCCCGCTGCCCAGAGGAGGGTCAGCATGACGGCGAGTTGCGCGGCGGCCACCGCGAGGTTGAGGCGGGCGGGGATGCGGTTTTTCATGCGGGCGAAGCGTGGGCAGGATAGTGGGCGAGCGTGCGCGCGAGCAATGCAAACTCCGGGTGCGCGTCGAAGCGCGCGAAACTGCGCGGCGCGATCCGGCGTGAGTAGAGGGTGTCGAGGAAACGGGGGTTGCCCGCCAGCCGTTGCAGGTCGCGTTCCAACGCCGCGCCATCGACCTGCGGGAATTCCCGCGCGAGTTGCCGGACCACCCGAGCGCCGGAGCGTTTTGGCAAGTAGAAAAATTCGCCGACCAGCCAGCCGAGCACCCGGGCGGTTGTCGCGCGGGCCGCACCGCTCAGCCGGGGCCAGAGCCAGTCGAGCAGGAGTTCGTCCCAGCCGACGTGCCCGACTTCATCCGCCAGATGCGCGCGATGGACGGCGGCGAAATGCGGTTCCAACCCGGCCGCGTGTTCGAGGCAGCGCCTGGAATAGTAGAGCGAGCGTTCTTCCTGCAACAAGGTCAGCCACACCACCAGGGGCGCGGCGAACGGCTGCCTGACCAGCGTCCGGAGGACCGAACGCGCGGGCCATCCGACGCGAACGAAATGATACGGAGTGTCCCGGTAGATTTCCGGCGCGCAACTCGCGTTCAGGGCACGGAAAGCCGCGGTGTGACGCTGCTCCTCGTCGAAAAAGGTTTGCAGCGTCGGCACGAGATCGACCGGCAGCGCGTCCCGGCGCAGGAGGGATTGCCACGCGGGGCTGAGCATCTCCTGCTCGAAAAAGGTCACCTGCTCGTTGAAGTACAGGGCATGGAGTTGGTTGTAACGCCGCCGGACCTCTTCGGGCAACCGGCCGTATCCGGCGCTGTGGAAAAGCGGCGTCAGCTCCTCCGCGATGAAAAGACACGAGTGGTCAATCGAGGCGGGGTCCGAGGCGAGCAAATTCATGCCGGTCCGCCCTTTGTACAACAAAAGCCGTCGGAGAGTGCATCGAAAAATTCGCGCCCGGCCGATGAATTTTCGATTTCTTCCGCCGCCGCCGCTGGCCTATGCTCGGGACGTGATCCGCATCGCCCTGATCTCTCCCAAGGGACCGCTCTACCGGCATCGCGGGGGCATCTGGAAGAAATCCCTGCGCTACCAGCCGCTCACGCTGACCACCCTGGCGGCGCTCGTGCCCGAGGACCTGTCGGCCGATTTGCGCCTGATCGACGAGGGCATCGCGGACGTGCCGGCCGATCTGGAGGCCGATCTGGTCGGGTTAACCGTCATCACCGGCACCGCCGCGCGCGCCTACGAGTTGGCGGACCGTTTTCGTGCGCGCGGCATCACGGTCGTGCTCGGCGGACCGCATGTGACCCTCATCCCGGAAGACGCCGCACCGCACGCGGACGCCGTGGTCGTCGGATACGCGGAAGAAACGTGGCCGCAACTGCTCCGCGATTTTGCCGCGGGCCGCCTGGAGCCGATCTATCGGCAGGCACCGGGCCTGGACCTGGCCGGTCGGCCCTTTGCGCGTCGTGAACTCCTGCCGCAACGAAACTACCTGACGAGCGATGTCTTCGAGGCGACGCGAGGTTGCGTCCATGCCTGCGACTTCTGCGTGGTGCCGACCGCCTGGGGACGCAAACCGTTCCAGAAACCCGTCGCCGAGGTGGTCGCGGATATCCGTCAGCACGGTGCGCGCAAACTCATCTTCGTCGATCTGAATCTGATCGCCCACCGTGGTTATGCGAAGGAGTTGTTCACGGCGTTGGTCCCTTTGCGGTTGCAATGGTACGGTCTCGCCACCGTGCTCCTCGCGGACGACCCGGAACTCCTGGAATTGGCCGCGCGTAGCGGTTGCAAGGGACTGCTGATGGGTCTGGAATCGATTTCCGCGACAAATCTGCGGCAAAACCACAAAGGCTTTAACTCCCCGGAGAGCTACGCGCGGGTGGTGGAGCGGTTGCACGCGCACGGCATCGCATTGCAGGGGTGCTTCGTCTTTGGGTTGGACGACGACCGGCCCGACGTGTTTATGAAGACGGCGGAGTTCGCGGTGAGCGCCGGGATCGACCTGCCGCGCTTCGCCGTCGTCACGCCTTTCCCCAACACACCGTTGTACAAGCGCCTGGAGTCCGAAGGGCGGCTTCTAACCAAAAACTGGGAACTCTACGACGGGCAGCACGTCGTGTTCCAACCGCGACACATGAGCGTTCAGGAGTTGCAGCAAGGCATCGAAACCGCGTGGAAACACGCATACAGCGTGCGTTCCATCGTCCGGCGCATCCACCGTTCGCCCGCGCCGTGGCCGGTCCGGCTGGGTACAAATCTGGGTTACCGATTCTACGCGCATCATCTCAGCCAGTTTTATAACTGCGACTGGATCATCGGCCGCGCGCCCGCCACGGCGACCGCGACGCAGGCTGTCCACGCATGAAACTGACCATCGTCCATCCGTGCATCGGGCGTCGGCGCGGCGACCGTGGCTACGTGCGCACCTGGCAGATGGAACCGTTGCCCGCGGCGACGTTGGCGGGCCTGACGCCGCGCGACGTGGACCTGCGGTTTTACGATGATCGCATGGAGGCGATCCCGTACGACGAACCGACCGATCTCGTTGCTCTGAGCGTGGAGACCTACACGGCCCGGCGTGCCTACCAGATCGCCAGCGAATATCGGCGGCGCGGTGTTCCCGTGGTGATGGGCGGGTTTCACCCGAGCCTCTGCCCGGACGAGGTCGCCCATTATGCGGAAGCCGTGGTGACCGGCGAAGCCGAGGAACTCTGGCCGCGCGTCCTGGACGACGCCCGCCACGGACGGTTGGAAAAATTCTACCATTCCAAGTCCCGCCCGTCGCTGAACGGATTGCGACCGGATCGCACGATTTTCCGTGGGAAACGCTATCTGCCCATCGGCCTCGTGGAAGCCGGGCGCGGATGCCATTTCAAATGCGACTTCTGCGCGGTGCAAACGGTCTTCGCACAGAGCCAGACCCGCCGTCCCATCGACGACATCCTGGCGGAGTTGCGGGCTCTGAAAAACACGAAAAAACTATTCTTCTTCGTGGATGACAACATCACCTCCAACCTCGCGCAGGCGAAGGCGTTTTTCCGCGAATTGATCCCGCTCGGCATCCGCTGGGTGGGGCAATCGAGCATCAACGCGGCGCACGACGAGGAGTTCCTCGAGCTGCTGGTGCGCAGCGGTTGTCAGGGCGTGCTGATCGGCTTCGAGAGTTTGAACCCGGCCAACCTCGCGGCGATGAACAAGACCTTCAACACCGCGCGGGGTGGGTTCACGAAAGCGCTGGCCAATCTGCGCAAGCACCGCGTCCGTATCTACGGCACGTTCGTTTTCGGGTACGACGGCGATACGCCCGCGAGTTTTTCCGACACCGTGGACTTTGCGGAGGAGCACGGTTTTTACATCGCGGCGTTCAATCATCTCACCCCGTTTCCCGGCACGCCGCTCTACCGCCGCCTGGCCGCCGAAAACCGTCTGCTTTACGATGCGTGGTGGCTGGACGAACGCTACAGCTACAACCGCATTCCCTTCCTCCCGCAAGGAATGAGCGGGGAAGAGTTGCAGCGCGGCTGTCTCGCCGCTCGCCGCCGGTTCTATTCGTGGAAGAGCATCGTGCGTCGTTCCTTCGACGCCGTGAACTGTGGAAATGGTTTCATGTGGCGAAATTTTTTCGTCATCAACGCGATGCATCGCGGCGACGTTAGTTTGCGCGACTACTATCCGTTGGGAGATGAATCATGGCAGGGACCTCTCTTGAATGCGAACTGAGCCGGGACAGGCGCGAGAGATTTTCGGTGGCCACGCCATCGGATGAGGCCGGCATCCGACGTTTGCTGCGCGATCACCCGATGGCGGGTAGTGTTCGCCTGACCTTCGAGCGCGAGCCGGATTATTTTCGCAGCGCGGGCATCGCCGGGGCGGGAGACCAGACCATCGTAGCCCATGCCGGTGACCGGCTCGTCTGCATGGGACGCTGCTCGCGCCGGGACTGCTGGATCGACGGCCGGGTTGCCAACGTCGGCTACTTGGCCGAACTCCGCCTCGACGCGTCGGCGCGTGGAAAATTCGCGTTCGTCCGTGGCGGCTACCGATTCTTTCGCGAACTCGAACAGCTCGCCCCGGCCGAGTTTTATTTCACGAGCATCGCCGCCGAGAACGAACGCGCCCGGCGTTTTCTTGAAAGGGGCGCGCGGGGGATGCCGGCATATCGGTTCCTGGGAGAGCTTGCCACCGTGCTCGTGGCGGTGCCGCGCCGCCCACGGGTTGCTTCTGTTCGACTGGAAGCCGGCACGGCGCGTTGTCTGCCGGAGATGCTCCACGTCTTGAACGAATCTGCGCGACGCAGCCAGCTCGCGGCGGTCTGGACGGAAGAAAACGTGCGTGCCCTGGAACAGCACGGCTTGCCGCTGTCGCGCTTTTTCCTGGCACGCGCTGCCGGGAGGATCGTCGCCTGCGGTGCGCTCTGGGACCAGCGTGGCTTTCGACAGACGGTGATCCGTGGGTACTCACCGGAGCTCGCGGCCATCAAGCCTCTGGTGAACATGGTTGCCCATCTTTTCGGCACGGCGCGTCTGCCGCCGGCCGGAGCTGTTTTGTCGCACGCGTTCCTGTCGCCGCTGGCCTTCGCGGACGGAGCCGGGACGTTGCTGCCGGATTTTATCACCGCGTGTTTTCCGTCAGCGAAGCAGGTCGGCATCGAATATCTCACCCTCGCGCTGCCGGCCGATGACCCCCGTCTGGAGACGGTACGAGGGCGGTTTGCCACGCGTGTTTACCGCAGCCGACTTTACCGCGTGGTCTGGCCGGGCGACGATTCGCCCGGGATCGTGGCCGGAGACCGGCGTTTCCTCCCGGATGTTTCCCTGTTATGACCGAAACGAGTCCCGCCGCCATCCACGGCCTGCGTCCGCGCGACTCGCTGACCGCGGTCGAGCGGGCGGAGATGTTCGCGCTGCTTTCCCGACATTTCGAGGGCGTGACCCGCGAGCAATTCGAGCACGACCTCGCGGAGAAAAACTGGGTGGTCGAAATCCGCCACGAGCAACGCCTGCTCGGGTTTTCAACGCTCCTGGTCGAAGAGGTGCGTTTCGAGGAACGAGCTTTGACGGTCATTTACTCGGGGGACACCATCATGGCCCCCGAGGCGTGGGGAGCGCCGGCCCTGGCCCGCACGTGGATCGCGGCGGTGAACTCCCTGCGCGCCGCGACGCCGTCGCGGCCTTGCCATTGGCTGCTGTTGACCTCCGGCTTTCGTACCTATCGCTTCCTGCCGGTATTCTGGAGAGATTATTACCCACGGCACGACCGTCCCACGCCGGGTCGCCAACAGCGTCTCCTCGACACGCTGGCTCAGCGGCGTTACGGCAGTTGCTACGACGGCGGCACGGGCATCGTGCGTTTCCCGCGTCCGCAGAAACTTCGCGGCGCGCTCGGCACGCCTCGACCCGGACGCCTGGACCAACCGAACGTGGCATTTTTCCTGGCGCGCAATCCGGGCCACGCCGACGGCGACGAACTGGCCTGCCTGACGGAAATCTCCGCCGCCAACCTCACGCCCGCCGGCCAGCGGATGGTCGCGGTGAACACAGGATGAAGCTCACCGCCGCCCTGGCCAACGGGGCGTGGCTCGCCGCCAGCCTCCCGGCCTGGCACGACTTTCGGCGAGGGTTGGCGAGGCCGGAGGAGACGCAGTGGCAAATCCTGCGCGGTCTTCTCCAGGACAACTCGGCGAGTGAGTTTGGCAGGCTCCATCGCTTCGACGAGATTCGGACCTGCGAACAATATTGCCAGCGTGTCCCGATCACGGACTACGCCGGATTAGAGCCCTGGGTCCGACGGATCATGCGCGGCGAACCCGCCGTCCTGACACGCGAACGGGTGACCCGGCTCGTGCCTACCAGCGGCTCGACCGGCGGACGCAAGTTCATCCCCTTCACCGCCGGGCTCCAGCGGCAATTCAACCGGGCCATCGCCGCCTGGACGGTCGATCTGAGCCGCACGCACCCGGCCGTCCCGTTCGGTCCGGCGTACTGGTCGGTCTCGCCGTCCCTGCCGGTACGGGCCGAGCAAGAATCCGCGGTGCCCATTGGGTTCGACAGCGACAGCGCGTATCTCGGCGGCATCCTCCAGCCCCTCGTCGAAAGCACCTTCGCCGCGCCGTCGGCGTTGCGGCTCGTGACCGACCTCGAATGCTTCCGGTATCTGACGCTCCTTTCGTTGCTCAGGCAGCCCGAACTGCGCTTCGCCTCCGTGTGGCATCCGTCGTTTCTGACGCTGTTGCTCGACGCGCTGCCGGCGTGGTGGGAGGAACTGCTCACGGACCTCGAACGAGGCGGCTGCCGACGCGCTGCGACCGAACCGCCCGCAGTCCGCGTGGCGGTCGGGTCATCGCCGCAGCCCAGGCGAGCCCGTTCGCTGCGCCGCGTCGGAGCCGTGGACCTCGACCTCATCTGGCCCCGATGGGGGTTGGTCAGTTGTTGGGGGGACGGGCAGGCCGGCGTGGCGTTGGCTGACCTGCAAGCGCGTTGGCCGCATCTCGCCGTTCAACCGAAGGGTCTGCTTGCAACCGAGGCGTTCATTTCGATCCCGTTCCGGTCGCGGCATCCGCTCGCGGTGACCTCGCATTTCTTTGAGTTCATCGACGCATCCGGCGCGGTGCTTCCGGCGCACGCTTTGCAGTGCGGCCAACGTTACGAAGTGATCGTTTCCACCGCCGGCGGGTTGTGGCGTTACCGGCTCGGCGATTTCGTGGAGATCGACGATTTCGTGGAAAATACGCCCTCGCTCCGGTTCATCGGTCGGGGTGGCGGGGTCTCCGACCTGCGCGGCGAGAAACTGATGGAAGGTTTCGTGACGCGGGCGGTGCTGAACGTCTGTGGGCATTGTGCGCTCCGACCGGCCTTCGCGATGCTCGCACCGGTAATCGGCGGCGGCGGCGTCCCGTCCTACGTGCTGTTTGTCGAAGGCGAGGCTCCAGACGAACTCGCCACGCTGCTAAACGCAGAACTCCGGGCGAATCCTCATTACGCGTATTGCCGCGACCTCGGCCAACTCGGTCCCGTGCGTTGCGTTCGGGTCGCGGGCGGAGCATACCAGACCTTTTGCGAGGTCAACGTTTCCGAAGGACGGCGTCTCGGCGAGATCAAGCCGCAGATGTTATCGGCGCGAACGGACTGGAGTCGGCATTTCAAGGTGGAGCCATCCATATCGTAGCGACGTACATCTCACCGGCCTTGAAATCCTGTTTTGAACAGCAACCAGAACCGGGGACCGAATACCAGCACGCCCACGACGGCCGCCGCCAGCGCGGCCAGCAGCACGGCGGCGGCGGCGAGGTCCTTCGCGCGGCCGACGAGCGGGTGGCGCTCGGGTCTCACGGCGTCGGCAAGCGTCTCGAACGCGGTGTTGACCGCCTCCGCCGCGAGGACGGAACCGATGGCAAAAACCACCAGCGCCCATTCCAGTCGGTCGATCCGCCACCACCAACCCGCCGCGCACACGGCGACGGCGAAGCCCAGGTGAATCCAGGCGTTGTGCTCCCGGCGGAACAACACCCACGCACCGCGAAACGCGTAGACGAAGCTGTCGGCGCGAGCCCGCCATGAAAACGGCTCCCGGTCCTCGGGTGGCGGGGGCGGGACGGGTTCCATGCGCTCGGGTTCAGGCGTGGCCGCTGAGGCGATAGACCGTTTTCGCTGCGAAATAAAGCATGAGCAACCCCGTCGCCCCCTGCGTGACGATGTGCCAGGCCGGCGTGGCGAAGCGCGCGCCCATCCGCACCGCCGTACAAAACAGACCTGAATAAGCCGCCGCCGCGACGATGACGCCGACGGCGACCGTCAGCGACGCTGCCAGCCCGAGATGCTCGCTGCCGGTCTGCGAGCCAATGACCGCCAGCCAGAAAGCGATGTTCCACGGGCTGGTCAGCGCGAGGGTCAGCCCCAGGAAATAGCCGCCGCGCGCGGAGTCGAAACGCCGCGCGGGCACCGCCGCGTGGGGATCATCCGGCATCCGGCTCGCCCGCCACGCCTGCCACGCGCCGCGTCCAAACGTCCACGCGAGAAACAGCAGGAGCCCCACGCTGAGCACACCCAATCCCGTCCGCACCCCCGGCACGTCGATCAGCGCACCCGCGCCGAGCGAAACCGCGACGGCCCAGCCGAAGTCACCTGTGCATGCGCCCAGACCCAGCGACCACGCGGGCAGGAAACCGCGTTCGAGGCCGCGCCGCAGCATCTCGGCGTTGATCGGCCCCGGCGGCCACGCCACCGACAGGCCGAGAAGTAATCCTTTGAAAAGGAGCGGGAACAGCATCGTGCGGAAGGCTCCGCAGTAACATGTTTTTCGCCGCGATGCAGCCGGAAAACCTCCTGCCGCGCGATTCGATCTTTACCGGGGCGCGCCGTCGTGGCAGTTTTTACGTCCCGTGGATCGTCCTGCGTCACCGTCGCAGGTAGGGAAAACGGGATTGTATCCCCGAGGGCATCTGATACTAACGCATCTCCAACGATGAACGAATCCATGCAGGAAGCGGCGGGCCAGGCGGCATCGCTCTATCAACCGGAACACGAACACGACGCCTGCGGCACGGGGTTCATCGCCGACATCGGCGGTGTGCGCTCGAACCGTGTCCTGCGCTACGGCATCCAGTCGCTGTGCAACCTCGTGCACCGTGGCGCGCTCGACGCCGACGCCAAGACCGGCGACGGCGCGGGGCTGTTGACGCAGCTTCCCTACAACCTGCTGCGCACCGAGGTCAACCGCCGCGGCCACCACCTGTATCAGGACGGCGATCTCGGCGTGGGATTTTGCTTCCTGCCGCACGACAACGCCTACGCGCAGGCGCGCGCCAAGGCGATCACCGAAGAGGTCCTCGAATCCCGCGGACTGTTCCTGTTTTGCTGGCGCGAGGTGCCCACGAACATCAACGTCCTCGGCGACAAGGCGCAGCTCACCATGCCGCGCATCGAGCAGGCGCTCATCGGCAAGCCCTGGGGCATGAGCGCCGACGAGTACGAGCGGAAACTATTCCTTGCGCGCAACGAGATCGAAAAGCGCGCCGCCACGGACAAGATCAAGAATTTCTACATTTCCTCGATGTCGAGCCGGGTCATCGTTTACAAGGGCCTGCTCGTCTCCTCGTCGCTGGAGAATTTCTACCGTGACCTGTCCGAACCGGCGTACGAGACAGCCCTGTGCATCTACCACCAGCGGTACAGCACGAACACGTTCCCCACGTGGCCGCTCGGGCAGCCCTTCCGGATGCTCGGACACAACGGCGAGATCAACACGGTCAAGGGTAACCGCAACTGGATGCGCGCGCGCGAGGCCGAGCTTTCGGCGGATTTCTGGGGCACGGACATCGACCTGCTCAAGCCGATCATCCAGCCGGGCGGTTCGGACAGTGCCAGCCTCGATAACGCCCTCGAAGCCCTCGTGATGAGCGGGCGCGACATCCTGCACGCGGTGACGATGCTGGTCCCCTCCGCGTGGCGCGGCAACCCGGGCGTGTCGCCCGATCTCGCGGCGTTTTACGAATACCACGCCTGCTTCAACGAACCCTGGGACGGTCCGGCGGCGCTGGTGTTCAGCGACGGCAACACCGTTGGTGCCTGCCTGGACCGCAACGGACTGCGTCCGGCCCGCTACAAGCTGACCGACGACGGGATTTTTTCCCTCGGCTCGGAGGTCGGCGTGGCGGAATTCGACGATGCGCACGTCATCGAGAAAGGCCGCCTCGGGCCCGGCGAGATGATCGCGGTCGATACGGTGAACAAGACCCTCCTGCGCGATGCCGACATCAAGAACCGCCTCGCCGCAAGGAAACCCTACCGCCAGTGGCTCGACGAGAACGTCACCCGGCTCTCGTCGCTCGCGGACCGCGACGCCGTGTCTGAGCCGGCCGACGAACTCGACATCCTCACCTTGACCGAGCGGCAGATCACGTTCGGCTATTCCAGCGAGGAACTCGATCTCATCCTCAAGCCGATGCTCAAGGAAGGCGCGGAGCCCTACGGATCGATGGGCGACGATACCGCGCTGGCCGTGCTTTCGCTCCAGCCCCGGCTGCTGTACACGTATTTCTCCCAGCTTTTCGCGCAGGTGACGAATCCGCCCATCGATCCGTTGCGCGAGCGGCTGGTCATGTCGCTCAATACCATCATGGGTTGGCGGCGCAACCTCTTCGGCGAGACGCCTGAGCACGCGCGGCTGATCCAGGCGGAGTCGCCGTTCCTCTTCGAGCACGAACTCGCCGCCCTGCGCGCGCACGGCACGCCCGAGACGAAGCTGGCGACGGTCAACGCCCTGTGGCCCGCGCACGACGGCGCGGACGGCCTGGAACGGGCCGTCGAGCGCATCTGCTGGGAGGTCGAGGCGGCGGTGGACGACGGCTGCCGGCTCGTCGTGTTGAGCGACCGCGACGTGGACCACGCGTGCGTGCCCGTGCCGATGCTGCTGGCGATGGGGGCGGTCCACCACCATCTGACCCGCGTCGGCAAACGGATGCGCGTGAGCATCATCTGCGAAACCGGCGAGGCGCGCGACGTGCACCAGATGGCGTGTCTCATCGGCTATGGCGCGAGCAGCGTCGTCCCGTACCTCGCCTTTGCGACGTGCCGCGAGATCATCGAAAAGATGCCTGCCGAGGGCCGGCCGACTTACGTGGAATCGCTCAAAAGATACCGTTCGGGGTTGGAGGCCGGATTGCTCAAGATCATGTCGAAGATGGGGATTTCCGTGCTTGCCAGTTATCGCGGCGCGCAGATTTTCGAGGCGGTCGGTCTGGACTCCAAGCTGGTGGAGAAATGCTTCACCGCCACCTCGACGCAGATCGAGGGCGTGCGCTTCCATGAAATCGCGGAGGAAAGCTTGCGGCGTCACGCGCTGGCGTACGCCGCACCCGCTGACGGGTCGGAAAAGAAAGCGCCCGCGCTGCAGAATCCTGGTTACTACCGGTTCCGTCCCTCGGGCGAGGCGCACGCGGTGACGCCGCCGATGATCAAGAATTTCCACACCTTCGTGCAGACCGACAAGCCGGAGGATTACAAAAAGTATGTCGCCAGCGTCCTGACGGCTCAACCCATCGCGTTGCGTGACCTGCTCGAACTCGTCCCGCCCGCGAGCGGCCCGGTGCCGCTGGAGGAGGTCGAGCCCATCGAGGAAATCCGGCGGCGGTTCACCACGGCGGGCATGAGTCTGGGTGCGTTGAGTCCGGAGGCGCACGAATGCCTCGCCATCGCCATGAACCGCATCGGCGGCAAGAGCAACAGCGGCGAGGGGGGCGAGGACCCGGAGCGTTTTCACCGCCGGCCCAACGGCGATTTCGCCAACAGCGCGATCAAGCAGATCGCCAGCGGCCGGTTCGGGGTGCACGCGACGTACCTCGCCAGCGCGAAGGAAATCGAGATCAAAATGGCGCAGGGAGCCAAGCCCGGCGAGGGCGGCCAGCTTCCCGGTCACAAGGTCAGCGCGTACATCGCCCGGTTGCGCAAGGCGACGCCGGGCGTGGCGCTCATCTCGCCACCGCCGCACCACGATATTTATTCCATCGAGGACCTGGCGCAGTTGATCTTTGACCTCAAGCAGGTCAATCCCCGCGCGCGGGTGTGCGTCAAGCTCGTCGCCGAGGCGGGCGTCGGCACCATCGCGGCGGGCGTGGCGAAGGCGCACGCGGACATCATTCTCATCAGCGGCCACGAGGGCGGCACGGGGGCGGCGGCGTTTTCGTCGATCAAGAACGCGGGCAGCGCGTGGGAACTGGGTTTATCCGAGGCGCATCAGGTCCTCATGCTCAACGGGATGCGCAATCGCGTCACACTCCGCACCGACGGTGGGATGCGCACCGGGATGGACATCATCCACGGCGCGTTGCTGGGCGCGGAAGAATTCAACTTCGGCACGGCGGCGCTCATCGCCAGCGGTTGCGTGTACGTGCGCCAGTGCCATCTCAACACCTGCCCCGTGGGGGTGGCGACGCTCGACGAGCGCCTGCGTGCGAAGTTCAAGGGCAAGCCCGAAAACATCGTCAATTTCTTCAACGGCGTGGCTGGCGAGGTGCGCGAAATCATGGCGCGACTCGGTGCGCGCACGCTCAACGAACTCATCGGCCGCGTCGATCTCCTGCGGCAGCGCCAGGCTCCCGGGCATCCGAAGGCCAACACGCTTGACCTCAGCCGCATGCTCAGGGACGTGAGCAAGGGTGATCCGTCGATCCCGCGTTTCCATACGCGCGACCGCAACGATGGCTTCATCGACCGGCCGCTGGACGACATCATCCTGCAGGACGCCAATGAGGCGATCAATCGTGGGCAGAAACTCTCGCTCCACTACAAAGTGGGCAACACGAACCGGGCCGTTTGCACGAAGGTCAGCGGTGAAATCGCTTACCGCAACGGCGAGGCCGGGTTGCCGGACGGTTTGCTCGAAATCAACCTCAGGGGCAGTGCCGGGCAAAGTCTGTGCGCTTTCCTGGCTCCCGGACTGCGCGTAGTCCTCGTCGGCGAGGCGAACGACTACGTGGGCAAGTCGATGAGCGGCGGCTGTATCGTATTGAAGCCGCGTCCCGAGCATAAATTCGTTGCTTCCGAGGCCATGATCGCGGGCAACACCTGTCTTTACGGCGCGACGGGCGGGACGTTCTACGCTCAGGGCCGCGTCGGCGAGCGGTTCGCAGTGCGCAACTCCGGTGCGACGGCGGTCGTCGAGGGACTGGGTGACCACGGCTGCGAATACATGACCAACGGCACCGTCGTGGTCCTCGGCCAGACCGGGCGGAACTTCGGCGCGGGGATGACCGGTGGCATCGCTTATGTTCTCGACGAGGAGAACGTATTCGCGAGCCGCATCAATCCGCAACTCGTCCGGTTGGAGCGTCTCGCCGGTGAACCAGACGTGGTGGCAATCAAGGAACTCGTCTACAAACACCTCGAAAACACCGAGAGCGAACGCGCCCGCCAAGTCCTTGCGGAGTGGGGACGCTACGAGGGTTTGTTCTGGAAAGTGGTTCCGCTGCCGCCGCCGGCCGCCAAGGTCTCGCCTGGAACGACGCCCGCGCCCGCGAACGCGGCTGCCGCCGTCCCACCGGCAGCGTCGGAGATCATGACCGCCGCGAAGCCCTAGCGTCGGGGGTAAAGGGATATTTCACACAACGATTGAGTCCGGACGGGCCGTTGCTGACGGTTGGCCATTGAGGTAGGGATGGCTCGGAGAGACATCCTTACACCGCTTCTCAAGATTGCTGAGGTGTGATTTCAGCGGTGGATGGGGCTCTCCGAGCGGCATTGGTTCCTGGGGGCGGCGACAGCCGCCTGAAACGATAGACGCCTGCAGCGTGAGTGGGACCAATGCCACTCGGAGAGCGCCATCCACCTCCGGTTTTGAACGCATCAGCCCACTTGGGAAGCGGTGTACCTTATCGACGACGCCTGCGGAGGGCTTCCCGGATGCTTTTCTACGGCATTCTACGACTACTTGCCTCACGGTGCTGTCCGGTCGCGCGACCCTGTTCCCTTCCAACCAAAGAAGAAGGCGGCTCCGACCAAAGAGCCGCCTTGCCTTAACTTAGGTACCTTCTGAAATTAAATCAGGCTGTTGCCTGTTCAAGCTGATGCGCGTAAACCGACGCGCGGCGGGGCGCAGGCGCCGCAATGCCCTCGAAATGGGCGCGGATGCGGCGAAGTTGGTTTACGAGGAAATGATCGCCGATCTTCAACGCACGGTCGAGCACGTTGAACAGAGGGGAAGTCGACTCGTAATTCAAAGTGATATCCACCTCGGTCAGATTCGGCTTGATCTGGCTAAACGTCACCATGCCGACGATCTCGATGTCGCCACCATCGGACTTGAAGACAACCATGTTCGGGTCTTCGGTTTCCATCGCCGTCAGGGCGAAGTCCGCCCGGAACCCCAACGGAAGCAGCAAACGCCATTGCGAAACACCGTCCTCCTTCCTGTCGGCGCGCTCAAGACCATCAAGGTGATGACGATAACCGCTGACATCAGCCAGTCGGCGCTTGGTCTCGTTGACCGACTGGTTCATGTGAAAAATTTTGTGCAGCATCATAGGTGTTCGCTCCGGTGTTGGGTGATAACGGAAGCCTATTTAGCACCGCCCGTGCCCAACCCATTTTCCCTCTAGAGACTGCCTATGCGTTATGTAATTTTCGTACTCAAATCTTACAGAAGTGTACATAATTACTACAAAACTGGCCATTTGGACACAATGGGAGACAGATCTGCCTGGCCGTATTCCACGCGGGCCAAAACGGAGATATCCAGCCAGTCTGCCAGCACACCGGAATTGGTGGTTTGGGCGATGGTCTGAACCTCTTCGTCGGTCGCCGGAGCGGCGAAGGGGCCGTCATTGAGGATCATTCCCACACAGGAAACGCCTGCCGCGCGGATGGCTCTCGTGGTCAATGCTGCATGGTTCAGCGCGCCGAGACGGTTAGCGACCACGACGACAACCGGCAAGGACCATTCCGCTGCCAGGTCACCCACCGTATAATCACGCAAAATCGGCACGAGCCAACCGCCGACGCCCTCGACGAGCACTGTGGCGTGCCGATGGCAGAGACGCGTGAAAATGCCCCGGATGAGGTCGAGGTCGATGGTGCGGTTCTCGATGAGCGCGGCAGCATACGGCGCGGCGGGTGCGCGCAGCCAGACGGGATTTACCTCGTTGAGCGAAAGCGCGTGGTCGGAAGCGGCTAACAGCGCTTCGGCGTCGTCGCGCGAACCACAACACAGCGGCTTGAAGCCGACGGCATCCACGCCGCGTGCGCGCAAGGCACGAAGGAGTCGGGCCGTCACATACGTTTTGCCGACGCCGGTATCCGTGCCCGTGATAAAGAGGTTCATCGGCAGCGGGGACTACTCGAAGTACGTGTCCTCATGCGCATAAGGGGGCGCGCAACAGCACAACATCCGCAACGGCGAAAGCGCGGTCAGCGTGTGCCACGAACCAGCCGGGATCAGGATGGCGTCGCCGGGTCCGACGACCCGCGTTTCCCCGTTGAGTTCCATCTCGCCGCTGCCTTCGAGCAGGAGGTAAAATTCCTCGCTCACCTTGTGGTAATGCCGCCGGGTGGACGCGCCTGCGGGCAAAGTCGCTTCGGCGAGGCTCTGTTGCTGAACGGGGGCGTTGGTCCGGTCGAGGATGCTGCGGATCGTCGAGCCGTCGCGGGTGGTGAAGGGCGTTTGCTGATCGAGGTTCTGGACGGTCATGCTTCAGGCTGCGGTATTTGAAGGTCTTATGTTTTTGAGCAGGCGAATCGGTTCGCCGCGCCGGGTGAGACGTTCGCGGAAAAACCTTGGCCCGGGATCGTGGACCCCACAACCCACAACGCGCGACAGAGCAACCATCCCCCGAATTTTACGCGATTCTGGGTTGCCGATTGGAACGGGCAATCTAGAATGGCGCGTCTTCCCAAGGCCGGCGGGACCGTTGCCGCGCTTCCTATTTTGTATGAAAGATTTTTTAGAATGTACGGCCCTCATCACCGGTGCGTCGGCTGGCATCGGGCGTGAGATCGCCCTCCAGCTTGCCCCGCTGGCCGGAACGCTCGTGCTCGTGGCCCGCCGGATGGACCGCTTGCAGAGCCTGAAAGATGACTTATTGGTCATCAACCCTGACCTGCGCGTGGAATGCCGCCGCGTCGATCTCTCCAACGCCGAGCAGGTCGAAGCACTCTGCGCCGAGTTGACCGATGAGGGCTTCGACCTCGATTTCCTCATCAATAACGCCGGGTTCGGCGATGTCGGGCCGTTTGAATCCAGCGAATGGCGCAAGATCGAGCGGATGATCGAGGTCAATATCGTGGCGCTCACGTCGCTCTGCCACCGGCTGATCCCGCTCCTGCGGCGGCACCGGCCGGGCGCGATCCTCAACGTCAGCAGCATCGCCAGCCTCCTCCCGCTGCCGAATCTCGCCGTGTACGCGGCGACGAAAGCGTACGTGAGCAGTTTCTCCGAGGGACTTCGGGCGGAACTGCGCGGCACCGGCATCAGCGTCACCCATCTGTGCCCGGGGCCGGTGGACACCGAGTTCCAGCGGGTCGCCGCCCGGGAGGGCCAGCCCGAGCACCAGCACGCGCCGGATTTCGTGAAGGTGAACGTGCACGAGGTCGCGCGGGTGGCGTTGCGCGCCGTCACGCACGACCGGGCGCGGGCGATCCCGGGATTCTGGATGTCGATGGCCCCGTTTTTCTTTGCCCTGTTGCCGTTGTTCCTCCTGCGGATGTTTTTTGCCTCGCGCTCCTCGCGGCCGGAACTGCGCCCGCACTACCGCACCTCCGAAGTCTCGTAACGTCCCGCCGATGATCGCCAGCGTTTTATCCGATCCGTCCATTTATCCGCACCTGTTGTTGGATGCGCAGTGGTATTTCCTGGTCTTCGGCATCGTCATGCTGTTTGGCGGGATCATGGGGTACGCGAAAGCGCGCAGCGTCCCGTCGCTGGTCGCGGGCGGGATCAGCGGCTTCCTCTTCATCCTGAGCGCGCTGGCAAATGCGCGGGGGTGGTACACGTGGATGGTCGTGGACCTGATCCTGTCGCTGCTGCTGGCGGGCCGGTTTTTCCCGTCGCTGCTCCAGCGCAAGTACAACCCGGCGGGCTACGTCGTGCCGCTGGCGATCATCGGCGTGATCGTGGCGGCGGTGGTGCTCACCGCGCCGATCCACGTCTGAGCCGCCACGGCCGATGAGAGACCGCCGACGACGCGGCTGCCGGGGGCCTGTTTTGTGCATCCTCCTGGGTGTCGTTCTCGGCGTCGTGACGGGAACGCGTCTGCCCGAAAGCAGCCGGCTCTGGGTCGCGGGGAAGTTGCCCGGGGGTTCAGCGGCCGGCACTAGCGCGAACGGCACGCCGTCCCCTTCACCCACTCCCACGCCAGCCATTGTGACACCCGGGACACCCGTGCCCGTGGCGGCGATCACCCCCGCGCCGTCGGTGAAGCCGACCCCGAACGAAACCGCGCGCCCGTCGCCGGACAGCCCCGTCATCCCGCCGAAATCGCGCGACGTGGCGCGCCTTTACAACGGCATCCGCGTCCAGACCGCGCTCGACACCTCGCCGGGCAGGCCCGCCAGCTTCGAGCGTGAATCGCCGGAAGACTACGCGCTCGACCTCCACCTGCAGGTCAAGCTGCCCGTGCCGATGCGCACGCTGGCGGAGCTTTCGCGCCGTTCCCCGACGCTCGGCGCGGCGCTGCCCAAGCTGCCGGCGCTGCTCGACAAGGCGGAAGTTTCCAGGTTCTATTTCGATGTTTACCGGAACAAAACCGAACTACTGCGCCAGAACTTGAACCGGCTCGACGTGCTGCTCGGGCGGGACCTGTTTTACGATACGGACACGATCCTCGAACTCCAGGACCCCGACTCCAAGCGCAAGGCGCTCCTCATCCAGACCGACATGGACGTGGACACCGATGGCTCTGACCCCGAACGCTGGAACGAGGTGGATGCGACCGACCCGAACTTCCAGCCGCTGACCAATTACAAATGGCTCAAGCGGATACCGGCTGTGGTCAGCCCCCTCGTGAAGGTGTACCAGGACCGGATCGACAAGCTGGAGACCGAGGCGAAGACTCCCGCCGCGCGCAAGAGCGCCGCATCGTCGTTGCAGACCTTGCGCGAAGACCTCTACGGCGTGGAGCACTACAGTTCGCTCATCGCGCGCAACGACCCCTACGTGGTGCTGCCGTCGTTCATGGCGCGGGGCGGGACGGGGGGATTCTCCCCGCAGGTCGGAGACTTCGTGGTGGTCGTCGCGGGCAACCGGCTCTACCCCGCGATCTTCGGCGACAAGGGGCCGAACCATCTGCTTGGCGAGGCGAGCATCCGCATGGCGCAGGCCGTGGACCCGCGCGCGACCGCGACGCGCAGCCCGGTGGACGATCTCAAGATCACCTATCTCGTCTTTCCGGGGACGGCGGAACAGCCCTTCGGGCCGCCGGACCTGGGACACATCCGGCAGCGTTGCCAGGAGCTATTGAACGAAGTCGGCGGCAACAAGGCCGAGTTGCACGAGTGGACGAGCCTCCTGCCGCCGC
>CAZZYS010000022.1:0-4253 GCA_964658285.1 uncultured Verrucomicrobiota bacterium
CCATTTTTCGCAAGCTGACCGTCGAACAAAACCTCCTCGCCATCCTCGAAACGCTGCCGCTCGACCGCAAGGCGCGCCGGGCGCGTTGCGAGGAACTGTTGGAGCAGTTCGGCATCACGCACGTCGCGCGCAACCTCGCGTTGACCCTCAGCGGCGGCGAGAAGCGCCGGTTAACCATCGCGCGCTCGCTCATCACCAACCCGAACCTGCTGATGCTCGACGAGCCCTTCAGCGGCGTCGATCCCATCGCGGTCTCCGAGGTGCAGCAGATCATCGTGTCCCTGCGCGACACGTCGAACCTGGGCATCATCATCAGCGACCATAGCGTCCGCGAAACGCTCTCCATCGTGGACCGGGCGTACCTCATGTACGACGGCAAGGTCGTCCGCGATGGCACCAAGGATTTCCTGATCAGCGATCCCGTCAGCCGGCAGCTCTATCTGGGCGAAAGGTTTTCGATGTGAACACGCGAATAGGAAAGTGAACCGCTTCTTTTCCCCCGAAGCTCAACCACCACCCGACAAGGAGAGCCAGAACAAGCCGCCATGCAGACCGTTAACGCCAATCCGCACGTCACCGTCACCGGCCGTCATCTCGCCATCACGGCCGCCATCAACGACTACGCCCAGAAGAAGGTCGAGAGCCTGCACCTGGATTATCCGAAGATCATCGAGGCGCACGTCATCCTGGAGGTCGATAAATACCGGCAGCGCGCGGAGGTCGTGCTGGTCTGCGCCAACCGGATCACCATCGAGGCCAGCGAGGAAAGCACCGACCTGTACGCCTCGATGGACCAGGTCATCGGCAAGGTGGCCCGCCAGATGCGCAAGCATAAGACCCGCCTCCTCAAGCACAGCCGGCCCCACCGCAACGAGACCGTCCGCTACCTCGAAGAACAGGTCTACGACGCGCAGTCGTTCGACGATCTGGAGGAGGAAATCACGGCCCGGGGCTACCACGAAGCCCCGCCCGAGCCCGAGGTGATCCAGACCGAAAAATATCCCGTCAAACCGATGTGCGTGGACGAGGCCGTCCTCCAGATGGACATGTCCGCGCGGCAGTTTCTCGTCTTCCTCAACGCGAAAACCGAAAAGGTGAACGTGTTGTACCGACGCAAAAAGGGCGATTATGGTCTGATTCAGCCGAGTTTCCACTGACGGGCCGCATTCCTGCTGTACGGACGGGGTCACTTTCTCCCTCGTGAAACAACCTGCCGATACCCCACCGGGGACGCTCGCGGCCGAAGGCAAGCGGCCGACGATCACCGTCGGGCAGTTTTTCCGTGACCACGCCGCGAGCTTGCAGATGTCGCTGGTCGGTCCCGAGCGCGGCTTCGACCGCAAAATCCTGGAACCCACCATTAACCGGCCCGGACTCGCGCTGTCGGGTTTCTTCCAGTATTTCGCTTCCAAGCGTGTGCAAGTGATCGGCAGCGCGGAGATGTCATACTTGAAGAGCCTGCCACGCGGGGAGGCGGCGGGCCGGTTCCAGGCGCTTTGCAGCCGGCGGATTCCGTGCATCGTGTTCTCGCGCAACGCCGTCATCCCGCGCGCGTTGTGCGCCGTGGCGGAACGCGCGGGCATCGCGGTCTTCCGCACGCCGCTGGTGACGATGAACTTCGTCAACGCGGCGACGATCATGCTGGAGTTCAACTTCTCGCCCTCGCGCACCGAGCACGGCAGCATGGTCGATATCCTGGGCATCGGCACCCTGATCCGCGGGGCCAGCGGCGTCGGCAAGAGCGAGTGCGTCCTGGGCCTGATCGAACGCGGCTACAGCCTGGTGGCCGACGACGTGACGCGCTTCCGGGCCATCGAGCGGCGCGAACTCATGGCGACGGCACCCAGCCTGACGCGTTACCACATGGAAGTGCGCGGCCTGGGGGTCATCAACGTGGCGGCGATCTTCGGCATCGGCAGCATCCGGACGGAAAAACGGCTGGACTTTGTCGTGACATTAAAAGACTGGCAGGATATGGAGGAAGTCGATAGAGTGGGCCTCGAACTGGAGACCTATCGCATCTTGAACATCGAAGTCCCCCACGTCACGATCCCCGTCCGGCCGGGCCGCGATTCGGCGCGTCTGGTCGAGGTCGCGGCGTTCGACCAGAAGCTCAAGAGCCACGGCCAGCACAGTTCGATGGAATTCAACCAGCGTCTCGTGAACCTGATGCACCGCAAGCACGCCCTATGAGTTTATTCGGTCGCACCACCTCCGGCGGCGACGCCGACACTTCGTGTGAACAGAAGTGCTGCAAAGACCTGGTCATCCTGAACAAACTCGGGATGCACGCCCGGCCGTCGGCGCGTTTCGTGAAGATTTCCAACCGCTACAAGGCGGAAATCCTGGTCGAGAAGGACGGGGAGCAGGTCAACGGCAAGAGCATCATGGGGCTGATGATGCTGGCGGCCGGCCAGGGTTCCAAGCTGCGGGTGACCGCCGAGGGGCCCGACGCGCGGCAGGCCATCGACGATCTCGAACAGTTGGTGCAGACCCGTTTCGACGAGGAATGAGCGAAACGGCACCCGGGGACGGATCTCGCCGATGAACGCCGGGACGGGTTCGTCACTACCGGAAAAGCGTTTTCAGGGTCTGGGAGTATCGCCCGGTCTGGCGCGCGGGCAGGTGTTCATCCATCGCCCGGAGCAGGACGCCACCCCGGATTACACGATCCGCGAGGAGGACGTACCGTCGGAGATCGCGCGTTTCGAGTCGGCGCTGCTGCTCACGCGCACGCAAATCCTCGACATGCAGGCGAAGCTCGCCGATGCCATCGGGTCGAAGGACGCGAGCATTTTCGACGCGCACCTACTCGTGGTCGAGGACCGGACGCTCATCGACGAGGTCCTGCGCACCCTCCAGCGGGACCGGCGCAACATCGAGGCCGTGTTCGAGCAGGTGGCCAACCGCTACGCCAGTTTGCTCGAACAGATGGACGACCCGTACCTGCGCGAGCGGTGCCTGGACGTGCACGATGTCACCCGCCGCGTCGTGATGAACCTCGCCGGCAGGCAGGCCGTGGCGTTGTCGGAGGTCGATTATCCGCACATCCTGCTTTCCCACAACCTGACGCCATCGGACACCGCGATGCTCAACCGCCAGTTCGTGCAGGCGTTCGGCACGGACGTGGGTAGCCGCACGTCGCACACGGCGATCATGGCGCGTTCGCTCAACATCCCGGCCATCGTCGGCCTGCACGACGTGACCGCGCGGCTGGAACCGGGCTGCGACGTGTTGCTCGACGGTTACCACGGCCTGCTCGTGCTCAATCCCAGCGCTCAGACCCTGCGCGAATACGAAGACCTGGAGCGCCGCAAACAGCGGGTCGAAGCCGGGTTGGTCGATCTGCGCGAGACCGCTTCCACGACGCGCGACGGCCATCATCTCATTTTATCCGCCAACATCGAGTTGCCCGAAGACATCCCGATGGTGAAAACCAGCGGCGCGGAAGGCGTGGGTCTGTACCGGACGGAGTTTTTCTACCTGAACAAAGCCCGCCTGCCCGACGAGGAGGAACAGTACGAAAACTATCGTCAGGTGGCGAGCGAGGTGTTGCCGCACCCGATCATCATCCGCACGCTCGACCTCGGCGGGGACAAGGCCATCGGCAACCTGCACCTGCCGACCGAGCTGAACCCGTTTTTGGGTTGCCGCGCCATCCGCTTTTGTCTGGAGCACACGGATATTTTCAAGGTGCAGTTGCGTGCGATCCTGCGCGCGAGCGCGCTCGGCAACGTGAAGCTGATGTACCCGCTCGTCAGCGGGTTGGAAGAGGTGCGGCAAGCCAACAAACTGCTCGAAGAGTGCAAGGCCGAACTGCGCGAGCAAGGCCACGCGTTCAACGAGGAAATGGCCGTCGGCATCATGATCGAAGTGCCCAGCGCGGCGTTGTGCGCGTGGGAATTGGCGCGCGAGGTCAACTTCTTTAGCATCGGCACCAACGATCTGATTCAATATTGCATCGCCGTGGACCGGGTGAACGAACGGATCGCCCATCTCTACGAACCGACGCATCCCGCCATCCTGCGGCTCATCAAGATGGTGGTGGAAGCCGCGCACGCCGCCGGCATCTGGGCGGGGGTGTGCGGCGAGATGGCCAGCGAGGTCACCCTGACGCCGCTGCTGCTGGGACTGGGCGTGGATGAACTCAGTGCCGGCGCGGCGTTGGTGCCCCGGGTCAAGCGCGCGGTGCAGAGCCTGGAGATGGACGTGTGCAAGGCGTTGGCTGATGCCGCGTTGAGAATGGATACGCC
>CAZZYS010000022.1:4353-25837 GCA_964658285.1 uncultured Verrucomicrobiota bacterium
GGTGACTTCCGCCTCGTCACCTTGGAGGCATTGGTGCGCATGAAACTCTCGTCCTTCCGCGACAAAGACCGGGTGCATCTGCGCGATTTGCTCGGCGTCGGGCTGATCAATGCCGGCTGGCTGCCACAACTGCCGGAAATTCTGCGGCAGCGTCTGGAAGAAATCTTGGCCCATCCAGAGGGGTGAACGTGCGATGACCGATGGGATTTCTTCCGAAGACTCTCGGTGTGAAAACTTGCCCATCCCATTTTTTCATTCCCGATCTTTTAGGATGAAAGGGTGCCTCCGTAGAATTGGTTCTGCGCTGGCATTTGCCATTGGGCTTGCCGTTGCCTGCTGCGGGTGCGCTGACCACTCAATCGTGGCGGCGCCGTGGCTCGACCAAAGACCTGGGGCAGGTCGCAACCAGTTCTTAGTGGGGCAAGCTATCACTTTCGAGATAATTGCCAAGCATGAGTTACGTGGCGATCCGCCGCCTATGCATTTCCCAACGTGGAGAGCGTATTGGCACAGCGAATATCAGCGCGCGCGCGATAACAGTGGGAGCCCGGAAGAGGCAGAAGCAGTTACGGAATGCGCGCATTTTGTGCTCCAACGTCTTGGCTTGCCCACGTACGATCCATGAACCTTTCTTTTCCGGTGCCTGCTGGCGCGCCAATCACAGTGGACAGACACCGGCGAATGAGTCTCTTAGGAACTTCACGCTTGAGTTAGCTGATACCTGTCGAAGGTCGAATCTGCTAGGCCTCAGCAATCACACTGCCAAAGATGACAGCCTTTCTCCTCCGATGCCTGACCCTGCTTATGGCTTTCGGTTTGTTCGTCGCCCTTTCGCCCCTCAGTTATGCTACGGCCAACCTGGAGCGAGTGACTTCCGAGTATCTGCGCACAGATGTAGGCAGTTTCGTTTACAAGTTAGATAGTACCTGGGAGCTTCAAATCGACGTTTCTCCGACCAAGGCTGCTCCCGGCGGCACGCTCTACTTGTTGGCCAGCTTCGAGAACCCGCAGGGTGGTAAGCCGCTGATTAGCAGTGCCGTCGTTCCGTCTGGCAAGAGGCAGTCGGTGGTACTCAATTCTGCTCCCATTAGCGGGATGCGTGATGATCATGCGTACTTGGTCACAGTGCGCGTGTTCGACGACAAGGCGCACAACTAAGCTTCTCGGCACCCATGAACAGCTCGTTCTCTACCATCAGGTTCCAGTGAAGGTTTTACACAGACTCCTCCTCAACAGGCGCTAGCACCGCGTCCCTAGTAGGCTGCGGCGATAAAGGGGACAGGCATCTTTTCCGCTTGCTGGAGAAGACAAAAGGGACAGACAATTTTAAGAGGGAGAGAGGACAAAAGCGACAGGCAATTTTCCGGGCTGTCTCACCCTTCGATCTCAAACCCGCCTTCTTCCATTTTCTTGAGCACGTCGCTCATGTCGTCCACCTCGTCCCATACTTCCTGACTGACAAACACCGCTGATTTCTGTTGGATGGCCAGCGCGATGCTGTCGCTCGGGCGCGCGTCGATCTCGATGATCTTGCGCTGCTGGAGTTCGTTTTCCGCGCTGATGATGAGCCGGGCGAAGTAAGTCGCGTTCTTGAGTTCGTTGATGATGACGCGCTCGACCTTCGCGCCCAGGGCCATCATGATGTTCGCCATCAGGTCGTGGGTCAGCGGGCGCTCCTTGGGCGTCTCGCGCATGAACATCGTGATCGCGGCCCCGACATGCTGATCGACGTAGATGATGAACACTTTCTCTTTGTTGCCCAGGAACACCGCACACCCTTCCTTCGTGGGCAGAACGGCGCGCACCTGGACCTGCACGACGGGTTTGTTCATCCCTGCGACCCTATCAATTTGCGGTCGAAAGACAAGCCCGGCACCGCCGCTGCCGCCGAATCCGCCGCAAATTCAGCCGTTTGTGTCTTCGATGAAACCCTGGATCGCCTCCCGGATCGACGCGGCCACGTGCGCGCGGGGTGTCACGAACTTGGGTTGAAACCACGGAAACAGCCCGATCAGATCGTGGATGACGAGGATTTGTCCGTCGCAGCCTTTGCCTGAACCGATCCCAATCGTCGGGATTTCGAGGGCGGCGGTGAGCCGGGCGGCGGTGTCGGGCGCGACGATTTCCACCACGACCGCGAACGCACCGGCGCCTTGCACCACGCGGGCGTCCTCCAACAACGCATCCGCCTCCGACGCGTTCCGGCCTTTGATCTTGTAGCCACCCTCTTCGCGGACCGACTGCGGCAACATGCCGATGTGCCCCATGAAAGGGATGCCGGCCGCCACGATGGCCTCGATCTGCCCGCGCATGGCGACGCCGCCCTCCAGTTTCACGGCGCGGGCACCGGCATCGACGAGGCGGCGCGCGTTGGTCACGGCTTCCGCGGGCGTGCGATAACTGCGGGCCGGCAAGTCGCTCACCAGCAACGCTCGCTGGACCCCGCGCGCGACGGCGCGCGTGTGGTGAATCATGTCCTCCATCGTCACCGGCACGGTGTCCGGGTAACCGAGCACGACCATGCCCAGCGAATCGCCGACGAGGATCACGTCCACGCCGCTTTCGTCGAGCAGACGGGCGACGGGATAGTCGTATGCGGTCAACGCGCTGACCCGCCGTCCTTCGCCTTTGGCGCGGCGGAGATCGTCGGGTGTCACGACCGCATTTTTGGGTGACATGTCACCAGCACGATGCATAGAGCGTGACCTCCGGTGGAGGGTCCAAGGCACGCAGCAGCTCCGCCACCGGGCGGGTCTCGCCGGGCAACACCAGGTCCGCGCGGATCTCCGCCAACGGCGCGAGCACGAAACCGCGTTGCGCGAGCCTGGGGTGGGGGAGGGTCAGGCTCGGAAGTTCGGAGCGCATCCGGCCCGCGTACAAGATGTCGAGGTCGATGGTCCGGGGTGCGTTGCGTGGGTGGCGGGTCGGGCGGCCGAGCGCGTTTTCGATGCTTTGCAGCCGCAGCAGCAGCTTTGTCGGTGAGAAAGGCATCGGACAAGCGATCTCGATCACCGTATTCAGGAAGGAACCGACGCCGGGCGAACAATCCACGGGCGCGGTCTCGAACACCGGTGCGCTCAGGCAAGGGGCCGCCGGTCCGTTCGTTGCCTGCGGGAGCATCATGATGCGGGCGCGTGCCTCTTTGAGATTGGCCAGGCGGTTGCCCTGGTTCGAGCCGAGCGCGATCCCCACCGGGACCGGTTCGTCGGACGACGCCGTGACCTTCAACGGATGAAATAACCGCACACCTTCCACTGGCCGTCGCTGTCGATCAGGGTGGTCACCGTTTCGATGGCCGCCGCCTTTTTCTCGAACGCGGCGTCGTAGTGGATCACCACGTACTGTCCGTCGGGCGCACCGGGCATCGTCGTCATGAATTTGGTGTCCTTCACCCGGCGCGAGAGGAGTTTTCCCATCGGCCCACGGCCGGCAGTCACCAGTTTGACCCACTGTTCCTTGGTCAGCAGTTTTTGGAAGACGGCAGCGGTTGCCTGGTAGCCGGGTTCGTAGCGGCCGTCGTCCACCAACGCCAGCCAGATGTCGGCGGCAGCCTTGGCGGCGGTTTCCCCACCGTTCTGGATGGCGGGAGTCGGCGAGGCGGCCGTCTGACCCTGCGCGCGGTCGGCCAGCGTCGTGGCTAGCAACAGAAAAACCGAAATGGACACGAAACGTTTCATGGGGCGAAAGGGGATCGTCGCGGCGTGAGGGTTTTACGGACTGCCGGCCGGTGCCGTGCGCAAACCTAACACATCCTCCATGTCGTACAACGCCGGTGAACGCCCCACCACCCAGGCGGCGGCACGCAAGGCCCCCGTGGCGAACGTTTCCCGGCTGGAGGCGCGGTGCACGAGTTCGAGCCGCTCGCCCACGTCTGCGAAAAGGACGGTGTGTTCACCCACGACATCGCCGCCCCGGACGGAATGCACCCCGATCTCGCCCGGCGGCCGTGCGCCGACGAGACCCTCGCGGCCGTGGCGGGCATCGGTGGCGTAATCCATCCCACGCGCCTCCGCGAGGATCTCGGCCAAGCGGCGGGCCGTGCCGCTGGGGGCATCTTTTTTCAAGCGATGGTGCACCTCGATGACTTCCAGGTCGAACGCCGGTCCCAGGATGCGGGCCGCCTGACGGGTCAGCCAGAAGAGCGTGTTGACCCCGACGCTGAAGTTCGCCGCGAAGACCACGGGAATATCGGTCCGAGCCGCGTCGGCAATCGCGGTCCGTTCGTCGGCGGAATGCCCGGTCGTGCCTAGCACCAGTCCCTTGCGGGCCGCGCGACACGCCGCGAGGACGGCGGCGGTCGTGGCCGGACTGCTGAAGTCGATGACGGCGTCGCAATCGTTCACCACCGCGAGATCGTCATCGCGGCCGACCCGCGCCGCGATCTCGTAGCTCTCCGGCGCTCGCGTGACGCAGTTTTCGATGGCTTGACCCATCCGGCCAGCCGCGCCAACGAGAACGATCCGCAACGGGGCTCCGGCGAGGGCGCTCATCCGCCGATCAATTCCAGCGAAACCAGGGTGCGACGAAGCTGGGCGAGGTTGGCTTCGGCCATCTCGCAGAGCGGGAGACGCACGTCGGGGGCCAGCCAGTTGCCGACGAGCGACAGCGCGGTTTTCACGGGCACCGGGTTCGGCTCGATGAACAGGTCCTTGAACAACGGATAGAGACGTTCGTGCACGCCGCGCGCGATGTCGATCTTGCCGTGCGCAAATGCACGCACCAGCCGCACGACTTCAGCCGGGATCAGATTCGACGCCACGCTGATGACGCCGACGGCGCCCGCCGCGAGGAACGGCAGCGTCAACGCGTCGTCGCCCGAAAGGATTGAAAAGTCGGCCGGCAACGCCGCGCGCAACTGGCTGACGCGGTCCACGCTGCCGCCCGCTTCCTTGATGCCGACGATGTTCTTGCAAGCGGCGGCGAGCCGCCGCGTGGTCTCGACGCCGATCTCGATCCCGCAACGGCCGGGGATGCTGTACAGGATCACGGGGAGCCGGGTGGCCTCCGCAATCGTGCCGAAATGCCGATATAGACCTTCCTGCGAGGGCTTGTTGTAGTACGGTGCCACGAGCAGCACGGCGTCCGCGCCGGCCGCCTGCGCCTCGCGGGTCATGGCAACCGCTTCCCGCGTGCAGTTGGAGCCCGTGCCGGCGATCACCTTGCACCGGCCACGAGCCGCATCGACGGCCTGATGGATAATGCGCACGTGTTCTTCGTGGTCGAGCGTCGGAGACTCGCCCGTGGTGCCTGCGGGGACGATCCCGTCGATCTCCGCCTCGATCTGTCGCTCGACGAGTTGCGAAAACGCCTCCGCATCGATCCGGTCGTTGCGAAAAGGGGTGACGAGGGCCGTGTAAGTACCGGTGAATGGCATGGCAAAAAAGGCGGCGAGCAGGTTACAACGCGATCTCACCGCTGAAGACGAAGTCCGCCGGTCCGCCCAGCGTGACGCCGCGGAACTCGAACGGTCCCAGGCGCTCGAACCCGATGCGCAGTACGTCGCCGGAGCGCACCCGCACGGCGACCGAACCGGTACCAAGGAGATTGTTCATCTCGGCGTGCACGAGCGCACTGGCGGTCGCACCCGTGCCGCAGGCGAGCGTTTCGCCCTCGACCCCGCGCTCGTAGGTGCGCAGGATGATCTCGCTCATGCTGTAGGGCTCGATGAAATTGGCGTTGGTCCCCTTGGGCGCGAACTTCCGATGGTAACGGACCGCGCGTCCGACCGGATGGACATCGATGGCTTCCACATCGTCCACCGGCACGACCACATGCGGCACGCCGGTGTTAAGGAAGTACGTCTGCGCCAGCGTGGCACCGTCGTCCAGGGTGAGTGCGCCCAAGTCCGCGCCCCCGGTCGGCAGGCTCATTTCGAGGTGGACGAGTTCGCCGTCGAACCGCGCACGGATCAGGCCCGCTCCGGTCTGGAAGGTCATGGCGTCGCGGGGTCCGACGTTGCCAGTCAGGCGCGCGGCGTACCGGGCAAAGCAGCGTGCTCCGTTGCCGCACATGTCGGCCTCGCCACCGTCCGCGTTGAAGTACCGCATCCGAAACTCCGCCCCGGTTTCGGCGGCGGGCGTCTCGACCAGCAACACCCCGTCCGCGCCGACGCCGCGATGCCGGTCGCAAAGCCGGGCGATGGCAGGGGCGTCGAGCGCGGGTTCCCCGGCACGATTGTCGAGCACGACGAAGTCGTTGCCCGCGCCGTTCATCTTGGTGAAGGAAAGCTTTTGCATACGAGAAAGCGCCGCGGCGAAACGCGGCGTCGGCGGGCTCCTAATTTGTTCGCATCCCGCTGTCCTGTCTAAGAATCTTTTTTGACGGCCGCGACCATCGGCGCGACGAAGGCCGCGATCCGCGCCGCCAGGTCAACGCAATCCCCGTGTTCGCCAATCTTGCGCACGATGGCGCTGCCGACCACCACGGCATCGACGCTCCGTGACGCCTCCCGCGCCTGCCCAGGCGTCGAGATGCCGAACCCGACGACGACCGGCAGGGCCGTCACCGCACGGATGGCCGCCACCCGCTCGTCAAGCGACACCGCGACGCTCTCCCGCTCACCGGTCACCCCCTCGCGCGACACGAAATAGACGAACCCTTCCGCCGCCGTGGCGATGAGGGCGAGCCGGTCGGACGGAGTGTTCGGCGCGACCAGGCGAATCATCCTGAGACCCGCGGGGCGGCGCTGGAGTTCCGCGTTGCGGCCGGCTTCGTCCGGCGGCAGGTCCAGGATTAGGAGGCCGTCCACCCCGGCGGCCTCGCACTCGGTGAGAAAACGCTCGAAGCCGTAGGCGTAAGCCGGGTTCAGGTACGTGTAGAGCACGACCGGGATCTCCAAGCCCCGTGCGCGCATGGTGCGCACGCCTTCGAGGACGGTCCCTACACTGGTGCCCGAGGCGAGCGCTCGGCTGGCGGCGGCTTGGTTGACCACTCCGTCGGCGAGCGGATCGGAAAACGGCACGCCGAGTTCGAGGAGATCAACGCCGGTCCGCTGGAGCGCCAGGGCGATCTCGACCGTTTGCGCCTGGTCGGGATCACCGCTGGCGATGTAGGTGATGAAACCCTTTTCTCCGGCGGCGCGGAGCCGGGCAAAGGTCTGGTCGATGCGGTTGGAACTGGCTGGGGCAGGGGACATGGCGAAGGCGGTGGAAACTCAGTCAGGACGCGGAACGGCGAGTTTGCAACGAAGAAAAGGAGCCCGACGGTAGGGGCAACGCGGCGGGACAGAGGTACATGTTTTTACAAAAAATGGGTTTTCACGGCGCAACGGAACCCCTACGCTTCCCCGCCGTATGAATCCATCCTCCGTTTTCTCCCTCCGTCCGCCGGTGCGTGGCATCCTCCGCACCGCCGCGGCCGCACGGACTTTCTCTTCCCTGCTTGCCGTGGCGGCGCTGACTTTGCCGGCCGCGCATTCTGCTCTTGCCCAAGCTCCGGGCACCGTTGACCCCGGATTTGCCCCGGCCAAAGTTGCCGCGACGATTTACTCGTTGCTGTTCACGAACTACGGCACCAATGACCCCAGGAATTTCGTTCTCGCCGCCGGGGACGGTTCCTACGACGAGAACTTGCAACCTAATGGGGTCATCAAGGGGAACTTTGTCCAGCCGACCTTTGGAGCCCCCGGGCGCACCATTTTCACGGCGGTGCCCGAGCGGGTGGCCAGTCCCGGCTCCGCCGTTCCCAAAATCTTGCTCGGCGGAATCTTCGGCCAGTCGGCGTCGCAGGTCGCAAATCACACTCCGGCGCAAAACATCACGCGGATCCAACCCGACGGCACGCAGGACACGGGTTTCGTCGCGGGGGTCAACGGCGGGAGCAACGGTTTCGTTACCTCCATTTTGCCTCTCGCCAACGGCAAGATCGTGGTCGGCGGGCAATTCACCACGTTCAACCTGGAAAAGCGGTTGCGCATCGTTCGGCTCCTCAACAACGGTGCCATCGATGAAAGCTTCAGCGCCAGTTCGCTAATCGATGATGATGTGCTCGCGCTCGCGGAAGGCATCAGCCCGACGACCGGGGCGGTGGACGGCACGACCCTGGTCGGCGGCACGTTCAACCACGTCGGCGGGCAATCCGTCACCAAGCTCGCGCGCCTGGACGCCAACGGCAACCTCGATCCGACCTTCAAGCCAGTGATCGACACGCGCGTCATCGCGATCACCGTCCAACCGACCGGCAAAATCATCATCGGGGGAGAGTTCACGAAAATCAACGGCACGGCCGTCTCGCGCATCGCCCGGCTCAATTACGACGGCTCGCTCGACAACACGTTCTCCGGCAGCGTGACCGGTCTGCCGAGCGGCGAACCCAACCCGGTGGCGGTGTACGTGTTCCGGCCGCTGTCCAACGGCAAAATTTACGTCGGTGGAAATTTCACGCAGATCGGCGGGGTGACGCGCCGTTATCTCGGGGTCATCAACCCCAACGGCACGGTCGGAGCGTTCGATCCCGGCACCACCATTTACGACAAGGTGCAAAGCATCTTCGTCCAGCCGAACGGCCGGGTGCTGGTGGGTGAGACCCTTGGACCGAAGATCGGAAAAAATTACCAGCCGACTTTCCTCCGTCTTTTCGGCGCGACGACGTTCAACTGACCATCGCATTCGGTCCGATCCTTTAGCCGCCTCCTCACCCTACGGGTGGTGGGAGGCGGCTTTTTGTTTGCAAAATGCGGTGGTTTTTTACGTTGCCGTCACGGGTCGCGGCTGGACATCGCCGGCCGAAAAACGTATCGTCTGGTTGTCATGCCTGACGCCTCTGCTGCTCCCGCTCCCGCCGCCGATTCTTTCGTCCATCTCCATCTGCACTCGCAGTATTCGCTCCTGGACGGCGCGGTCCGCATCAAGGACCTGATGAAGAAAGCGGTCGGCTACGGGATGCCGGCCGTGGCAATGACCGATCATGGCAATATGTTCGGTGCCATCGAGTTTTATCAGGCGGCGCAAAAAGCTGGCATCAAACCGATTATCGGTTGCGAGGTCTATCTGGCACCGGGTTCGATGCGCGACCGCAAGGCAGCGTCGGCCAAGGACGCGGCCAGTCATTTCACCCTGCTGGCAAAGGATTTCACCGGCTACCAGAATCTCGTCAAACTGGTCACGGCGGCGTATCTCGACGGGTATTATTACAAGCCGCGGATCGACAAGGAATTGCTCGCCAAGCACTCGGCTGGACTGATCGCCCTGAGCGGTTGCCTGAAGGGCGAGATCAACGGCTATCTCATGGCCGACCAGATGCCCAAAGCGCGCGAGGCGATGGCGAGTTTTCGGGATATTTTCGCGCCGGGGGACTTCTATGTCGAGCTGCACGACCACCACATGGAATTGCAGCACAAGTGCAACCGCGGCCTCGTTGAACTGGCACGGGAGTTCGACCTCCCGCTGGTGGCGGCCAACGACGTGCATTTTCTCGAACGCGCCCACCACGAAGCGCACGACGTGATGATCTGCATCGGCACCGGCGCGATGGTTTACGACGAGAAGCGGATGCGTTACTCGCCCGAGCTTTATTTCAAAACCCCGCAGGAGATGCGCGCTCTGTTCGCCGAACTGCCCGAGGCGTGCGACAACACCCTCCGAGTCGCCGAGAAGTGCGACCTGCAACTCGACTTCGGCGTTTCCAAATACCCGGCGTACAACCCTCCGGAGGGCAAGACACGCGAGGAGTATCTGACCGAACTGTGCGAGGCCGGTTTGCGGCAGCGTTACGGCGAGCGCGCGGAATCCGACCCGGAGCTGGTCCGGCGGATGCGCTACGAATTGAGCGTGATGGAGAAGGCCGGGTTCACCAGTTACTTCCTCATCGTCTGGGACTTCATTGCCTACGCACGGACAAGAGGCATTCCCGTCGGTCCGGGTCGCGGTTCGGCGGCCGGTTCGCTGGTCGCTTACATCCTCGGCATCACGGACATCGACCCGTTGCGGTTCGGATTGATTTTCGAGCGGTTCCTGAACCCGGAGCGGGTCAGTCCGCCGGACATCGACATCGACTTTTGCATGGAACGCCGTGGCGAGGTGATCGAGTACGTTCGGCAAAAGTACGGGGCGCGCGCGGTCAGCCAAATCGTGACGTTCGGCACCCTGTCGTCCAAGGCGGTGCTCAAGGATGTTTGCCGGGTGCTGGGCATGAGCTACGGCGACGGTGACCGTCTCTCCAAGATGATCCCCATCGAGGCGGCCAAACCGTTGCCGCTGCTCCAGGCTGCCGAAAAGAACCCCGACTTGAAGAAGGCCATCGAAACGGAGAACGCGACCCGGCAGGTGTGGGACCATGCGCTGATCCTGGAGGGGTTGACGCGTGGGACCGGGGTGCACGCGGCGGGCGTCGTCATCGGCGACCGACCCCTCGATGAGTACATCCCGCTCGCGCGAGACAAGGAAGAACAGGTCATCACCCAGTACGGGGGCGGTCCGTTGAACGACCTCGGCCTGTTGAAGATGGATTTTCTCGGCCTCAAGACGCTCACGGTCATCGAGGACGCGCTGAACCTCATTCACCTGCACACACCGGGCTTCGACCTGGAGGGGATCGTCTACGATGACCCGAAGACGGTCGCCATGCTCAACCGCGGCGAGACCGTGGGCGTTTTCCAACTCGAAAGCGGCGGCATGACGAGCCTGTGCAAGCAATTCGACATCCAGGGTATCGACGATCTGCTGGCCATCAACGCTCTCTACCGTCCGGGTCCGATGGACCTGATCCCCGACTATATCCGCCGCAAAAAAGGGATGGTGAAGGTCAAGTACGAGCACAAGCTCCTCAAGAACGTTTGCGAGGATACCTACGGCATTATGATCTACCAGGAGCAGGTGCAGCGCGCCGCCAACGTGCTCGCGGGATACAGTCTTGGGCAAGCCGACCTTTTGCGCCGCGCGATGGGCAAAAAGGACAAGGAAAAGATGGCCAAGGAGCGGGTCAATTTCAACCGGGGTTGCGCCGAGGTCAACGGCATCGACGAGAAGAAGGCCAACGAGATTTTCGATTTGCTCGAAAAGTTCGCTGGTTACGGCTTCAACAAAAGCCACAGCGCTGCCTACGGGCTCATCACGTACCGAACGGCTTATCTAAAAGCGAACTTTCCGGTGGAATTCATGTCCGCGTTGCTCAGCAATGCCGTGAACGACACCGACAAGATTTCGATTTTCGTGGCCGAGTGCCAGCGGATGAAAATCCCGATCTACCCGCCGGACGTGAACAAGAGCCAACTCAAATTTGTACCGGAAGCGGCGGCGGTCGCCGAGGCCCCTTGCGACACGGCCGCGCCGGATTCGGAGGAGGGCGCGGCGGCATCACCCGGCCCTGGGTCACTGCCGGCAATCCGTTTCGGTCTGGCCGCGATCAAGAATGTCGGAGAGGGCGCGATGGCGGGCGTCATCGAAGACCGCAACGAGCGGGGCTGCTACGCGTCGATGGAAGACTTTTGCGCGCGGCTCGACGGCCGGGTCGTGAACAAGAAAATCCTCGAAAGCCTCGTCCGTTGCGGCGCGGTGGATTTCACCGGACGCGACCGCGCAGACATGTTTTCGCAAATTGACACCGTCATGGCCAGCGCAGCGATTGCGCATCGCGACCGGGTGAACGGACAGTTTTCAATGTTTGACGATCTAGCGGCCCCGGCGGCAGCGCCGGTCCAGCGGGCGTTCACCTCCTGGACGCCATGGACCCATTCGGAAAAGCTGGCGTCCGAGAAGGAACTGCTCGGTTTTTATGTCACCGGGCATCCGCTCAATCCCATCCGGCACATCCTCAACGGCGGGAAGTACACCCCGATCAACGAACTCGGCACGCTGGAAAACCGTTCGACCTTTTTTGCCGCCGGCTCGTTGACCGAGGTCAGCCGCAAATACACGAAGAAGGATGGCAAGCCCTTCGCAATCATCATCCTGGAAGACCTCAGCGGCAGCGTGGAGGCGATGGTGTGGAACGACGTGTTCAACAAATGCAGCAAACTCCTCGAGCCCGGACAACTCGTCGTCGTCAACGGACGGGTCGATCACCGGGACGAGGAGATGCGGATCGTCGTCAACGAGGTCACCCCGCTGAAAGTCCCCAAGGGTCAGACGAACGGCGGGCCGTTGCGCGTCCGCTTCCAAATGGAAACGCTACAGTCCGCTGACCTCGGGCAGTTGCGCGATATCCTGGCGGCCTCGCCGGGCGATTGTCCGGTGGAACTGGAGTTCGAGCGTGCCGACGGGCAGCGTCTCGTCATGCAGGCGGGTGAATCGCACCGGGTCCGACGCACCCCCGAACTGGAAGCACGGTTGGCACCGCGCTTGGTGGCAGCGGCATAATGGGATGAGATCAGCCGTCGCCTGACGGCCGATCTTTCCAAGAATGGGTCAGCCTTCCGAGGGGGGCCGAAAACTTCAGTGCGCGAGCGGCCGGAGATAGTAAGCCGCCATCGCCTTTGCGAGGTCGAACACCGCGTCCGGCGATGGGATGAATGATCCCGCTCCAACGGTCGGCCGCTTGCGCGAACCGCGTCGGCGATCTTTTTCCTCCCGTAGCCGTTGGGCCTTCGCCTCGTGGCGCGTCTTGCCGTTTTGCCGGGCTTCCAATTCTTCGACCAGCAGACGCCGGGCAAGGAAACGGTTGATGCCCTGGCTGCGTTCGCGCTGGCAGCGCACCCGCACACCGCTCGGGCGGTGGATCAGGTTGACGCCGGTGAGCGTCTTGTTGGCTTTCTGGCCACCAGGACTCGACGCCTTGAAATAACTCTCTACGATTTCTCCTTCTGCGAGCCGGAGGTGACGCATCCGGTCGTTCAGGTCCGCCTGTTTCTGATCCGAAACGGGGAATCTCAGCATAATTATGCGCGAACCGCCAAAAGGCGTGGCGCTAAATAGGGGCAAAGGTTGATGTTAAAAACCATTAGGATGGTTACTCTCCACTACATATGGGAAAGCCAAACCGCTGACAAGCAAATCTTGCGAGAAAACGGCAACAAATTCGTGACGACACCAGATGCCGGACGCGGCACGATTTGTCGTCTGTCGTAAACGAACTATCTTCTTGCCGCACCCACTCATCTATCTCGCCATGAACGCCGAACTGAAAGTAGGAGACCCCGCACCGTCGTTTGAAGCTCTTGCCCTGGGAGGTGGTTACGGGACCGGCCAGACCGTGCGCTTGGCGGACTTCGCCGGGAAACACCTCGTGCTGTATTTTTATCCGAAGGACGACACGCCGGGTTGCACGGTGCAAGCCTGCGGCCTGCGCGACCGTTGGCCGGACTACCACGACCTGGATGCCGGGGTGTTTGGCGTGAGCACGGACTCGCTCGAAAGCCATCGCGCGTTCATCGAAAAATACGGTCTGCCTTTCCCGCTGTTGAGTGATGAGCAAGGCAAGATGGTGCGGGATTATGGTGTGTTGGTGGAAAGGGAACGCGACGGCAAGAAGTCGGTGGGCACGGAACGCTCGACGTTCGTGGTCGGTCCCGACGGCCTCATCAAGGAAATCTTCCGGCGGGTCAGCCCCGAAGCGCACGCCGAACAATTGTTGGAAGCCTTGAAGCGGTGACTTGGCAGCGCGCACCGGACAATCATGGAAACGAAAACATCGTTTTTGCAACTCTTCGAGAAGTTGGAGGGCTTTGCACACAAGTTGCCGGGCGCTTTGCAGAAGCCGATCCTTCAGGAAGTCACTCCGCTGAAGGACCTGTTTCTGCGGCAGCGTGCGCCGCGTCTCGTGCTGACCGGTGATGCGGCGGCGGGCTCGGCCGGGCTTTTCAACGCCATTTTCGGTGCGCCGGTGGCACCGTTCGCGCAGGAAAGCAGGGCGGACGAGACCCCGAAGGCGACGGGGTGGCAGGATTTTTCACATGCCGGTCGCGGTGTGCTGCGGCTGCTCGACGCGCGGGTGCCGTCGGCGTCCGACGACTTACCGGAAGCCGTGCGCGCGGCGCTGGCGGGTGAACCGGCGGATGCTTTTTTGTTCCTCGCCGCACCCGGCGCTGCGGTTGCCGACGATGCAAAGGCGCTGGATCGTCTCGAACAGCTTCTTGATCTCACCGAAGGTTCCCACCAACTCCGCCCGTGCGTGTTGGGCATCGTGGTGGACGCAGGCGAAACCGAGGCGGCGGCCAGTGAGTCTGAAGCCGCCCGCGCCCGGCTGCAAACCGCCCTGGCCGCCCGGCCGAAGATCGCGCGCCACCTCGCACCGACGATGACGGTCGGGACGTTCATCCGATTCCGGCTCGACGGCACGTTCGACCCCGAAAGCGACCGTCGCCGGAATATCTCCAGATTGGTGGACGTGCTGGTCGCCGAACTTCCCAACGAGGCACGGCTCGAAATGGCGCGACTCTCAGGCGCGCGGGAAGCGCAGGCCAAAATTGCGCAAATCCTCATCAAATCCTTCAGTGCCGCCAGCGGCGCGCTCGGCGCGCAGCCGATCCCGCTGGCCGACCTGCCGTTTCTGCTCGGTTTCCAGGTGGCGATGGTGGCAGGCATCATCTACATCAGCGGACGCGAACTCAGCTTGAAACTCGCCACCGAGTTCCTCGGGACGATGGGGATGAACGTGGGCTTCGGGCTGGCGCTGCGTGAGGGGGCGCGGGCCGCCGGCCGGGCCGCCGCCAAGTTGCTCCTGCCCGGCGTCGGCAACGCGATCAGCGGACTCGTCGCGGCAGGCGGGACGTATGCCATCGGCCGGGCGGCTTCGGCGTATTTCATCGAGGGAGTGGGAACCACCGAGGCGCGCGCTTTGTTGAAGAGTCTGCAACGCCCGGACAAGGGGCTTTTTCATCTGCTTGACCGCCGCAAAAAGCTCCCCTCGGGCGACCATCGCAAGGGCAAATGACCCGGTGAAGCTCTCCGCCATCCGCGCCGCGCTGGCCGAACTCGACCTCACCCCGTCGAAGACGCTGGGGCAGAATTTCCTGCACGATCAGAATCTCGCGCAATGGATCGTCGCGCAACTCGACGCCGCACCGAAGGATGACCTGATCGAGATCGGGCCCGGCCTGGGCGCTCTCACCGGCGCGGCGCTCGCCACCGGCGCTCGCCTGACCCTACTTGAAAAGGACGGTCGGCTCGCGGCTTACCTGCGCCGCCGCTTCGAGGGACACGAACGGTGCAGCGTCGTGCACGGCGACGCTCTGGAATACGACGTGCGCGCCTTGTGGCCACGGCGGCCGGTGAAAGTTTTCGGTAATCTGCCGTATTATATTTCGACGCCGCTGTTGTTTCATTTCACCTCACCGGCGGCACCGGTCGAAAGGGCCGTTTTTCTCCTCCAGCGCGAACTCGCGGAGCGTCTCGCGGCAGGGCCGGGGACCAAGGATTACGGCCTCGTCAGTGTCGTGCTGGGCCGAAGGTGGCGCGTGAAGCTGCTGAAAATCCTGCCCGCCAGCGTGTTTTTGCCGGAGCCGAACGTGGATTCGGCCCTGATCTCGCTGCAACTGCGCGAACCGGGCGAACTACCCGCGTGCGACGCGCAAACCTTCGAGCGGATCGTGCGCGCGGGCTTTTCCCAGCGCCGCAAACAACTCCGCAAGCTGCTGTCGTCGCTCGCACCGGAACCGGTGCCGATCATCGCCCGGTGGTCGGAGGTCACGGGGCAACTCGGAGTGGCCGAAACGGTGCGCGGAGAGGAGTTGAGTCTGCGCCAGTGGATCGACCTGGCCAATATTTTCGCTCCCGTGGAGCCCGCCGCCGCCCAGAATGCGCAACTCGAATCCTTCGACGTGGTGGACGAGCAGGACCGGGTGATCGGCCGCGAGTCCCGCGGTGTGGTGCACGCGACCGGCCTGCGCCACCGCGCCGTCCACGTCTTCGTTTTCAACGGGCGAGGGGAGTTGTTTCTTCAGAAACGCTCGGCGTGGAAGGACAAACACCCGGGGAAATGGGATTCGAGCGCGGCGGGCCATCTGGACAGTGGCGAGGAATACACGGCCGCCGCCCGCCGAGAATTATGGGAAGAACTCGGCCTCGACCCCGACCACGCTCCGCTGCGGGAGATCGGCGCGTTGTCCCCCAGAGAGACGACCGGCTGGGAATTCGTGCGGATTTTTCAGGCCCTGCACGACGGGCCGTTCCGTTGGCCGCCGGCGGAGATCGAATGGGGCGGCTTTTTCCCCGTGGAAGCGGTCCAGGATTGGAGTGCTGCGCACCCCGAAGATTTCGCGCCCGGCTTTCTGGAATGCTGGCGGGTCTGGCTAGCGACGGCCCCGGTCGGAAAAACCGCTTGACCGCCCCCCGGACCGGTAGCACTTTGGCCGCTCGCCATTTTCCCCGAGGTCACCTCTATGTCCAAAGTCTGCTCGATCACCGGCGCGCACGTCACGCGCGGTCATGTTATTCACCGCCGCGGTCTCGCCAAGAAAAAGGGTGGCATCGGACAGCACGTCACCGCGAACACGAAGCGCACGTTCACGCCGAACCTCAAGGAGCGCCGCATCTGGGTGCCCGAACTCAGCAAGTTCGTCAAGGTCAAGCTAACGGCCCGCGCGTTAAAGACCGTGGCGAAGAACGGCGCGTTCAAGACTCTCAAAAAAGCCGGCGTGGTTTGATCTCGCCGCGTCAGTCTCATTGTTGAGAAAAGTTGCGCGCCCATGGCTTCGTGGGCGCGCGTCTTGCTTTTTAGGTTCTCCAAGATCGGCCGTGCCGGCAAGGCAACGGCACCCGGTCCAACCCTTATCCCCGTGGATTAGAGAAGGAGAATCCAGTCATCATGGCTTACAGCGTCAAGAGCAAGAAGTCCGGCAAAACCTATTACCTCCACTCGCGCGACCAGCTCCTGAAGGGCGGGCACCGCCAGATCATCTATTTTTTCGCGGCCCAGCCGAAGGACGGCGCGATGAACGACGTGCCGCAAGGCTATCAGGTGGCGGAGAACGTCAAAACGGGTTTGCCCCTCCTCAAGAAAGGTTAGACGCAGGGGGAGCGGGAAAAACTCCGTGCGCGGCATGTGAACGAGGCCCTTGGCAAAAGGGTCTCATTCGCTATTGTAACGCACCCATTTTTCCCATGTCTGAACCGACCACCACCCCTCACAAGATCATCCCCGTCAGCATCCTGACCGGGTTTCTCGGCGCGGGCAAGACGACCCTCCTCAACCACATCCTGCGCGAGCAGACCAAGTACAAGTTTGCCGTCATCATCAACGAGGTCGGCAAGATCGGCATCGACGGCGGCCTCGTGCAGAGCCAGAAGGACGAGATCGTCGAGATGAGCAACGGCTGCGTGTGCTGCACGGTGCGCAAGGACCTCGTGCAGGGCATCCAAAAGCTGCTGAAAAAAGGCGGATTCGATTATATCCTGATCGAGACCACCGGCATCGCCGATCCGGGGCCGGTCGCGCAGACGTTCCTGAACATCCCAGCCCTGCAGCGCTTCGTGCAGTTGGACGCCATCATCACCGTAGTGGACGCGGAGCAGATTTTCAAGCAGGTGGACGAGGTGCCCGTCGCCGTGGACCAGATCGCGATGGCCGACTTCGTTCTCTTGAACAAGACCGATCTTGTGGACGAGGCGCAACTCGGCAAGGTCGGCGAAAAAATCCGTTCGGTGAACCCGCACACGCGCATCCTGCGCACCCAGCAGAGCAAGGTGCCGCTGGACGACCTCCTCGACATCCATGCTTTCGACGTGGACCGGAAGCTGGAGGTGGACCCGGGCTTTCTCGATGAGATGCGGGGGACGGGGAAGCACCACCACGATATCGTCAGCTATTCGTTTGCGTTCGAGCAGGCGTTCGACATCCAGAAGTTCGAAAAATTCGTGCAGCGTCTCACCACGATGGAAAAAGTGTATCGCTGCAAGGGATTCGTGTCGTTGAAGGGCCACGATCACCGGGCCATTTTCCACGGCGTGAACAACCGCTTCCACATTTTTTGGGAACGGCCCTGGCGGCCGGACGAGGTGCGCGGCAGTCAGTTGGTCTTCATCGGAAAGAAGCTGGACTCGACCGCCATCGAGCGCGGTCTGAGGGCCAGCTTGGCTTGATGGTTCACCTGAACGGGTGTGAACGCCCGCACTCAACGATTTTCCAGTATTTTCGGAATAACGTCGCCTAGCCCTTTGTAAAGAGCAACTTCCGGCGGCATGGTTCGGAGTTGATCGAGCAGGCATCCGGCAATTGCCTCGTTTTGTCTCACGGCCGACCAAGCGAAACTTGCAATGCGAATGCCGAAGGCGATGGCACCCGTTTCCGGCAGTTTGAGTAAGTGCTGGTCTTCCACGCGGAGGAAGATTTGATCCGGTGTGCTCGTGGAATCGAGCGCGGGGATCGGCTCCGTGGGATGTTGATTCCTGCGGCAGGACGCGCTCAGTCCCCAGTTGGCCCGCCGCCAGCCTTCGCCTGCGGGCAGGCGCGAGAAGAACGTGGCGACCTTGCTGCCGAGTTCGTTGTTGAGGCCGGGGACAGCGTCGTGAATCCAGGACAGCGGGCGGCGGGCTTTACCTTCGAGGGACCAGCGTGAGGGAGCGCAGACGTTCGCCCAAACCAACGACCAATCAGGCGGCTGCACGATTAAAAGATCAGGTTCCAATGCAAGGCCCAGCCGCCAGTTGTAGATTTGCCAACCGGCCTCGTCATCCGTGACGGGTTCACCGGCCGGCACACCCCACAAGCGCGCAAATTCGACGGCTGCTTGATGGCCCTCGCGTGTGACGACCGTGTAGCGATGGTCGTGCCGGAGTGAAATCGCCTGTTTTTCGCGGCGGATCGCCGGTCCGGCGGCAGTCGCCGCGTAAAATTCCCGCGTGTCCGCGCGTCGCAAGCCCATCTTGTGCCGATGACTGCCGCCTTGCGCGAACAGCGCGGAGAGCAGGTCCCAGTCGGGCGGATCGGCCGACTCCTGATGGTCAGACGATTCCATCATCGGCGACGCGCGCGGGGACGATGACGGCGTCCTTCATCCCGTGGAGCAGTTTTTTGTCCGCCGGGCAGACGGTGGCGAGCACTCCCTTCAAATGCGCCTTGCCGCCATCCAAAAAATAGTACGGGCAAAGCCGGACCCGCCCGCGCATGGTGACGATTTCCCCGCTTTGCGGATGAAGATAGGGCTGTTCGACCAGACGGCCTTTGTGGAAGCGTTGCAACAGCATCGGATTCGACGGAAAGCGGGCCAGGGCGCGGTCGATGGCCTGCCGCCACTCGGCGTGGGGCAGATCTTGCGCCAGATCGACCCCGCGACTGCCCCAGGCCAGTTCTGAATAGCCGCTGATTTTCAGGATGAGTTCGCGCTGCTTCTGACTGAACCCGGCCAACTCGCGCCAATCATTGATCTCGAGCCCGGCGATGACCGCTTGGTGGGGCAGGGGAGCGGGGTCTAGAATCCAGGTGTAGGGGATGACTTTTTGCAGCTTGAGCCAGTGCCTTTCGCCCAACTCCCTGCGCCAAAACGCTTGGAGCGGCCGCGTCCAGAACAGCGCGAACCACATCTTTTCCTCCATGTACGGCTTGAAGGGCGGCGTGACGTGGACCGACCCTTCCCGCGCACGTTCCATCAGCCACGGGGCGACGGGCAGGTTCGGAAGATCGAAATGCTCGAAAAAACGATAAACGCCCAGTGGCCGTCCCGCTTCCCGCGCCGCCTCGAAATCCGACCGGAGAGGCTTGGGGGCGGTGCCGACGACCCGCCACGTCGCGGAGGGCTCCTGCGAGTCAGCAGTCGGTCGTTTGTTTAATTGTTCGGCCAACCACTCCATCTCGGGCCGGTACGTGCCCGCTTCCTCGCTGACCACAATATCGCCGCCCGGGAAAATGGTGGCGAAGCCGTCGAGCATCCCACCGGGCCCGCCGACCACATTATCGCCGAGGGCAGCGTAGGTCGTGTTCAGCCATGCCGTCAGCCCGATGCCCCCGGGCACGCTGTCGAGTTCGGCAATGGTGAAGCCGTGCTCGGTCGGAATGATGTCCGGACGGATGACCCGCGCGATCTCGTCGCGGAAGATGCGTTCGCGGCCAAGCGCCACCAGCTCGGGCGGTTTGCCGCGGTCGAGATATTCGGCCACCCACGTCGGCTGTTTGCCTTTGACGCTGAGACGGTAGAGGAGGTTGCAAGCGCGTTGGAAAAGGTGCAGCCGGTAGCCGAGTTTTTCCAGCTCCGCGACAAAACTCGGCGCCAGCGAGAAGCTTCGTGGGGAGAGCAGCCATTCCTTTTCCGCGAAAAGGCCTTCGGCCGGGAAGGCGTCCCGGATGGCCCCGACCCGCCGCTGGTCATCGCCCGTCTGCGAAAGATTGGTCATGCAACCTGAGGCAACGGAATCGCAGGAACAAAGGGCAACGCGTGCCCCCCGAAACCAGCAGGCAGCGCAAACATGCGGCAGAAAACCCCGCGCGCAACTGCAACCCGCAGGCCGTGGCGTCTCACGCGAGGAGCTTCAGCGCCATGCGCACCAGGTCCTCGGCCGCCGGTGCCGACGACCCGGACCGGTGAATTTGTTTGACCGCCTTGTGGGCATCGACCTGCTTGTACCCGAGGGAAATCAGCGCCAGCACCGCGTCGCTGATGGCCACCTCGTCCGGAGTCGGCGCGTGCGAACTGCTCGCGGCTTCCCAGGTGGCCGCGACGCCCAGCTTATCGCGGAGTTCGAGCACGATGCGCTCGGCGGTTTTCTTGCCGACCCCGCTGATCTTGGACAATGACGCGATGTCGTTGGTCACCACCGCATTCTTGAAGGTGGGCACGCTCATGCCGCTGAGCACCGCCAGCGCCATCTTTGGACCGATGCCGCTGACGTTGTTGACGAGCAGTCGGAAGAGGTCCCGCTCGGGCACCGACATGAAACCGTAGAGGATATGGGCGTCCTCGCGCACCTGCAAGTGCGTCAAAACCTTGACGGGCGCTCCCACGACCGGCAGCCGGTCGTAACTCGACAGCGGGATAATCACCTGGTAGCCCACCCCACCCACGTCCACCACGATCTGGGTGGGGAGCGACTCGCTCAAGACGCCTTGCAAAAAAGTAATCACGACGACGGAAACGAGGCAGGCGGTGCTCCTGTGGGCGGAAACCGGGACTATTCTTCCATTTCCTCGGCTTTGCGCGAGAGACGGTTCGAGAGGATGAAAAAGCTCGGCACCCACAGACCGACGAAGATGCCCGCGCGTTCGCCGCCAGCGGGATCGTTGGCCTTGCGCGAAAACCAGACGATGATCGATAAAAGGATCGAAACGAAGCCGAGGATGAGGCTGAGGTCGGAGACCAGATACAGGTGGCCCTTGGTGATTTTGTATTCGTCGAGTTCCATGCTTTGAAGGTTTCCCTCCGTATCGTCGCGCGGGAAACCCGCGGTCGGATGAAAACGGCGGCGCATTGACAGACCTCTGCTCCACTGCTGAGTTGTGGGCGGTGCGCGACGACCCGGGTCGTCGCTATCATCCTATGAAAAAACTTTTGCCCGTGCTGTTCGTCCTGTTGACCCTCGGAGTCGGTGGGGCGGCGGTTTACCTGATTCAGAAGCCCGCGAACGGCAACGGGTCCACGGCTGCGGTGGCCTATCTCCCGGCGGACACGATCCTGCTGCTGGCG
>CAZZYS010000023.1:0-25787 GCA_964658285.1 uncultured Verrucomicrobiota bacterium
TGGATTTTCCAATCCGCCGGCCTCGCGCCCGGCTACATGATCGGCGGCCTGCCCAACAACCTCGGGCAGGGGGCACGGTTAAACGCGTCGCCGCACTACGTCATCGAGGGCGACGAGTACGACACGGCCTTCTTCGACAAACGCAGCAAGTTCGTCCACTACCTGCCGGAGTCGCTCGTCATCAACAACATCGAGTTCGATCACGCCGACATTTATAAAAATGTCGATGAGATCAAGCTGAGCTTCCGCCGTCTCGTGAACATCGTGCCGGGCAACGGCATCATTCTTTTCAACGCCGACGACCCGAACTGCGTGGAAGTGGTCGCCGGAGCATTCTCCAAGAAGATGGCCGTCGGTCTCGGCAACGTCGCCACGGAGGGACGCATCGAAAACATCCGTTACGAGGCGGGCACAACCCGGTTCCGCATGTTCGGCGAGGACTATGCCACCCCGCTGATGGGTGAGTTCAACGTTCGCAACTGCGGCATGGCCGTCGCCGCCGCCCGGTTCTACGGACTCTCGCCCGACACGATCCGCCAGGGATTGGCGAGTTTCAGCGGCGTGCGTCGGCGGCAGGAAGTGCGTGGCGAGGCCAACGGCATCAAGGTCGTGGACGATTTCGGTCACCATCCGACGGCGATCCACGAAACCCTGCGCGGTCTGCGCCAGCTCCACGGCGAACGGGGGAAGATCTGGGCGCTGTTCGAGCCGCGTTCCAATTCCACCCGCCGGGCGGTTTTCCAGGATCAACTCGCGGCGGCGTTCGAGTACGCCGACGGGGTCGTGATGGCCCGCGTCGCCAAGCTCGAACAAATCCCCGAACACGAACGCCTCAACCCCGAGCAGGTCGTCGAGGACATCCGCCAGACCGGCAAACCGGCGTTCTACGAGGACGGCACGGCGGCCATCGTCGAACGCGCCGTGGAACTGGCCAGCCCCGGCGACATGGTCGTCGTCTTCAGCAACGGCGGCTTCGACGGCATCCACGCCAAACTCTTGAGCGCGCTGGCGGTCCCCACGCCGGTCGCGGCATGAGCAACCGGGCTTTTCGGGAGACAGGTCAGGCCGTTCACGACTACGGCCGCCTCGTTTTGCGCTGGCGTCGCGTCGCCCGCCGGGCGGGCTTGCGGTTGGAACGGCTTGCCCGGGTCGGCGAATACCCGATTTATTGTCTGCGCACGCGTGGGAGTCTCGACGGTGGCATTTACCTCTCGGCGGGGATCCACGGCGACGAACCGGCCGCCACCGAGGCGCTCATCTCGTGGGCGGAATCCCACCTGGCGGCGCACGTGCGCTCAAAGCGCGCCCTGCCACTTTTCATCCTGCCCTGCCTCAACCCCTGGGGCCTGGTCAACAACCGGCGAACCACCGCGCGCGGGCACGATCTCAACCGGATGTTCGACCGCCGCGTGTCCCCGATCAAAGAACTGAAACGCCGGATCGCCGGGCTGCGGTTCGCGCTCGGGCTGGCGCTGCACGAGGACTACGACGGCCGGGGGATCTACCTTTACGAGATCGGCGCGACACGGCCCATCGGCGCGGCGTTGCTGCGCGCCTGCAAATCGGAGTCCATACCCATCGACCCGCGACGCCGCATCGAGGATTTTCCTTTCAAGAACGGCCTGCTGAGTGGTCGCGTCGATCCCGACGAGGTCCCGTTCGTCCCAGAGGCTCTGCACCTGTACCCGGACCTCTGCCCGCATTTCCTGACTTTCGAGACCCCGAGCGAATTCAGCCTGGCGGACCGGGTGCGGGCACACATCCGGCTAATCGAGGTCTGCGTCCGCCGCTTGTCCGCCGCGCGCGGATGAGTCTATGGTAACGCCGCCCACCGCCCACCGTCCGCGTTACGTGATCGAGCGTTCGCTCGGCGAAGGCGGGCGCGGCGAGGTGTTTCTCGCGTGGGACAGCGTGCTGCGACGGCGGGTCGCGTTGAAGCGACTATCCGGCGAGGCGGGGACGGATACATACGAAGCGGCCTGGCAGGAGGCGGTCCACCTCGCCGCGGTGCAGCATCCCAACGTCGTGACCGTCTACGACTGCGGCGCGGACGACGCCGGGCCGTTCCTCGTGATGGAACTGGTCGAAGGCGAGACGCTGGAGGAAGTCGTCGCGCGGGGAGCTTTCCCGCTGCGGGATTTTCGTATCCTCGTCCACCACTCCCTGGAAGGCTTGGCGGCGGCGCATCAGGCCGGGCTGTTGCACCGCGACCTGAAACCGGGCAACCTCATGCTCAAACACGGGCCGACCAACGATTTGCAAGTCAAGTTGATGGACTTCGGCATCGCCGGTTTCACCGCGAGTTTTCTTGGCGATGTCCTCCCCTCGCCTTCGGATAAACCCGGGACGATCCTCGGCACCGTCGAGTTCATGGCCCCCGAGCAGTTCGAGCAAAAATCGGTCAGCGCCCGCAGCGAGCTTTATTCGATGGGCTGCATTTTTTATTATGCGCTGACCGGCCAGGACCCGTTTCGGGGGGACACGTTGGAGGCCATCGTGACCAGCCACCTCGACGCGCAGGTGACTCCGCTGGAAACGGTGCGGTCGGATCTGCCCGCCACGCTGTGCCAATGGGTGATGCGTCTGCTCAGCCGCCAGCCGGAGGACCGTCCGGCGTCCGTGGGCGAGGCGCTCCTGCTCTTCCACGGTCTCTTCGCCGATCTGCCCGCCCCGTAGATAACGGGCGCGGCGCGCGGAGTCGGTTCAATGCAGACCAACCGCCACTCCGAGCAGCACGGCCGCCAGCCCCAGCGCGACCAGTGCGAGGTAGAGCGGCCAGGTGAACCGCAGCCAATCCGAAAAACGCACCCGTGACGCGCTGAGGATCGCCATCAACGCGCCGTTGGTCGGGGTCAGCAGTTCGCACAACCCCGCGCCGTACTGGTACGCCAGCACGACCACCTGACGCGACAATCCGAGCAGGTCCGCGAGCGGGACGAGGATGGGCATTGTCAACACGGCTTGGCCGCTCACGCTCGGCACCGGGAAATGCAGCACGGTTTGCACGGCTACCATCCCGACCGCCGACAGTCCGATGGGCAGGTGTGCCAACGGCGCGAACATCGCCGCCACCAGCGTATCCACGACGTGTCCGGTGCTCAGCACGATATAAATCGCCCGCGCAAACCCGATCAGCAGCGCACCGAAAGCCATCGACGAAAAACCTTCCACGAAGGCCTCGGCCGTCCCGTTGAGACCCAGCCGACCGACGATTCCGGCAAACACCCCCGCCAAAAAGAAAACCGCGCCGGCCTGCGACATATCCCAATCCATTTGCGTCACCCCGTAAATGAAGACCGCGAAGGCGGCACCGACCGTCGTCAGGATCAAGGCGACCCGCGCCCCCGACAGGGTGGGCGTCGGTTTCTGTTCGGGTTCGTCGGAGTTCGGCAAACCCTGCTCGTGCGCCTTTGCGTCGGTGGCGGCGAGCCGGGCGCGTCGGGCGTGATGACGCACCCCCCAGATCCAGATGATCAGCGCGGGCACCATGAATGCCAGCCGGTAACCCCAGCCGGAGATTTTCGGCAGACCGGCGATCTGCTGTGCGATGACGGCCTGGAAAGGGTTCACCGGGCTGAAAGCCGACCCGACCGACGCTGCACCGATGCTCATCGCCACCGCCGTCAGCGCGTCAAATCCCAACCGGCGGCACAGGAACAACAACGCTGGCACCATCGCCAGGATTTCTTCCTGGAGATTTTCCAGCGCGCCACCGACCGCAAACACCGTGCAGACGACCGGGATCATCCATTCGCCCCGGTCCTGCAAGCGGTTGGCCAGGGAGTCCACCGCCTGACGCAACGTCCCGGTTTTGTCTACGACCGCGAATGCCCCACCCGCCAGGAACACGAAAAACACGATGTCGGCGGCGTCGATCAGGCCGTTGGGAATCTGTACGAACGTCCCGAACGGCCCCACCGGACTCCGTGGCACCGGATGGTAAGTGCCCGCCACCACCACCTTTTTGTGCGTCACAGGGTCTTCCCGGCGTTCATACTCACCGGCCGGCACCACCCAGGTCAGAGCTGCCGCCAGCAGGATGCCCCCGACCAACAACACCAACGCATGCGGAAACCGGAAGCGCATCGCAAAAAGAACCCCGACTATTCTTTCAGCCGCCCGTACTTGCGGAGGACTTGCCGCAGTTCTTCGTGCGGGAGCGCCGGGACATGGTGCCCGTCGCGCCCGGTCATCGGCTCGGCGGCAACCATCGCGTTGATGATCGCTTCCTCCGTGGCCTGTACCGTCGCCTCGAAAAGTGGATTGATGCGGTCGTTAGGCAACATCTCCAGCTTCGGCGTGCCTTCTGTTTTTGCGGCGTCGAGGTTGGCGGTGGAGAACGCCAAGAAAATGTCGCCCGAGCCGTTGCCCGAGATGCTGCCGGTGCGCGCGAGCCCAATGGTCGCCCGCCGCGCGAGCCGCTTGAGTTGGTGGGGCAACAGCGGGGCATCCGTCGCCACCACGATGATGATCGACCCCGTTTCCTCGCTCCAGACCGACGGCACGGTGATGTCGCGGCCGACCGGGACTCCGGCCACCGTCAACTGCTTGCGCAGTCCGCAGTTGGCCTGGACGAGGACGCCAACCGTGTAACCGCCTTCCTTGGCGTCGAGCTTCCTCGATGCCGTGCCGGTGCCGCCTTTGAACTCATAACAGATCATCCCTGTCCCGCCGCCAACCGCACCCTCCGCGATGGGGCCGGGCGCGGCGCTGTCGAGCGCATGGAAAACGTGCTCGTCCTTGACGTGGAACCCATTCACGTCGTTGAGGTAGCCGTCGTAGGTCTCGGCCACGACCGGCAGGCTCCACCAGTAGCCGGTCGCGTCGGCCGCGCCCTGGGAAACACGCCATTTGATCACGGCGTCACGCACCGTGCCGACGCTGTGCGTATTGGTCAACATCACCGGGCCTTCCAGGAAGCCGCCTTCCTCCACCCATTCCATGCCGGTCATCTCGCCGTTGCCGTTCAGACTGAACCCGGCGGCAAACACCGGGTGATCGAGCGTGTCGTGGTGACCGCGCGGCAAAATTGCGGTGACGCCCGTGCGCACGGGACCGACGCCGACCTTCAGGGAGCCTTCGCCGGAAATCAGCGTGGTGTAGCCCACTTCCAGTCCTGCTACATCCGTAATGGCGTCCAGCGCTCCCGGCGTCCCGTCGAACGGAATCCCGAGCAGCCGCGCACGTGGCTTGTCGCCCGCCCGCACCGGCGCGACCGCGAGTAGTCCGGTCAATACGGCCAGCACGGATGCCCGCGCGATCCGCCAACCAGCACGACGTTTGCTAATAGCCAATGCGGTAGCGGGGTTCGTACTTTAGGTTGCTTTCCGCGCCGGTGGCAATCGGGGCAGGTAATTCATTCACCGTCGCAGGGCCGGCGGGGAAGGTCGGGCGACTCGCCATGACCGGAGGCGGCTCCAGCGGCAGGTCGATGTTCACGCACAGCCCGGTGTTGCCCGAATCGAGCGAGATGCGTCCGCCGTGATCGAGCACGACACGCTGCGCAATCGGCAGTCCCAGGCCGAGACCCTGCGCCTTCGTGCTGAAAAAAGGTGAGAACACTTTATCCACGTCTTCCCGTGCGATGCCGGTTCCGTTGTCGGCGATGGCCAGCCGGAAGCCGACCACCTCGCTGCCCGCTTTTCTCGGGACGACGCGCACCTTGATCTGGGCCCGGTTTTTCCGGTTGTGCGCCGCCTCGATGCTGTTGACGAACAGGTGCTGAAAGACCTGCGAAAGCGCCTTCGCGTCGCCGCGCAAGGACGGCAGGTTCTCGTCCGCGTTGATCTTGATCTGCGCGTCGAGCGCCTCGGTGGCTGCCCGCGCGGCATCCGCCGCCCCACACAGCACGACCGACAAATCCACCGTGTCGATGACCCCGACCGTCGGATGCGCAAACCCCTCGATGTGCGCGACGATGTGGTCGAGCCGACCAACCTCGCGGGTGACCATCTCCTTGAACTCCAGCCGGAAATCCTCGTCGGTATAGCGCTGGGGAAGCAGTTGGGTAAACGTCTTGATCGCCACGAGCGGGTTGCGGATCTCGTGGCTGATACCCGCCGCGAGTTCGCGCCAGAACCGCGTTTTTTCAAGTTGCTCCTGCTGCGCGTCGGCGGCGAGTTGATCCGTCAGATCGTCCACCAAGGCGACCGCGCCCAGACACCGGCCGCCGCCCATGAGTTGCCGGGTACGGACCGCCAGGGTGCGCAGACCGGAAACACGTTCCTCCATGAAGTACGGCTCGCGCGTCGGCTCCCCCGCGAGAGCGTCGCGGATCAGGCTGGCGATCCGGCTGCCGAGATTTTCCACGGGCACCTTCGACGCGGGACGGCTGGAAGACCCGGCGCTCGCCCGCACGAGGTCGCGCACCAGGGACGGGAATAGCTTCTCGGCGGTGGCATTGCACCAGGTCACGTGCCCCTCGGCATCGGCGGTGATGACCGCGGTCGGCATGAGTTGGAGGAGATTCTCGCCGAGGGTTTTTTGCGAGAGGAGTTCCTGGTGCCGGATGGCGTTTTCGAGCGCGTGGACGACATGCTCGCTCAGAAAGCTCAACTGCGGATGGTCCTGATGGTCAAACGGCAATCCATCGGTCTGACCGGTAAAAATCCAGCCCAGGACCCGTCCACGGAGGTTCAGGGGGATAAAAGTCTCCGCGCCGAGCAGGTCGAGCGAACGGCGCAGCAGCGCGCGTTCGGAAGGGTCAGCGATGTGGTCAAGCGAAGCCCGGGTGATGAGGCGCGGGTGGCGCTGCAACCAGCGCACGAGCGGGTCGCGGTCGTTGAACTCCATCGCATCGGTATCCTCCAGGCAGCAGCGCCCAGCCTGGAGGCGGTAGTTCGTCTCGCCCTCCGAGCGGTAGAAAAGTCCGACGCGCGACACCATCGCCGCGCTGGCCACCCCGCCGACGATCTTGTCGAACAAATCCTCCAGCCGGTCGAGGTGCTGGGTGGCTTTGACGAGGTGTTGCAAGCTCAGGACGTTGCGCTCCGGGCCGCCGCGCGACCCGCCGCCGTGTTGCTGCATCGCACGCAAACGGGCCACCTCGTCGCGGAGCATCTGCGTTTCCTGCATCCAGCCCACCCGTTCGAGGGCGCGGTCCGCCATCTCCGCCAGCGTCTGGCGGGACGCCTTGATGTCCTCCACCCGGTAGATGCCGGCGTCACGCGCCGCGAGGAACGGGTCGCTGTTCGGGAATCCCAGGGCCACGATCACCGCTTGCGGGTGCATCCGCCCGAGTCGGTGGATCAATTCCAACGTCCCGGGACTGCGCAGGTCCACGAACAACAACAGGGCCTCGGTCCCGGCCAACAGTTCCTCCAGACGAAACGGATCGGGCGCGTGGCACACGTACGCGCGGTCCTGCAACAAATCGGCAATCCGGTGACGCAGTTCGGCATCTTCCGAGTGCAAGATGGACAACGGCCGGGTCGGGCTCAAGGTCGGGTTCATGCAGATACGTCTCTCCAAAGATTCTAACGAAACTGCGCCCTCATAAGGACTTGCCGGACGGCTGACTAAGGTGCGCGCGTGCCTCCTTCGGGGGTGTTTTCCCGAAGGCCGCCTAGCAAACCGGTAAATACAAAGAAAAACAAGTTCCTTTTCCGGCTTCGCTGTGAACTTCCAGCCGTCCCTTGTGCTCGGCGACGATATTGTAACTTACCGATAGGCCTAGCCCCGTCCCTTCTCCCTTGGTCGTGAAAAACGGGTCGAAGATATGCGGCAGGATGTCCTCGGGGATGCCGTTGCCGCCGTCTTTCACGTCGAGACGGATGAACGCATCCAGTTCGGGGGTGCCGGGTTCGGTCTCGGTGACAACCTCGATCCAGCCGCCGTCCGTGTTCGCCTGGATCGCGTTGAGCAGCAGGTTGAGGAGGACCTGCTGGAGGCGGTCCTTGTCCGCGGCGATGTAATCGGTGTCGGCGTTCAGCGACGCCCGGACCGAAACCTGGTGCCGCGACGCCTGCGGACCCACGAGCTTGACGGCGTTGCCGACGATTTCGTGCAGGTTGACCTGCTCGATCATCAGAGGCGCGGGACGGGCGAACGCGAGCAGTTGGTTGACGATCCGCTCGATCCGCGCAATTTCGCTGCCGGCCAGTCCGCTGAAATCGTGACGGAACTCCGCGTCGTTGTAACGCTTCGGCAGGAGTTGGGTGAAGGTCTTGAGCGCGGTGAGCGGGTTCTTTATCTCGTGCGCCATGCCCGAGGCCAGCGTCCCGATGCTCGCCAACCGGTCTGCCTGCCGCACGGCGCGCTGGAGCCGTTCGAGAGCGGTGTGGTCGTTAAGGACGAGCACCGCGCCGAGCACCTCGCCGTGTTCGCCCTCCAGCGGCAAGCAATTCACCCGCAGGTTCGCCTGGTCGCGCGAACCGGAACGCAAGATGATTTCCTCCGTGACGGATTCCACGTGGGTTCGCAAAGTGGGGCCGACCAGATCGGCGAAGCTCGCCGGTAGTTCGATCTCGCTCGCGACGATGCTCTCGTCCACCTGCAAAAGCCGCCGCGCTTCGGGGTTGAGCACGCGCACGATCCCCGCCGGATCGGTTGTGATGACCCCGCACGGCAGATGTTCGACCAACAACCGGTTGTACGCCTGACTGCGGTAGGCCTCCGTGTAGAGGTGGGCGTTGACGATAGCGACGCCGAGTTGCTCGGCGATCAGACGCAACGTGGAGCGGCCGTCTCCGCCGTAGATGCGGCCACCTACGCGGGGCGAGAGGACGATGACGGCGCTGAGTTCGCCCCGGTAGCGCGCGGGCACGATCAGGTCCGCTTCGATGCCCCGCAGACGGCCGAGCAGCGCCCGCTGGTCCGGGGTCGAGGCGTGCCGGACCAATTCTTCGATCGCCACGTCCGCCGCCCCCGTCTGGAGCGTGTGGACGATGATGTCATCGTCTGGCAGGCAGAGACCTCCGGGCGAGATCGGGCTCAAACCCAATTCGCCGCGCGTGTACATCTCGGAGAAGCCGCGCACGCTCGGCAGCAACACGCGCACGCTCGGGGTGCCCACTGCCCCGGCCAGCGCTCCGCAAAAGTCGTCCAGCAGCTCATTGAGGGTCGCCACCGATTGCAGCAGGTGTCGCACCTTGCCGAAGGTGCGTTCGAAATCCAGGTCGTTCGTCGGCAGGATATGCCTGGCGAAACGGCGGAAGGGCGTGCTCAGCGAATTGACGAGCATCGCGGCTAGACCGCCCGCCAGCACGCTCGGCCACAGGGGCGACTCCACTCCCGCGTACAGGAAAAACCAGCGCAGGACCACCCAACCCAGCGCGTAGATCACCCCCGCGTACAGCGACAGCAAGAGGTACGACAACGTGAGCCGCACGACGGCGCGAATCTGCATGATGCCGCGCGAGGTGATCCCGTAGGCGATGATCACGTCGAAGATGATCACCCGCAGGAAAGCGGCGTGGCGGATCAACCGGCCGCCGTGCATGACCAGTTGCAGGGCCACGCTCACGACCGTCGTGGCGAAGATCGTCATGGCGCACAGCCAGATGAACTGCAACTCGACCCGGTGGACCCCGGAGACCCGGGGCCGGAACTGGTCGCGGATCATCATGTACGCAATCGTGCAGGCCGACACCAGCAGGTAGGCATAGTGCACGAACACCGCCGGATGGAACACGGGACGGGGCACGATGCTCCCGACCCCGGCCCCCGGCGCGGAGGCCAGGCCGACCGATTTCAGATAATAGGGGCTCAGGCAGTAGAGCGAGAACACGAACGCGAGCACGATCCACGGACGCATCCTGCGCAACTGGGCACCCCAGCTCTCGTCGTAGTGGATGATCGAGGTGTGCAACACCGCGATGGCAACCGGCGCCAGCGCACCCCAGGCCGAACACACCCTGATCCACCAGCCGACCCTCTCCAGGTCGGTGTCGATGAAGGAAAACTCGATCCCGGCCACCCATCCCGCGAGGATGATGGTGATCAGCAGGAAATTGCGGTTGATCGGCCGCCGCGGGTTGGTGACGAAGACCACGAACCCCAACAACAGATGGCAGGCGATTGCCGCCGTGATGAAGATGGGATTTTCCCGCATTGGTCAAGAATCCTCCGCGGCAGTTCGCCACCCCGCGCTCAGACCGAGGAGAGCAGCAGCGTGACGTTGCCGCCGGTCATGGCGTGCGCGTTCAACAAAGAGTTACGCAGCCGCACGCGCCGTGGTTGTTCACTGACGTAGTCGAGGTCGCAATCCAGGTCGCCCCGCTGCCAGTTCACGGTCGGCAACAACAAATGGTGGCGATGAGAAAGCGCGGTCGTCACCAGTTGCAAGGCTCCGGCCGCGCCGAGCGGGATCCCGATGGCACCCTTGATGGAGCCCACGGCCACCCGGTAGGCGTCGTCACCCATCGCCGCCTTGATGGCGTTCGTCTCGCAGACATCGATGAGCGGGTCGCCGCAGCCCCAGGCGGAGACGAAATCGATGTCGCCCGGCTCACGACCGGCGTTTTCCATCGCCCCGCGCATGGTCGTCTCCAGCCCGGAGGTCGGCCGGCTGCGGTCGTGGTCCGGACAACTGGACGTGCCGACGATCTCCGCGTAAATCTTGGCTCCCCGCGCGAGCGCCGACTCCATTTCCTCCAGGATGACAATACCGGCACCTTCCCCCAATACTCCGCCGCCGCGTTCCCGGTCAAAGGGCCGGCCGGCGCTCGCGGCTTCGTCGCGGCGCGAGGTCATGCCAGCGGCGGCGATGATCGTTGACGTGACATCCGAGAGCGGGGCATCCGCCCCGCCGGTGACGATCAGGTCGCGCCGGCCCGACCGGATCATGTCCACGGCGATACTGACGGCATCGACGCCGGAGCTACAGGTGTTCGTGATGCTCGTCGAGGTGACGCCCGCCACCCCCATCATCTCCGCCACCGCCGTGGGGGCCGCCTGCATGTTCCCGGCCGAAGAGGCCGCCGGGCTGATCCCCTGAGGCCCCCGGCGATCCATGATGCGGACCATCTCCTCCGTGTTTTCGGCGGAGCCGGTGGAAGAACCGATGACCACGGCCAAGCGACGGCCCGAGAGGTCCTTCACGTCCACTTTGGCATCCGCGAGGGCTTCCTGCGCGGCGATCACCGCGAACTGGGTATGGCGCGCCATGCGCTTGGGCCGCAACGCCGCCGGGATGTATTTAGCCGGCTCGAAATCAGGCACCTGACCGCCGTAGCGGACCGGTAACCCCTCGACTTTGTACAGGGTAATCGGGCCGACGCAGCTACGCCCGGCCAGGAGCGCATCCCATAACGGCTTGACGCCCACGCCCGCGGCGGAGACCGCCCCCACCCCCGTGATCACCACCCGCCGACGGCTGGGCGTGCGGTCGTATTGAAAATGACTCCGATGCGGGTAGCTCATAAGGATTGTCAAAAAGCGCTGACTGTCTCAAGATCGGGTACGGAGCGTGCTCGTAGCGGATTGGCAAAGGGTGGTCCGAAGTGGTGGCACCACATTCCGTGCCAGGAAACAACGAAATCGCTCAAGACGAGTGATGGTACGAACTGAACGAGAAAACGTAAAACGTCTTCTGCCACTTATAACGTCCCCTAGGGTCCGAACGCGTGTAAGCCTCCAAATTCAATGACCTCTCTGCTTCCAGCACCCGCCGTCGTTGCCGACAACGCCAAGGCGAAGATCCTCATCATCGACGATGACTACGGACCGCGCGAGAGCCTGCGCATCCTTTTCAAGTACGACTACGACGTGATCGTCACCAGTTCGGTGGCCGAGGGCGTCGCGGCGCTCAAGGCCAACTGCGTGGACACGATCATCCTGGACAACCGGATGCCCGGCCGGACCGGTCTGGAAGGCATCGTCGATCTCCGGCAGGTGGACGAATACGTGTCGATCATCATGCTGACCGGCTACGGCACGCTGGAGACCGCGTGCGAGGCTTTCCGTAATCAGGCGACGGATTTCATGACCAAGCCGCCGGACACCGATGCCATGCTGGAAGCCGTGGCCAAAAACGTGGGCATCGCCCGCGCCAAGCGCGCCCGCGCGAACCTCTCCAAGGAACTGGCGGAGCTGAACCTCGGCCTGTCGGCGGAACTGCTGGAGACCCGGCCGCTCGCCAAACTCGGGCAGCGCTCCGACGAGATCATCCATGATATGGGCAACCCGCTCACGATCCTGACGTGCTGCGTCGAGTTGTTGCAGACCAAGGTGGACGAACTGAAGCCCGGTGAAGGCACCCAGTGGATGGAAACCCTCGGCTACATCCAGATGATCAAGAAGAGCATCCAGCACTGCTGCGGGCTCGCCGACGCGTGGCGGCAACTGCGTGACGACATCTCCGAAGACCGTGAGATCGTCGGGGTCCGTCATTTTCTCGATGGTGCGGTCGAATCGCTGCACCCGATGTCTGCCATGCTGGGTGTCGCCCTGGAAACCGATTTTGACGCCCTCACCGCCGAGATGGGCGTCGAGATCGACGTGACGCAGATGCGCCGCGTCGTGCACAATCTAGTCATCAACGCCATGCAAGCCTCCCCACGCGGCCGGGGCCACGTTTCCGTGCGCGGCGTGGCGAGCGAGGAAGTCGTGACGCTGACCGTGACGGACAACGGCACGGGGATTCCCGTCGACCGCTTGCCGATGATCTTCGAGCCCTATTACACCACCAAGGAAGATGGCACCGGGCTGGGTCTGGCGATCTCCAAGCGCATCGTCGAGGAACACTCCGGCAGCATTCATGCGCGGAGCGAGGTGGGCCGCGGCTCGACCTTCGACGTGCGCTTGCCGCTCAAGGTAGCCGCCACGGCTTGACCCCGCTGTGGGTCAGCCGACCCGGCGGTCCACGACGGTCCGCGTCTTGCCGGTGCGTGCGTTGACTTCGAGGTCCGCCATCCCGACCCACTCGATCAGGACGGGGTTCACGACATTTCTCGCCACCATTTCCCCGAGGACGGGCTTCCGTTTGAGAAACGTGTCGACGATCTGACCCGCCGCCTCCTCGCGCTCGGCCTCCCCGGCACTGCTGACGAGCCGGATCGTCAGTTGGTCGCGCAGGTTTTGCTGGGTGACCACCAGTTGGAACTGACGGATGCCCAGACGTTCGCGGTACGGCTCCAGCAACGCCGCCACTTCCGCCACCGGCACGTTGAAACTCGCCAGCCGCGCCGCTTCCTCGGACCGGCCCAACAACAGGAACTTCCGCGTGGTGGCCGACGGTGGCTCCACCCACTCGCCCCTGTCACCGGTCGGGTAGCGCAGCGTCGGCATCAGGCGGCGCGTCAGGTTGGTAAAAACGATCCGCCCTGCCCTCCCCGTCTCCGCGATGGGTTCGCCGGTCTCCTCATCGACGATTTCGAGGACCGCCGCTCCGTCGAACACCCGGTGCTCGCCGGGGCCGCACCCCCCATCGGCGAACCCGATGACCCCGCCGTCCACGCTGGCGTAACCCAGCGACCGGATCTCCACCCCGGGAAAACGCCCCTGCAAATAACGGCGCTGGTCGGCCGTGAACGGTTCACCCGCGAAAAGGATGCGGGTCAAACGCACGTCGTCGATGTTTTGCTTCTCGATGTAATCGACCAGACCCATCAGATGCGTCGGCAGACCGGCAACCACGTTGACCTGAAACGCCCGCATCAGCCGCACGGCATCGGGCAGCGCCGCAAAGTAGCCGATGGGTAGTTGCAATACCCTCTTGTTCATGGACTTCAACGATTCCACCAGGAGCATGAACGAAGAGTACAGGTATCCCGACGCGAAGAAATTCGCCACGCGGTCGCCGTCCGCCAGCCCCGTCCCCTCCAGGGCTTTGGCTTCGAGCGCGATGGCGGAATCCCATTCCTCGTTGCTGAAATAGGAAAACTTCGGCTCGCCGGTGCTGCCACCGCTGTTGAGCACCAACCCGTCGTGGAGCGGTTCGGAGAGCAGTTCGCGTGGGCTGCGCTGGTGCGCTTCCCAGTAGGGCTTCTGCTCGATCACCGGCACGTCGGCCAGCGTCAGCTTCTCGGGCAGGCCAGCGTAGGCTTTTTGATAGAACGGCACGCGCTCCCGCGCGAAGGCGAGCAATTCTTCCGGGCCGTACGTGAGGAGTTGGGGAACGGAAGTCATGGTAATTGAATCTTTTGTGACGATGCCGGTGGGTGCTTACAATCGGATAAAATTCTTTCCCGTGGCAGCCGGTCGCCGCCTCGCTCCGTGCGCGACCTGCCAGCGAGGGTCACAACGCCGCCGCCAAATCGCCGACGAAAGCATCGACATCCTGCTCGGTGGAATCCCACGAGCACATGAGCCGCGCCGCGCCGCCGGGACCGACATCGTTGTAGAAACGCCAGCCGCGTTTCGCCACCGCATCGGCGGCCGGAGCGGGCAACAGCGCGAACACCGCATTCGCCTGCCGGGGAAATGCGACCTGCACTCCCGGCAACGAGCCGAGTTTCGCTTCGAGGTAGGCGGCCACGCGGTTCGCGGCAGAAGCGTTGCGCAGCCAGACGCCGTTCTCCAGGAGACCGACCCATTGCGCCGACAAAAACCGCATCTTCGAGGCCAACTGCCCACTTTGCTTGCAACGCCGCCGGAAGCTTTCGGCTCGCGCCCGGTCGAAGAACACCACGGCCTCGCCGAACGCCGCACCGTTTTTCGTACCGCCCAGACTGAGGACATCCACCCCGGCCCGCCACGTCAGATCGGCCGGCGACGCACCCGCTGCCACCACGGCATTGGCGAAACGCGCGCCGTCCATGTGCACCGAGAGTTTCAGTTCGTGGGCCACGTCGCAGAGGGCGCGCAGTTCGTCGGGACCGTACACGGTGCCGAGTTCGGTCGTCTGCGTGAAACTGACCGCGCGTGGCTCGGAACCATGAAACCCGTGCGGCGTCTGGCTGCCTTCGCGCAGGGTGGCCTCCGTCAGCTTGCCGTCGGGTGTATCCATCGGGTGCAGCGTCACGCCGTGCATGAAAAATCCCGGCGCGCCGCACTCGTCCGTCTGGATGTGCGAATACCGGTGACAGATCACCCGGTGGAAGGACTCGCACAAACTCCACAGGGAAAGGCAGTTCGCCGCCGTGCCGTTGAACACGAAAAAAACCTCGCAATCGGTCTCCAGCACTTCCTTCACCAATTCCTCGGCGCGCCGTGTCCACGGGTCGTCGCCGTAACCCGGGAGATGATGCGAGTTGGCCTCGGCAAGTGCCGCCAGCACCTCCGGACACATCCCGGCGTTGTTGTCGCTGGCGAAATGGCGGGGACCGGCGGGCGTCATCCCGCGAATATCCGCAGGACACCTGAATTTCGCCAGCCGATCTTTGTCGAAATTCGTGTCACTTAACTAAATCCGAGCACCGGATGCGGACGGTACGGTTCTTCGAGCCGGGTGACCTGTTCGGGCGAGAGTTTCACGTCCAGTGCCTTGAACGCATCGCCGAGGTGGTGCGTTTTCGTTGCCCCGATGATCGGCGCGGTGATGCCGGGCTTTTGCAGCATCCAGGCCAGGGCGACCTGCGCCGGAGCCACGCCGACCTCCTTCGCCACTTCCACGACCCGATCCACCACCGCGAAATCGCTGTCCTCGTAATACATGTTGTGCGCGAAATCATCGGATTTCGCCCGCGTCGTCTCGCCCTTCGTGGCCTTGTCACGGTTGCCGGCGAGGAAGCCGCGCGCCAGCGGACTCCAGGGGATGAGGCCGATGCCTTCCTCGCGGCAGAGCGGGATCATCTCGCGTTCCTCCTCGCGGTACACGAGGTTGTAGTGGTTCTGCATGCAGACGAACCGGTGGAACCCGCCGGCGTCCGCCTGGTAGAGAAACCTGGCGAACTCCCAGGCCGCCATGCTGGACGCGCCGAGGTAGAGCACCTTGCCCTCGTCCACGAGCTGGCCGAGTGCGTCGAGGGTTTCCTCGACCGGCGTGCCACGGTCGAAACGGTGAATCTGGTACAGGTCAACGTAGTCCGTGCCGAGCCGGCGCAGGGTATTTTCAATCGCGTGCCGGACGTGCTTGCGCGCCGTGCCGCGCTCGTTGGGCGTCTTGCCGGTCGGGTTGAAAAGCTTGCTGGCGACGACGACCTGCTCGCGCGGCACCGCCAGCTCCTTGAGCGCACGGCCAAGGACTTCCTCGCTCGCGCCATCCGAATACATGTCGGCGGTGTCGAAGAAATTCACGCCGGCCTCGTGGGCTTGCCGGAAGAACGGCAGCGCGGCGTCGTAGTCGAGCACCCAGTCCCGCCATTTTGAACTGCCATAACTCATGCATCCCAGGCAGATGCGCGAAACCTGAAGACCTGTTTTTCCGAGCGGGGTGTAGTCCATGTTGGTGGACTGATTCGCGGCCCACCTCCCGGGGAGGATGTAGCAGTTATTCGCGGACCGCCTTCAGATCGCTGCAGGCCGACTCCGAGCCACACCCGCCGGCGATGCCCGCAAGCCCGGTGCCAGTTGGCCCAGAACCATCGTCTTTCGCGCTACCGCGACGGACCAGCTCCATCCGGGGCGATTCGTCGAGACCTACCAATTCTTCACCCAGAGAGTGATCTGATTCGAGTTGACGACCCCTGCGGGGTAAGTCTTTCCTCCGGTGCCGTAGCCACCGGTTGACCACAGATCAAAAGTCGGATTGTAGCCCTTGGTGGCGTCAGGTGCAGTCTGGGTGGTTTGGGCGTTCGCGGCGTCCTGCGCCAACAAGCTCGCGGTCGAATAGCCGTAAGCGATGCCGAAAGGATCGATGATATAAGTCGTCGTCGTGGGGGCCGCGGTGCCGGTCGAAAGCTGACCTGGCGTGAAAGGCAGGTAAGCTTTGTTCGGCGCGTTGGTCACTGCATTGGTGCCGTACCCGCTCAGCACCTGGTACAAATAGTAACCCGCGTTCTTGTAAGTCGAAGGGTCCGGTGGCGCGCTGCCGGAGGGCGGTTGAGCGTTGAGAGCGTCCGTGTCGGAGTTACGTGGGTACGTACCGTTGTCCGTTTTGTATGATTCCAGGGCAGACGACATCGCCTGGATCTCGGCCTGCGCCCGTGCCAGGGAAGCCTTTGTATTGGCGCTGCCCGCGATGTGCAGCAACAGCCCGGCCAGCACCAGAATGATGGCAATGACCGTCAGAAGTTCGATCAACGTGAAGGCCGCGCGCCGTGCGCGGACGGAATCCCGGGGGGGCAGGGATGGGCGAATCATAAGAGCATCATCGGCCTCTTCCAACAAAGCGCACGCATTAATCCGCACTATCCCAGCCACGGCATTTTTTTTAAAGGGACACTTTCCCTCCCTCACCAACGCCCGCTAACCGCCCTGCATCTGCTGAATAATGGTGATCAGCGGCAGGAACAACGCGATGACGATGGTACCGACGACCACCGCCAGGAAAACGATCATGATCGGCTCCAGCAGCGAGGTCATGCCGGCGACGGCGTTGTCCACCTCGTCGTCGTAGACCTCGGCGACCTTCAAGAGCATCTCGGGCAACTGCCCCGTTTCTTCACCCACGTCGATCATGCTGATGACCATCGGCGGGAAAATCCCGCTGGCCTCCAGCGGCTGGACGATGGACTCGCCTTCCTTGACGCTGTCGTGCACTTTGCCGATGGCCTCGCCGACCACGTGGTTGCCGGCGGTCTCGCGCGTGATGTTGAGCGCCTGGAGGATCGGCACGCCGCTGGTCACGAGCGTTCCCAAGGTCCGGCTGAACCGTGAAATCGAGCTTTTCCGCACGAGATCGCCGAAAAGCGGCAGCCGCAGCTTGATTTTATCCAGCGTCACCTTGCCGCCGGGCGTCGAGGAGAACATCCGGTAGGCAAAAAACAGCACCGCCCCCACGGCCGCGATGATGTACCAATAGCTCTGCACCGCGCGACTCACGTCGATGACGTACTCGGTCAGCGCCGGCAACGGCTTGCCGCCGAGCATGTCTTTGAAGATCGCCTCGAACTTCGGCACGATGAACACCAGCAGGAAGCCCATGATCGCCACCGCGATGAACAAGACGATGATCGGATAGAACATGGCCGCCACGACCTTGTTCTTGACCTTCTGCGCCTTCTCCTGGAACTCGGCAAGGCGGATGAGCACGAGTTCGAGCACCCCGCCGACCTCACCGGCCTTGACCATGTTGATGTAGAGCTTATTGAAAATCTTCGGGTGCTGCGCCAGCCCTTCGGAGAACGTGCTGCCGCCCTGGACCGCGTCGCTGAGTTTGGCGATGGTCGCTTTCAGCACCGGATCGCGCTCCTGTTTTTCGAGCACCATCAAGCCGCGCAGCAGCGGCAAACCGGCATCGATGAGTGTCGCCAACTGCCGGGTGAAGACCATGAGGATCTTCGGCTTGACCGCTTTGTTGGCCACCTTCGCGCCGCTTTTCTTGGCCACGGCGGGAGCACTCGAAGCCGTCTTGGCGACGGCCGTGCTTTTCTTCGCCTTGGCTCCGCCGCCCCCCTTGCCTTCCTCGTAAACGCTGGTGGGGAAAAATCCTTGCTGGCGCAACTGACCAACGGCTTCGTTGGTGTTCGAGGCTTCGATGAGCCCGACGGACTCCTGTCCGCGGGCATCCAGGGCGACGTAATTAAATTTCGGCATAGTCCAAAGGGGGTGTGCGCGCTAGTCAGTTATGCGTGCGGAAAAGAGCGTTGTCGATAGAAATTTCGCGGTTCCACTCAGGCGGTCAGGTGTATTTCAAGACTTCCTCAATCGTCGTATCGCCATCGTAAATACTCCGTAAACCATCCTCACGGAGCGTCACCATCCCCAGCTCCACCGCCTTTTGCTTGATCACGATGGAAGGCGCGCGCTGGTTGACGAGTTCGCGGATGGGATCGGTGATTTCCAGCAACTCGTAAATCCCCTTGCGGCCTTTGTAACCGGTCTGGTTACACGCCTCGCAGCCCGTGCCGTAGTAAAAATTCTTGTCGCCGATCTCGTGCGCGGACAAGCCCATTTGCATGAGTAATTCCTCCTTGGGTTCGTAGGCGGTGCGGCAGTTGGCGCAAATCCGCCGGATGAGCCGTTGGGCGAGGATGCCCTCCAGGCTGGAGGAAATCAGGAATGGCTCCACCCCCATGTCCACCAAACGGGTGACCGCCCCGGCGGCGTCGTTGGTGTGCAGCGTGCTGAACACGAGGTGACCCGTGAGCGAGGCCTGGATGGCGATCTGCGCGGTTTCGAGGTCGCGCGTCTCACCGACCATGATGCGGTCGGGATCCTGCCGCAAAAACGCGCGCAGCACGCGCCCGAAGGTCAGGCCGATGTTCTCGTTGATGGGCACCTGGATGAGCCCCTCAATGTCGTACTCCACCGGGTCTTCGGCGGTGAGCAGTTTACTCTCGACGTTGTTGATCTTGCGCAGACAGGCGTAGAGGGTCGTCGTTTTCCCCGAGCCGGTCGGCCCCGTGACGATGAAGATGCCGTTGGGCTTCTCGATGGTCTGGACCAGGTAGTTGAAGATGTACGGAGGCATGTTCAACGCCTCCAGGTCGAGATTGACCGAGGAGCGGTCGAGCACACGCAGCACGACGCTCTCGCCGTATTGGGTGGGCAGGGTGGAAACGCGCAGGTCCACCGCACGGTCGGCGATGTTGCGCTGGATGCGGCCGTCCTGCGGGAGGCGGCGCTCGGCGATGTTGAGGTTCGCCATGACCTTCACCCGCGAGATGACCGGCAGCGCGAGGTGCCGCGGCGGCGGGGCCATCTCGTAGAGCGCGCCGTCCACGCGGTAGCGGATTTTGAACTCGTACTCGAACGGCTCGAAGTGAATGTCGCTCGCCCGGTCCTGGATCGCCTGATAAAGGATCAGGTCCACGAACCGGATGATCGGCGCGGCGTTGGCCTCGTTGGCGATGTCGCCCTGGTTCGGCCCGCCCTCGCCGTACTGCGCGCTGAAGTTGCTCATTTCCTTGAGCACTTCATCCATGTTGGCCATGTCGGCCCCGTAGTATTGGCTCAGGCGCTCCGCGATCTGATGCACCGGTGAGACGACCACCTGGATGTCGCGTCCCAACGCGAAACGCAGGTCGTCCGCCACCTGGGTGTCGAGCGGATCGAGCAAGGCAGTCACAATCGCCTCGCCCGATTGGCCGATGGGCAGAGCGCCGTGGAGACGCGCCGTGCCGCCGGGGATCAATCGCTGGATCTCCACCGGCACCTCGTAATCGGCAAGTTTCACATAATCCGCCCCGATGGAGTCGGCGATGGTCTGATAATAGCCATCTTCATCGGTCAACTCGAAGTCGATCAACACTTGGAGCAGCGTCTTGCCTGAGTTCGTGATCTCAGCGAGAATATCCTCGCACTGGGCACGCTGGACGATGCCATGCTCGATGAGCAGGTCGAGGATTTGCTGGTCGGTGGTCATGGAGGGAAGGGGTTGAGAAACGCTGGCTGCTCAGGCGGCGGGCGCGATGGGGTCGCGCATCCGCAAGAGTTGTTGGGCGACGTTTACGTCCTGTGCCCGGGCGAGCACCTCCTGCTGACTGATGAGTCCGCGGTGGTGGAGGTCAACCATGTGCGACTCCAGCGACACCATGCCGAACTTGCTGCCGGTGTGGATGTCGTTGGAGATGCGGAAGGTCTTGTTCTCGCGGATCAGCGCGGAAATCGAGGGGGTGTTCACCATCAACTCGAAAGTCGCCACGCGCCCGGGGTGATCCTTCCGGGGGATGAGCAACTGGCTCAGGACGGCCTTGAGATTGGCCGCGAGCTGGATGCGGATTTGCTCCTGCTGGTTGGCCGGGAACGAGTCGATGATGCGGTCCACGGTGCGCGAGGCCCCCGTCGTGTGCAGCGTCGAGAACACCAGGTGTCCAGTCTCCGCGGCCGTGATGGCGGCCTCCATCGTTTCGAGATCGCGCATTTCGCCGACGAGGATCACGTCCGGGTCCTGGCGCAGCACCCGCTTGAGCGCCTCACTGAAGGTCGGCACGTCCACGCCGACCTCGCGCTGGTTGACGATGCCCTGCTTGTGCTGGTGGTAATACTCAATCGGGTCCTCGATGGTGACAACGTGCAGGCGCGAGTGCTCGTTGATGACGTTGATCATGCTGGCGAGCGAGGTCGATTTGCCCGAACCGGTCGGCCCGGTGACCAAGATGAGGCCGCGCGGGAGGTGGATCAACTCGTGCATCATCGACGGCAGCCCGATCTCCTCCATGCCGAGGATGCGCTTGGGGATCAACCGCGCGACGATGCCAATCGACCCCTTTTGCAAAAACAGGCTCACGCGGAAGCGCGCGTCCTCGCGGAACGTCAGGGCGAAATCGACGCCACCGTCCTCGAACAACTTTTTGATGTGCTCGTCCTTGGCGATGCTGCGCGCGCCCTCTTCCGTGTCGGCGGCCGACCAGACCGGCAGATCGAGCTTGACGATCTGTCCGTCGAGGCGGATCGCCGGCGGCGAACCCGCCGAGATGTGCAGGTCCGAGCTGCCCTCTTCGAGCACGAGGCGCAAGAGGTCGTCAACGGGAGTCATATCAGAGAAACGCAGAAGTCAGAATGCAGAATGCAGAAGTCCGGAGGCGGAAGATGAGTGCGAATTCATCATATAAAAAGGCAGACATCTGCCGGGTCCTTGGCTTTTTCTGTCCCTGTTTCTCAACTTCTGCATTCTGCATTTTAGGCCGCGTCACCCATCGTGGCGCTGACGACTTCCTCCGCCGTGGTCGCACCGGAGAGCACCTTGCGCACACCGTCCTCGCGCAGGGTGCGCATCCCGAGTTCGCGCGCACGCTGGCGGAGCTGCATCGTGGAGAGCCGGTCGTTAATCATGAACCGCACCTCGTCGTTGATCTCGAACACCTCGAAAATCCCCATGCGGCCCCGGTAGCCCTTGCGACGGCAGTTGTCGCAGCCGACAGCGGCCATCGGGTGGGCGTGGTCCATCTGACTGTCTTCGATGCGCAAGGCGCGGAGTTCGCCCTCGGTGAGTTCGGCCGGCTGTTTACACTGCGGGCAAAGCTTGCGGACGAGGCGCTGGGCCATGATGGCACGGATCGACGTGGCGACGAGGAAGGGCTTGATCCCCATGTCCACGAGACGGGCGACCGCCCCGGGGGCGTCGTTTGTGTGCAACGTGCTGAACACGAGGTGTCCCGTGAGACTCGCGTTGATGGCGATGGAAGCGGTCTCCAGGTCTCGGATCTCACCGATCATGATGATATTCGGCGCTTGCCGCAGCATCGAGCGCAACGCCGCCGGGAACGTCATGCCGATGTCGGCGTTGACCTGCACCTGGTTGATGCCGGACATCTGGTACTCGACCGGGTCCTCGACCGTGATGATCTTGCGGTCAGGCCGGTTGATGTAATTTAAACAAGCGTAGAGCGTCGTCGTTTTCCCCGAGCCGGTCGGACCGGTCACCAGCAGGATGCCGTCGGGCAAGGTGATGAGCCGCTCGAAAGTCGCCTGGTCGTCCGTGAGGAAGCCGAGTTCCGGCAGGCCCAGCGACAGGCTCGACTTGTCGAGGATCCGCATGACGACGCTTTCGCCGTGGTTGGTGGGGATCGTCGAGACGCGCAAATCGATGGACTTCTTGCCCATCTTCACCTGGATGCGGCCGTCCTGCGGAAGACGCTTTTCGGCGATGCTCATCGTCCCGCTCATGATCTTGAGCCGGCTGACGATGGCCGATTGCAGTTTCTTGGGCGGGTTCTGCATCTCCTGGAGCACGCCGTCGATGCGGAACCGCACACGGAAGCGTTTTTCCAAAGGCTCCAGATGGATGTCGCTGGCCCGCGTCTTGTATGCTTCCAGCAACAGGAGCGAGACGAGCTTGATGATGGCCGAATCCCCCGAATTGCCCTCGTCCTGGCTGCTCGACATGAGGTCGATGCCCGACATTTCCTCGTCGCGCCCCAGCGCGCCGAGCAATACGTCACCGGCTTCCTCGGCACTGCCGTAATACTTGATGAGCGCCTGCCGGATGTTGTCCGGCGTGGAACAGACCATCTCGATCTCGCGCTTGAGCAGAAAGCGCAGGTTGTCGAGCGTATCGAAGTCGAGCGGGTCGCTGATGGCGATGACGAGCACGTCGTCGTTCATCGTGATCGGAACCGCCTTGTAGCGGTACGCCTTGTCACGGGGAATCAGGTCGATGATCTCGGGTTTGACCAGGATGTTGTTGAGATCGACGAACTCCATGTTGGAGGCCGCCGCCAGGGTTTTCGTCACGTCTTCCTGCGTGACGTAACCCAGCACGATGAGTGCGTTGACGATGGTGCTCTCGTCTTGGACGGCACGTTCCTGGGCTTCGAAGGTTTGATCCTTCGTGACGAGGTAGGCGTCCTGGAGAAGCTCCAGGATGTATGCTTCGTTAGGGGTCACCTCGGGAAAAAAGAGAGGAGTGGGGAAAACGGGGGACGAATAATCCCCCTCACGAAGATAAGGATTGCGCCGCAGGTGTCAACGGAGGCTGACAACGAAATCTGCGGTTTTCCAGATCGCTCCCGACGCTGCCAGAGCGGCGGATGACTACGGCGTCTTCTTTCCCTGCGCTGCCATCGCCGCGTTGACCATGTCCAGCAGCTTTTGCTTGGTGCTCGCCTTCGGCGGCGTTGGCTTGAGACTCAGGGCAAACATCGAGTTCAGCCGCTCGCATTCCTGAATGACGCGTTCGGCCGCCGGACCGAGCTGCAATCGTGCCTGCTCGAAGTGCGTCAACTCCTCGTCATCCAGCGCGCCGAGCACGTACAGCCGCGCCTTGCTCTCGAATTCTTCAGAATTCATCTTTCATCCCGCGCAGGGCCTCGCTGATTTTTTTCAAACCCAATTCGAGCCGGGTCTTGATGGTGCCGAGCGGAATCCCCGTCTTGGCAGCGATCTCGCGCTGGCTCATCCCATGATAAAACGCCATGTCGATAGCATCGCGTTGCGCCGGCGGCAGGTTCTTGAGGATGCCGAGGATCAGGCGACGCGTGTCCGACATCTCGATGTCGTTCTCGGTCGAGTTGTGCACCCAGGCCTCGGGCTGCTGCTCGGTCTCGTTTTGAAGACGCTCCTCGGCCCGTGCGTAAGCCTGTTTTTTTCGCAAACGGTCGATGGAACGCCGCCGCGTCAGCGTGACGATCCACCCGAGCGGCTTGCCCTTTTGCGCCGAGTAATGCGCCGCTTGGTTCCAGATTTCCATGAAGATTTCCTGGAGCAGGTCGTCCGCTTCCGCGTCGTTGTGAATGACGCCCATGATGAGGGACTTCAGGATGCCGCTGTAGCGGTCGTACAGTGCCTCTAGCGCCTCGGGTTCGCGCTGCTGAATGCTGGCCATCAGCGTTTCGTCGCCGACGAGGGGGGGCTCCTGGGCAGAATGGGTCGGGGCGTCCATAGGATTGCGGTAAGGCGGTAGACATAAGCGCAATTCCCATCGTTGCAAAGTGGGACCTCACACGAGCATCGGCGCACTCCGTTGGGTTGGATGCCTTTCCGCCCAATCGAAAGTCTCCGGAAGCCTTAGGGTCATTCCCCTAGGAAGTTGTAAGGAATTTTCCCGACGATGGGCATTGCTCGCATCCAATGACGCAAACCGAGAGTTTTCCATACTTCGGTCTTCAACCCGGGGGCATCGTGCTCCATCTTCTTCCGGCCATGTCCACGCTCAACAAACAATTTCCCCGCCTGCTGCCCACGCCGATCAAGAAAAACGTCCGCGTGGCCGACCTGATCGACACCACCTTCAAGGCCTACAACGCCGCCCGCCTCGGGGAAGCCTGCCGCCTTTACACCGAGAAGATGCTCGCCAACGGCGGCACCGTCGGCCTGACGCTCACCGGAGCGCTCACCCCCGCCGGTCTCGGCCCCGCGGCCATCGTGCCGCTGATGAAAGCCGGTTTCGTGGATTGGATCGTTTCCACCGGCGCGAACCTCTACCACGATCTCCACTATGGCCTGGGCATGGAGCTTTTCGCCGGGTCGCCCTTCCTCGACGACATCGTCCTGCGCAACGACGGCGTCATCCGCATCTACGATGTCCTCTTCTCCTACGATGTCCTCCTCGATACCGACGCCTTCGTGCGCGAGGTCATCCAGGGGCCGGAGTTCCAGAAGCCCATGGGCACCGACGAGTTCCACCACCTTCTGGGCCGCTACGTGTTCGCCCGCGAAAAGAAGCTCGGCCTCAAGGAAACCAGCGTCCTGAGCGCCGCCTACCAGTACGGCGTGCCGATCTTCACCAGCTCCCCCGGCGACAGTTCCATCGGCATGAACGTCGCCGCCATGGCCCTGCGCGACAGCCAGCTCGCCTTCGACGTGAACCGCGACGTGAACCAATCCGCCGCCATCGTCTACGACGCTAAGAAACGCGGCGGCACGTCGAGCGTGTTCATCCTGGGCGGGGGCAGCCCGAAGAATTTCATCCTGCAGACCGAGCCGCAGATTCAGGAGGTCATGGGCATCGAGGAACGCGGGCACGATTACTTCCTGCAATGCACCGACGCGCGCCCCGACACCGGCGGCCTGAGCGGAGCCACGCCCGCCGAGGCCGTGAGCTGGGGCAAGATCGACCCCGGCAACCTGCCAGCTTGCGTGGTCTGTTATCTGGACAGCACGATCAGCCTGCCCCTCATCACCGCCTACGCGTTGACGAAGCTCGCCCCCCGCCCGCGCAAAAACCTCTACGCCCGCCGCGACGAACAACTCGCCGCCATCAAGGCGCAGTACCTCAAGCGCGGCACCGTCGAAAAGATCGCCCACCGCACGGACGTTTCCGAAGTGAAAGACTTCGGCACCGCCACCACCAAAGAAAAATCCCGCCGCAACCTCGCCAAGCGCGCGAGCAGCGTGGGGATGAACAAATGAAAAAAATGAAAACATGGCTTAAAAAGCTGTTGAGTTAAAGCGTTGGCGGTTTTCCGGGGCGCTGGCAGGTTGTC
>CAZZYS010000024.1:0-19082 GCA_964658285.1 uncultured Verrucomicrobiota bacterium
TCTTCCGTCCTCGGCACCCATGCGAGACGCAACGTGACGCCGAGCGTCGTCGTGCAACGCGTCATCTCGTCGTTCATATCACGGGTTCGCTGCCGCGCGCCTTCGATCAGGGTCTGGAGTTGCAGCGACACCTCGTTGATCAGATGGCGGTCAATGATGTCGCGCTCGCGGGTGTCCAGGAGTCGCTCGTGCGTGTCGCGTTCATTGCCCACGGCAGCGAGGCAGGTGGCGGGGGTGAGCCGGGAGCCCTGGTAACGGCACACGACGATGGTCAAGCCCTCGCTGAGCACCTGACTCTCGATCTCGCACGCGGCGCCCGTGCGCGTGCGCAATTCGCTGATCTGTCCATTGAGCGCGTTCAGGCGGCTCGTCCAAGTATCGTCGTCGAGCGCGTCGCCGGACAAATCCTTGTCGAGACGGCGCGCGATGGCGTAGGCGCGGGTCGGTGACCAGTCTTCCTGCTCGATGTCGGCCAGGTCCGGATGCGCCTCGGGGAAGAGGCCATGGAGTAGGGGGACGCGCAACGCTCTGATCGCCACGTCGCGCACCGCGCTGGCCTCACCCACTTTTTCCTGCGCGGGTTCGAGCGATGCGTCCAGACCCGCGAGGTGTTGGCCGATCTCGGCCACGCGGGACTTTGCACGGTCCAGGGCGGTTTGTGCCGCCGCCTTCGCTTCGCGCGCGCTTTTCAGCCTGCTTTGAAATTCGGTGACGGAAACCCCGAGCGATTCGTGCAGGGTTCGGAAAACCTCCTTGGCATGAAGCGCGGCGGATTCCGCCTCCTGCGCTAGGCCGCTCTCGTGTTCCTTTTGTCTCGAAGCGGCACCGAGCCGGGATGCCGCTCTTTCCATTTGCACGGCCGAGTTCGCCCATGCTTGCGCCTCGCCCCAGAGATGGCCGACGGCAACCTTGTAGTCGGGCCAGGAGGCACGCAGTCCTGGGAGATTTCCCAGGTGCGTGCCGTAGCCGAGATCGCTTGCGTCCTGATGCAGCTTTTCCTCGCGTTCACGGGCGGTAGTGCGCGCACGTTGCGTCGTTTGCACCGAGGTCGCATACGTGATTGAGGCCGCGTTGGCTTGTGACCGGGCGTTCGTTCGCAGGGTGAGGGCACTCGCAATCAGGCTGTCCTTCGGCGCGCGGGAACGCTCGCGCTCCCCCTCGTCGGAACGCTGCTTGAGATTACCCGATTCAATGTCGAGCGCCTCCGCGGGAGGTGAGCGCGGCCAGCGCTGTGGCAATCTCGGCAAGACGGCGTTGGCGGGCAGCTTCGCGGCTGGCGGCACCGAGATATTGGGACTCTGCCTTTTCACCGCGACCGAAGAGAGGGCCAAGCTGCCAGCGGCCGTCGAGTGAAACCCAGTGCGATGAGGAACTCGGTCCTACGCCGACTTGTGTGAGCGTGCGGCGCAAGACATCCGCTTCAACAAGCGTCGCGGCGGCCTCGTCGGCCGCCAACCATCTTGCGAGACCGGCTCCGTCCACCGCCGGAAGCGCGCCAGCTTCGAGAAACGTGTCGCGAGGCCAGTCGCCGGACCACCGGCCGTCCGGCGTGATCCATGCGTCCAGCAAACCAGCGGCTTCGAGGGCCGCTTCCAGGCCCGCCCGTTCGGTCGGAGTCAGATCGGGCCGGAACTCGCAGAGTTGCCACAGCGGCGCGCCCGCGCGACCGACGCGGGAGTCTTGGTCGTGCATCTTCGGGGGCGGCGGAGGCGGCGGGGCATCTGCCAGATTCGCCCGTTCGTCGAGCAGTTGCTTGCGTTCGTTCGCGACCTCGGCGATTCGACCTCGCAAATCCGCGCGCGCGGTGGCAAGGGCCGCTCGCTCCTCGCCGACAGCTCTTTCCAATACCGGCGCAATGATGGACTGCGAGCCGTCGCCGGTTTCGAGCCAATCAATGAACGATGGCGCGAGGTCGGACCACGGAGGCACCACGAGCCACCGGAGTCCCCGCTGCCAATCCCCGTACCCTGCGGCCAGGGTGCCGGTTGCCTGCCGGGCATCATCGTCATGTCGAAGCGCCGCGTCTTGATGGCCAGCGACCTTCTCGGCCCACTGGTCCTCCCGACTCTGCGCGTCGGCGAGTTTGGCTTTCGCGGCGCTGACGGCGGCGAGCCCCGCGTCGATTTGATCGAGACGGCGCAGGTGATCGCGGGCACGATCCGCAAAGGCATTTTTCAGCTTCTCCAAATGCGTCGGTTCCGGCTGCCACACAAAATCGTTTGGCAACAGCACGTCGAACTCGCGCCGGATGCCAGTCGGTTCGGCGGACTTCGCTGCCTCGTTCCGTGCTGCGTCCCTTGCCGTCCGGTGCCGTTCGCACGCCTGGGTCTGTTGATCGTGTTCGCCTTTGACCTCACTGAACCTCTGCCCGGCTTCGGCCGCGCGCGACGTTGCTTCGGCGGCACGTTTCGATTCGGCCTTCGCCGTGCGTTCCGCCTCGTCGAGACGCCGCGCATCGTCCGCGCCGGCACTCTGGTTGAGCGTGTCGTAATGTGCATCCGCGCGCGTGAAGGCATTCGCGGCGCTTTCCAGTTCCTGAGCGGCTTCGGCAGACGCGGATTCCGAGGTTTCGATGCTGCGCTGGATCTCCAAAACCTTGCGCTGCGCGTCTTCGTACCTGACATGTTTGGAGCGTAGTTCGGCGGCGCGGCGCAGCAGGGCGACCCGCAAGTAAGTCTGGTAGTCGGACTGGAACGCCGCCAGCGCCTCGACGAGTCTTTGCAACGACTCGAACTGATTGCGCAGTTCCTCGAGTTGCTTGAACGCTGTCGCCACCGGGACGACCACGTCCGAGGGGAGCGGCGGCAGCGCGTCGGACAACGCGGCGAAGAGCGTGCGTTCGTCCAATTTCTTCGCCAACTGCGGGGCGCGCAGGCGGATGAGCAGTTCGATCAATGCGGCGTAGCGGCTTTCCCCAAGTCCGAAAAGCAGCCGGTCGATGGCCGCGCGATAGTCGGTGGGTTTTCTGAAAATGCAGGTCTCGCCGAGGATTTCTCCAAGCCGGTCGTGGGTGAGCGGGCGCGCGCCGTCCATCAGCAAAAGATCCTCGCCGACGCGCCGCTCAGTGATGAAGAACCAGCGCGTGGGCTGGTTGTCGCCGCCCCTGATCGCACGCATCCCGCAACCCAGCGTCACGAATCTTTCCTTGCCTTCCTCGTCACGCCGGCCCAGCTCCAGCCATGTGTAGCCGGTCCGCTGATCGTGCTCGTCCATCAGCAGGTGCCACGCGATCTGCCGGGCCGGATCGCCGTCGGGTTCTACCCGGCGCGGACTGATCTCGCCGTCGAGCAGGAAGGGGAGTTGCAACGCCAGCACGCGCGACTTGCCCGTTCCGTTGTTGCCCCGGATGAGCAAGCGCCCCTTCTCGTACCAGAACTCTTGGTCCTGATACTTGAAAAGGTTGATGAGCCCGCTGCGCAGCGGCTGGAATCGAGAAGACGAAGGCGAGGGGAGCATGGGATCAAATTCCATTCGGCACGGTGCTCGCCGCTGTGCGCAGTTCGTGCCGGTAGCGACGGATCGCGGGCATGACCAGCACGCCGCCGTCCGAGTGCCGCACGAGGTCGAGGCTAACAAGTCGGCGGATGACCTTGCGCGCGAGGGAGACCTCGGAGCCGGGCGCGGTCGCGTCACCACGCCAGAAACCGCGGTTTTTTTGCGCCTGTGCGGCGAGGAACTGTTCGATGAGCACGAAGGGCACGATGTCGTCTGGCCGCTCGAGGCTCAGTCCGCCGAGGTATTCCGCCGTCAACAGCGTGGCGTGACCATCGGTTCCTTCCTCCGGCAGACCGATGTCGGTGCAGTCTCCGATCCGGTCGGCGAGCGCGATGCCATCCCGTCGGTCCTCCGGTTCGAGGTCGGTGGCGTCCACGAGAGCCTGCACGATGTGAGGGCGTTGTTTGAGAAAATACGCCCAGGCTTCCTCGGTGAGATCGCCGGGCAGATACAGCACCGGATCGTCGAGCAAACGCCGCCCGAGAGAGTGACGGATGCGCTGACTGCGCTGCTCTTCTTCATCGATCACGTGCTCCGCCACCAGTGCCTCCAGGCGCGCGCTCCATACCTGCTCCGGGATCGCGCTCGGTGCCCGGCGCGCGGCGAGCAAGCGGAAGATGATATGATGATGCACGTTGTAGAGCACTTCCTGATCGCGGTGGTGGAGGAAACGTTGTTCGTCGCCGTCCACGGCGGTGATCGCGTGGTACTCGGCCAAGAGTTTCACCGCCGCCACGAGGTCGCGGCGTGAATCGTTCGCGTCCAGGTCAAAGGTGAGGTCGGCGAACGCGGCATTCTCCTTCCACAGTTCCGCGATCAGGCGGGCCAAATCGCCGAGCGTGGTCTGGCTCTCGCTTTTCACGAGCACCGCCAGGGCGAGGCACAAGAGGACGTAGCGACGCCGCGTAAACGGCGGTTCATCTTTCGCCGACAGCATCGCGGGACGGGTCGCGTCGTCCAGCCGCGCCGGCACCTTGTAAAGCCGCGCGCATTCCGCGCTCACTTCGAGCGTCCAGCCGGTGTGCCGTGCGAACCACGCCCGCAGCGTCTCGGCATGCCGCCGCACCTTCGCAAAACCCTCCCGATGCTGGGCGTGCTCGGCGACGAGCAAAGGACGCCGCAGGATGGCCCGCAACGCTTCCTGCGCCTCTTCCCTGGACAGGCGGTTGATCTCGGAAACTTCACCTGGAATCGATGTCATACGGTGGGAATGTCGTCCGTGAGACGCAGGAACAGGCGGATGTTCGGACCGAGCAGAACACCGTGGGGCGTGTACGCGGCCGCCATCTCCGAGCGCGAGGCAGGCAGGCAAATTTTTACCACCATCCCCCCGTCTGCGGTCGTCGCCTCGCCGGTGTCCTCGTGCGGTTGCCGGGGCGGATTTCCGCCGTGCATTGCATGCCGTCTGCGGTCGTCGCCTCGCCGGTGTCCTCGTGCGGGCCGATGTTGGCAAATGCTTCCCCGACCGCGTCGAGCAAGACCTCGAAACCCGGCGCGTCTAGTTCGCCAATTTCCGCCAGCAAACACGGCGTCCGCGCAGCGAGTGCCGCACGCGCCGCGCGGAGTGACCGGCCTTCCGCTTCGGCACGCGCCCGCAAGGCGGCGCGCGCTTCCGTGCGGTCGATGACGGTCGGCGGCTTGCCCGGCGGCGCGGAGCGTCCGCGCGTCCATTGTGTGATGGTGATGACATACGGTGGGCAATCCTCCCAGCGCGGTCGCTCGGATTCATCCAGCGCGGCCCACCCCTCCAACGTGGTCGCATTCACACGCAAATGCCGGCACGAGGTGAGCGCGAAGGCCGCGCGCCACAGGCAGTGCATCGCCTCTTCGTCCGGCGCCCCGGCGAACCAGCGTGCGAGCGCGAGAAAGTCCGTCGAGCGGTCCGCGCGGTTTGCCCGCAGGTCGTGCATCCTCCGCACCCTCTCCAGCAACGCGGGGATGGCCGCCAGCGCACGGGCGCGCAGTCTTTCTACTTGCGCGGGGTGACCCGCCGAGCCGATGAACCATCCGCGCAGCCCGGCCCAACGCTCTTCCCACTTTTGCCGCGTCCGCGCGCGCAGAGCCTCCGTGGGAGATAGCACCTCGATCAGTTCCGCCGTCGCGCTGGCGTGGAGCAGTGATTCCATGCCTCTCGATTCGAGCGCCTGCAAGGAACGGCTGATCCGATAGGTTGCCGCGACGAGTTCCCGCACGAATCGTTCGAGGTAGCCCAAGAGTTCCTCCTTTAAAGCCAGGAACGCGGATTCTTCGGCTGCCGGCCGATCCAGTTCGCGTTGCAGACCTCCGATGAATAACTGCGCGCGTGCGACCAGAGAATCGAAACGGTCGATCAGGGCGCGCAGGGCGCGCGTCGCTTTCGGCTCGTCCAGAACGTCCACATCCTGCAAGCGTCGTAATTCATCGAGTGTGTCGACGATGTCGCGCAAGGCCAGGGCGGACAATTCTCCCGGTCGCGTCACTCCCTCATCGAAAAACGCGAGCGCGCGCTCGGCCATGTCGCCCGCATGGGTAAGCTGGTAGAGATACTTCGGGTGAAGGTATTCCTCGACGGTGCGGGCGGAGACCACGTCGCGCGTCGCACTCAGGTTTCCCCATTCGCGCAGTGAGACGAGACAGGCAATCACCTCGTCTTCCGTGACTCTCTCCAGCAACGGTTCGGCTGCCTCGTGGAGGCGTGCGGTAATCTCCGAGGGCCGTAGGGCGATCTCGAAGCATTCTTTCGCCGAGACAAAGAGGCGAAGAACAGCCCGGTAGGTCGCGGCTTTAGGCGCAGCCAGATGGTGGAAAACTCGATGTGGCTCTTCCTGGGCTAGACCGGACCCATTTTCACAATGATGCTCCAAGTTTGCGTTCACCTGATTGGGATGGCAACCGGATGGGGGATCTGATCGTTCTGGTAGCGAGACCCAGCGAATGGGCTCCGCTTCGAGTAGTCACTATGTGACCCATATGAAGCTGGACCGAGTATTCCGAGTCGAGCCAAATCTGATCGGACAGGCATTTCCCTTTGAGGAAATAACGGCGGCAGCGAACAGACCGTGACCGCCCCGGCGCTGCCGGTGGGAACGTGGTCGCAGGTGGCCGTCACGCTCGAAGGCGCGACGGGTACGCTCTACCTCAACAGCGCGGTGGTGGCCAGCGTTGCCGTGATGACCCGCGCCGATCAGCTGCTCGCGCCCAACACGGCCACCGGCGGACAACAGAACTATCTGGCGCGCTCGGCGGGCACGAGCCTGCCCAAGTTCCGGGGCGCACTGGACGATGTGCAGTTCATTAGAGCGACCCTGTCGGCGGCGGACGTGGCGGCATTGCTCCCGCCCACCACGCTTTCCGCGACGGGCACGCTCTACGTGGACGTGCGCGCCACGGACAGCACTGCGGGCACGGTGACCTGGAAGAGCAGCGGCACCGCAGGCAATTTTACCAGGGTCGGCACCCCCGCGCCGACGGCCAACGTCGCCGGCACCGGCATCCCCAGCATCAGGGCAAGGCATAAACCCCGTAGGAGCCTCTACGACCGCCCAGAGCTACAGCACACCCCTACCACGGCAGAAACAAAGGCTTTAACGGCATCGTCGGCTACGGCTGGCTTGTCGATTGCACAAACACCGTTGCGGTATTTACCTTACCGGACGCAACGCTGGTTAATGGCACAGAATATACCTTCCAAAAACCGACGGTACAGTCCACTCGCTAACCGTTAATTGCTTCTCAGGGCAGACGGCTAAAAGCTTTAGCCGGTTGGCTGTAACAGACAACGGGGGAACGGTGACAATCTCGAAGTGGACAAATACTGTTCGCGCAAGGCCGACAGGGTTAGCCTTCCTTGGCTGGCGTCCACCTTGCATAAATCCTGTTGGAAATCGGCCAATTTGCGTTTCGCGGTGGGCTTGTCGTCGGTGGCAAGGGAACGCTTGTGCAACTTGCCTTTGTGCCGAACTAGGGCATAGTAAACCGTGCCGTAGCGGTACAGGTTATGCACGTCGGAAATCTTCTCGAATTTGGTTTTGGTAGCCTCAGCGGTGGTTGCGGTTTTCATCCTGCCCACACCGTACAGGCTACTAAATCAGGCTATCATGGGAAAAACGAAGGAGCTGCATTTAGCTTGTATCTCTGTGGAAAACACGCGTTTAGGGCGGTTAGCTCAGTGGTAGAGCGGCTCGTTTACACCGAGTTGGCCGGGGGTTCGAATCCCTCACCGCCCACGGGGGAGAAGGTCGAGGTCCGGTGAGGAAGCGCGCACGCGGGCTTTGCCACACGATATTTTTTGAAAGCTGATTCTATGATCAAAACTCTGCTCGCTACTACCGGCGCAGTCATTCTGGCCGCGTCCGCATTGCAGGCTGCACCGATGGGTTCGTTTGGCGGTGCGCGCGGTGCCTCGGCCGGTGCCGGTGCCCGGTCCCAGGCCCGGCCTTCGGCAAATTATTCCCGTGGCTACGGCGGTTCGCGTTACGGGTATCGGAACTACCGTGGCGGTTACCGTGGTGGCTATGGCCACCGTTATTACTTCGGTGGGGTGCCGTTTTTCTATGACCCGTTCTTCTTCGGGTTCGGTTACGGCTACTACGGTGGATATTACGGCGGTCCGGCCGGCGTTGGCCCGTACGGATACGGATACAACAACGGCGCATACGACGGACGCGTCGTGGATGACCAGAACCGCAATGACGACAACCCGGACCCTTCCGCGTTGCCCAAGGAGGTCCAGAAGCAACTCTCCAAACGTGGGTACTACAAGGGCGGCATCGACGGGGATTTTGGCCCCGCTAGCAAGAGCGCGCTGACCCGTTTCCAGCGCGACAACAACCTGCGTGCGACCGGCCGGGTGGACGGAGCGACGCTCAAAGCGCTCGGCTTTGAAGATCGCGACGGCTCCTCGCGCGATTGATCGTTCGGCTGTCCGAAAATCTCTTGACGCGGTTCGCTCCCTGCCTGGAGCGAGCCGCGTTTTCTTTTTGCCCCAAGCGGTCAGGGCGGCGTCGGGGACGATGGTTCCAGCGTGGCCGGTGATGGACCCGGGGTGTCGGCTTCATCCACGGATGCGCCGGGGGACACTAATGGCACGGCCGGCGGGGCGGGCGCGGGATGTTTCGGCACGAGCAGAAAGCCGCCGACGGCCATTACTGCCACCAAACCGACCGCTCCCGCCGCGATGGTCCACGGCGGAATGCGCCGCAACGGGTGAATACCTCGGGCGGGCCCTGTCGGCGTGGCGTTCGCCGCTCGCGGGCGGAGGAGCTTGGTGCGGATCGTCGGAGCCATGCGCGGCACCGCTAGCTGATTTGCGGAAACCGTGCTCGCCGCGATGATGGCGGGTCCGGCAGACGGCACCACAGTAGCGGCGGCGGCGTACGAAACTTGCGGGTCGGAGGCTGATTTGAAACGGAGATCACCGCGTTCGAGACCGCTAGCGGCAAGCAGGGCGTCGAAGAACTCGCGCTCGTTGCGGAAACCTGGATTCGCGGACAACGCGCGTTGCAAGAGGTCGTTGCCTTCCTCGCCGAGCATCGGCAGCGGCGGCACCTCGCGTTCGCCCGCCGGATCGGACGGCGGCGGAGTGCCGTTAAGCATCTCGTACAGAAGCGCCCCGAGCGCATAAAAATAACTGCCCTCGACCAGACCGCGGATGCTCGACTGCGTGTCGCGCCCCGGCTGGCGCGACGACGGGACGAGCGTGACGCCACCGGCCCAGGTGGGCGTCCGACCCATCTCCCGCGCGGGGGCCACCGCGTCGATCTTCAAACCGAATTCCGGCCACTGCGCCAACGGACGGTCGATGATGGTGCGGACCGTCCGCGCCTTGTCGCCCTCGAACCCCGCCGGGAAACCAATGAGAATCTGGTGCGGGGCGAGTTCGAGTCGATGCAGACCGTTGGCGCTGCCGTGCGCGGCGGCATCGCTGGCGTCTTCGAGCAGGCGGAGCGCTTCCACCACGCCCAGCCGTCCCCGGTGCCGCAGGAGATCGACGAGCGTGAACCCCTCGATCCATTCGTTCGCCATGAACCGGTAACCACGGGCCTGATCCAGCGCGAACACCTCGATCAAGCGCGGATGCGGAGCGGAACGCAGCCGTCGGAGGTTGCCTTGGAGATGGTAGAATTCCAACCGGCCCAATCCCAGGTCGGGCCGCAGGATTTTGAGTGCGACCGGCCTTTCGTGGCGGCGCGCATCCGTGGCGCGGAATACCTGTCCGGTGCTGCCCTCGCCGATCAATTCCGACAGGTAAAAACGCTCGCCGAGGCGTTCTCCCACCGTCGGCGGGGTGCTGGTCGCAAAGGTGTCGAGCGGTTCTTCGGCGCCCGGTGCATCGTCGGTGAACTCCGTGGGGGGCACCCGCGTTTCCTCGCCTGCCTCCGGCGAGAGGGTCGTGCCGCCGTTCGTCGAAACTTCCGGCGGCGGCGTGGGGGCCGTCCCGGTCGGTACCGCGACGGGCAAGGCTTCCACGCACGCCTCGATCTCGCGGCGGAGCTGGCCGGGAGTTTGCGGACGGTGAGCGGGATTCTTTTGCAACATTCGCGCGAGCAGGGCGCGCACGGGCGCGGGCAGATGCGCGACCACTGCCCAGGGCGGCTCGCCGTTGAGGTGTTGCGAACTGATCCGCGCCAACGGGCCGGAAAACGTCGGCTGGCCGGTGAGCATGAACCAGAGGGTCACCCCGAGCGAATAAATGTCCGAACGGGTGTCCAGGTCGCGCTCCTCGATCTGCTCGGGACTGGCGTACTGGGGGGTGCCGACGAAGCCAGCCAAGGTGATCTGCGCCGACGCGTCTGCGACGACCGCGCGCCGCGCGAGGCCGAAATCGATCACCTTGACGGTCAGCGATTCGTCGTCGTCCTCGCGCACGACCATCAGGTTGGCCGGCTTGATGTCGCGGTGGACGAGTCCCTGCTTGGCCGCCGCGCCAAGGGCCCGGGCGACCTGCGCGGCGAGGTCGAGCGCTTCAGCGGCAGGCAGCGGTCCACGACGGATGACGAGGTCCTCGACGGTCTCGCCGTCGACGAATTCCATCGCGTAAAAGTAGCTTTGCTCGTCGTTGCCCAGGTGGTAGACGCTGGCGATGTTGCGGTGGCGCAGGGCGGCAGCGGCACGGGCCTCGCGCACGAACCGCGCCCGGGTGTGGGCGTCATCGAGGTTAAGCACGCTGACGACCTTCAGGGCCACCGAGCAGCACAGGTTGTTATCGACGGCCTTGTACGTCACGGCCATCGCACCGCGCCCCAGTTCCCAGAGCGACCCGTCGTCGCGCCGCAGGATTTGGTAGTGCTGGAAGGTTTCCGTTTCCATGCGCGCAACGCGGCCGGGGAGAGTTTCTTATTTATCCCTCTGACGGCCCCGGGTGTCGATCTTCTTTCGCCGGACCGGGAACGACGCCGAATTCCTGGGCGAGCACCTCCGACACACGTTCCATCGGCAATCCGAGCACGTTCGTCCACGAGCCTTCAAACGACGCGATGATGCGCTCGCCGTGTTCTTGCGCCGCGTAGCCCCCGGCCTTGTCGAGCGGGTCGATCAGACGCAGGTAAGCCGAGATGTCCCCCGGCGTGAGCGGGAGGAACCGCACGCGGGTCCGCTCGACGAAGCAAACGACCTGGCCGCTCGCCGGCAGGGCCGCGCACACGCCGGAATAAACCTCGTGCCAACGTCCCGCCAGCGATCCGATCATCGCGGCGGCTTCGTCGAGATTGGCGGGCTTGCCCAGCGCGCGGCCATCCAGGCAAACGAGCGTGTCGGTGCCGAGAACGACCGCGCGCGGATGACGGGACCAGAGGGCGGCGCTTTTCAGTTGGGCATTGAGGAGGACCAGTTCCGACACCGTCAGGCGCTCGTCGGTGGATTCCTCCACTTGCGTCGGCACCACCAGCGCGTCGTAGCCGGACTCGCGGAGCAGTTGGCGGCGGCGGGGTGAGGCGGAAGCGAGGATGAGCATCGGTGCAGGGTGCGGGGTCATGGCGGGACGGCGGCTGCGTTCGTTCATCGATTTGCTCTCGCGGGGCGGCTTCTCTCCAGGTCAGGTAATTTCCCCAGAGCGGACGGCGGAAACCCCACCAGTTGGCAGAAATCGTGCTGATTCACAAAAAATAACTTGGCAACTGCCCCCAAGCTCTGGCAAATATGCGGTGACTAGCGGGCATAGCTTAGTGGTAAAGTTCCAGCCTTCCAAGCTGGCCATGCGGGTTCGATTCCCGCTGCCCGCTCTTAAATCAAGCAACCGAAACCAGCTTCAACTTCAACGAAGAAACCATAAAGCGATGCGAAAAATGACTTTTGCCAGCCGTGGCCTGACGTGGGCCTTCGCCGCCCTGCTGGCGGTTGGCACGGCACCCACGATCCACGCCGCGAGCGACAGCGCCGCCGCGCGCAGCAAACTGAGTTCCCAGCTTCCCGCTGGCGTGCTCCTCGCCAAAGCAAGCTGCGAACAGACCGCCGGTGCGATCAGGGCGGCCGTCGTCTTGGACACGGGCATGGCAAGGTCGATCCTGATTTCCGGCATCCTGGCCAAGACGCCCAAACAGGGCCACGGCGAATTGGCCTGCGAATGCGTCGTCAAGCTGACGCGCGCCGCCATCGCTTCCGATAATCAGCAGGCCAGTATGCTCGTGGAAACGGCGTCTTCCCTGCGTCCCGACTGCGCCGACGCCCTCAACAATCTCTTGGCCGCCGGTGCCACCTCGGACGTGCCCGGCCTGTTCAACACGGCGGACGACTACGCGTTCGGCGTCGGCTTCGGCCCCGGTTTCCCCGGCAGCCCTGGCTTCGTCGGCAGCCCGCCCAGCGGTTCCGTCGCCCTGCCGCCGCCCAGCCCGACACCGGTGACCAGCTCCGGGAACAGCTAGGCCACGCCCCATATTTTTTCCGAACGACCCTTGCGATGATGCCCTCGTCGCAAGGGTCGTTTTGTCTCGCCGTCCCGGATCGGTTTGCTTTTCTCTTTTGAACGTCGTTTACGCGGTCCTCATCGGTCTGGCGCTGACCGTCATCGAGTTTCTGATCGGTGGCACCCGGCTGGTCTTCAGTTTGCCCGCGTACGGTCTCCTCGCGTTGGCCGGATTGCTCTCATTGGTGGACATCCGGCGGCCCAAGTTACCCGCCAACGGCTGGTGCTTGGTGGCCTCGGCGTTATTTTTTGGCTACATCCTGGTCCGCACCCTGACCTCGCCGGTGGCCTACCTCGCGTGGGATGACCGGTTCATGGTGCTGGCGGCGTTGGTGGTGTATCTGCTGACGGCCTGTCTGTTGACCGATCCCCGCCGCCGGCTCTGGGTGTTCTGGGTGTTGCTGGTGCTGGCGTTGGTCAACCTCTTCGTCGGGGCCAAGCAATTCGCCAGCGGCCAGGGCTATATGCTGTTCGGCTTCATCCGGTCGGCCCAGTACCTGGGCCGGGCGAGCGGACTCTACATTTGCCCGGATCATCTGGCCGCCTACCTCGAAGTGGTCGGATGTCTGGGACTGTCCATCGCGCTCTGGAGCCGGAGCCGCGCCTGGGTCAAGCTCCTGATCGGTTACCTGTCGCTTTGCTGCCTGGCAGGATTGATGATCACGGCCAGCCGCGGTGGTTTTCTGAGTGCGTCGGCAGGGCTGTTTGTCCTGACGGTCCTCGGGTTGATGCGCTTGCGCCAGACGGCGCCCGGGATGTTGCCGCGGGCGATCTTCGTGGTCCTGGTGCTCGTCGTGGTCGCGGCGGGCGGCATTGGCATCGCCCTCCGCAGCAACCCGTTGCTCCAGGGTCGCGCGAAGGGGCTCTTGGACCGCACGGATGCCCGGCTCATGCTGTGGCCTTCGGCCGTGAAAAACTTCCAGGTCAGCCCCGCCTTGGGCACCGGGTCGGCGACGTTCCTCTATTACGGGAGAAAATTTCGCGACGTGCGCGTGCAGAGCGATCCGATCCGCCCCCACAACGATTACCTGGAACTCCTGGCCGAATACGGCGCGGTGGGGGCAGCGCTTTTCCTGCTGTTCCTGGGTGCTCATCTCCGTTGGGGCTGGCGTGCGTTCCGCCACCTGTCGCTGCACGTCGGCGGGGAGAGCGGGGGCAGCAACGCGGCGGCCTGGAACATCGGCTCGTTGTCGGCGGTGGCGTGCATCACGGTGCACTCGGTGGTGGATTTCAATCTCCACATCCCGGCCAACACCCTGCTGATGGCTTTCGTGTTCGGACAACTCGCCAACCCGGGGCGTGCTCTCGCGGGCGGTGACCAACATGCGCGGCTGCGCGGGGTCGATCTGGTGCCGCGCCTGGCCCTGCCCGCGCTCTCGCTGTGGCTGCTGGCCGAGGGAGTGCCGAAGCTGCCGGGCGAGTATTTTGCCGAACAATCCCGCGCCGCCCTGCGAGATGGCCGCCAGGTGGCCGCCATCAATTTTGCGCGGCAAAGCGTGGAATACGAGGCGGACAATCCGCTGCCGTACTGCTACCTGGGCGAGGCCCGGCTGCTCATTGCGGAGCACCGGGAAACGTCGGGCGTGGCCGGGCCGACCGATCCGATCAACGAATCGTTCCGCCGTGACGCGCTCGATGCCTTCCGCCACGCCGCCGAACTCGCTCCCAACGACAGCATCGTGCTCATGCGCCTGGGAGAAATGTTGATCCGTCTGGGCAAGATCGACGAGGCAGGTCCGATCTTCGACCGGTTGATGGCCTGGGACCCCAATTCGGGGACGGCGCTGACCTACTACGGATTTTATTTGCAGCGCGCCGGTCGCCCCGTGGAAGCCGAGGCCGCCTACCGGCGTGGACTTTCCCTCGACCCGAAAGCGGCGGCCAGCACGGGTTTAGACCAGATTCTCCATGACCGGGCGGCGGCGGGTGCGTCGTCCAACTGAGACTCCTCTCTGTAAAATGAGCGAAAAATCCACGCCTCCGGTCAATTCCCCCGAAGATTAATGTTGCTCCCGAGAACTTTCTTTCGATACTCTCCCGCCAGTCTGCGCGCCGGGGTTTCACGGGAGAACGTTCTGGGCGCACGCTGTGTGTCGGAATTGGCACGAGACTTGCGTGGCGAGTACGAATCTCGCACTTATAAGCCATTTATTTATGAACAAAAAGCAAATCACCCGACTCGCTTTGTCGTTGCTGCTTCTCGCCCAGGCTTCTTGGGGGCTGCCGCTCGCACGCGCCGGATTTGACCTGAAAGACACGTCCGACACCAAGGACAATTCGGACGTGGGCGAAGGCAATTTCAGCCGGAAGAAGTTTACCCTCACCGGAGACGTTCGCTTCGGTTACGACGACAACCCCCTGTCGCAGCCCGACCACGTGACGCTGCTCAACGCGAACGGAACCCGTACCACCGTGAGCGAGGACCAGAAGGGCAGTGCTTTCTTCAACGCGGACTTGGGCGCAGCCTACACCCTCGCAAACACGCGCTTCACGCTGACGATTTCCGGTGACATCGGTCTTACCTACTATTTCGACCGTGAAGGCCGCAACACCGACGTGAACGGCGGATTGACGCTGCGTTCGACCTACAAGATATCGCCCCGTCTCTTTTTGGAGGTTACTTCGTTCGATACCTACGTCTCCAATGGTGACTATGGTGCGACCAATCTGACCGGTTTCAACCAGGCCCTCGGGCAAGCGGGCCGGACCTCCGCCGACATCAACGGGGATTATTTTTACACCACCGATGGCTTCGGTCTGACCTACCAGTTCAGCCCCCGCATCTCGCTGGTGACCGGCGGCAACATCATCGCTTTCGCCTACCAGGATCGTCCCTACACGACCGATCAGGATCGCATCGAACTCTACTTCTCGGAAGAGTTCCGCTACCAGTTCCTGCCGCAGTTGACCCTGACGGCCGATTATCGCTTCAGCTACATCGATTATTTCAGCGTCAACAACGACTCCTACACCCACTTCCTGCTCGCCGGTGTGGATTATGTGTTCAACCCGCGCCTGCGCGCCACCGTGAACGCCGGTGCTGAATTCCGCGCCTACGTGGACTCGCCCGGGGACGAAACCTCGCCCTACGCCGAGGCCACCATTTCCTACTCGGTCTCGCGCAAGACCACCGCCAGCTTCGTGGCCCGCTACGGCATCGAGGAAGGTGATCTGAGCACCGACGCCACGAAGGCAAACACGGTCCGGCTGGGCCTCAACGTCGAGCAGCAGATCACGCCGCGCATCAGCATCTACGGCGGATTTTACTACACGCACGCCTTTTACGACACGCCGTTGCGCACCGACCCGGCGCTGCTCCTGGTTGCCCCGCAGAATTTCAGCGAGGACACCTACGATGCCTCCGTCGGGGCGCGCTACGCGATCAACCGCAACTTCGCGGTGGAGATCGGCTACACGCACACGACGGTTTCCTCGCAGATCGCCGAGCGCGAATACGACCGCAACCGCTATTTCGGCGGCGTGCGTTTCCAGTTCTGAGGCGAATGGTCGCCATCCCGGGCGACCTGGAAAAAGCGCGGCTTACCCGAGAACCCAAGATTCCCGCGTTGCACGCAGAGCGCCGCGCGGGTATGATCCACGAAGATGCAAAAGACTGACACCCGTCAATCCGCCGCCGCTGGCGAGTCGAAGCTCCACTTCCTCGATTACTGGCGCGTGATCCGCGTGCGGTTCGGCATCGTTTTGCTGACGTTTTTGCTGGTGGTCATCACCACGGGGGTGGTGACGTACTTCCTGCCAAAAAAATACCGGGCGCAGACGACGCTGGAACTCCGGGACCCGCGCATGGACCCGAGTTTTACGACTGGCCTGAGCTTTCGGTCGGGCAGTGGTCCGGATGCTTCGTACACCCAGACCCAGTTCGAGATCATGCAGAGCACGGACGTGCTCTATCCGGTGGTGGACGCCGACCATCTGGACCGCCAGTGGGCGACTGATGGTCAACCGATGAGTCGGGAAGGGGCATACATCAAGCTGCGCGGAATGCTCGGCCTCAAGCCGCTCCGCGGCACGGAGCTGGTGGAGCTTTCCATCACTAGTGTTGATCCCACAGAAGCGATGAAACTCGTCGGCGACGTGGCTCAGTCGTACTCCGACACAAAGGCGCAGATGGCGGCTGGCGTTAACCGAAAGATCCAAGGCTCGGTGACTGCCCACGTGGGCGAGAGCCAGCAAAAACAGGACGACCTGTTGGCAAAACTCCAGCAAATGCGTCGCGACCGCGGGATCGTCGACCTGGAGCCGGACAACCGCGTCCAAATGAAGGACCCTTTTGAAGACTTGGTAAACGCCAAGAAGTCAGAAGTCGACAAGGATGCCACTGCCATTGCTGCCCTCACGAGCCAGTTGGAGCAGGTCAGCCAGTTGAAACCGGAAGACCTCCAACGCGCCATCTCCATCCTGCACATCGAGGAGCCGACCATCACGACCATCTTGCCGAAATATCAGGCCACGATTTCGGACGAAGCCTTGCTGCGTAATTCCGGCGTCGGACCCAATCATCCGAAAGTCAAATCGCTGGTCGCCACGCGTGAAGTGTATTTGAAGCAGCTCGCTGACGCACTGGCAAATATCAAGCACACGCTTTCCATCCAGTTGGAAATCTCGAAGAACACGCTGGTCACCGTGAAGCAGCAGTTGGAAACGCTGCAGACCCAGCAGCGTCAGACACGCTTCGACAACGCTGACTATTACGCGTTGAAAGAGGATTATCTGAAAGCCAAGGACCTGACGACCCAGGAACAAATCAGCAACACGAAAACGCAGGCAGAACAATCGTTGCCCACTTTTCCCACTATTGTGTGGAACAAGCCGGAGAAGCCTTCCGCGCCTTATAGCCCGAGGGTTCCCCTCAACATGACCATCGGCGTACTGGTCGGCCTCCTTCTCGGGGTTGGTCTGGCGTTTTTCATCGAGTACCTCGACACGAGCGTCAAGACGATGGAGGACGTGGAAACGATGCTCGGCGTGCCGGTGTTGGCCATTGTCCCGAAAAACATCAAGCTTCTGCACAAACAGCCAAACGACGTGCCGGACGCCGAGGCTTACCGCATCCTGCGTACGAACATCGAATTCAACCGCAAGAGCGCCGACGCCAACACGATTTCGCTCGTGAGCGGCGGCCCCGGTGAAGGTAAATCGACGACGCTGAGCAACCTGGCGTTTACCTGCGCGCAGGGTGGTTATTCCGTGCTGATCGTGGACGCGGACTTGCGCCGTCCGACCCAGCACAAGATTTTCGAGGTCAACAACAGCATCGGGTTGACCAATTACCTGACGACCAATATCGCCCTGGAGGATGTGGTGCTGCCGACTTCGGTCGAAAATCTGTCGATCATGCCCAGCGGCATCCTGCCGGCCGACGCGGTGGGAATCCTCAACTCCCAGCGCATGTCCGACATGATCGCCGAGTTGAAGACCCGCTATGATATCATCTTCTTCGACTCGCCCCCGATCCTCGGGGTAAGCGACGGCGCCGTGTTGGCCAGCGAAGTGGACCAGTCCATCATCATCGTGCAACACCGTCGGTTCCCGCGCGCGATGCTGCAACGCGTGAAGCAGGCGATCAGCAACGTCGGTGGCACGGTCCTCGGCGTGGTGCTCAATAACGTCGATCTGCGCCACGATCCGAACTACGCTTACTACACGAGTTACTATGAGTATTATGCCGTCCGCAGCCCGAAGGACGCGGTGGCTACCACCGCGATGAATGCCGGCAAGGCGCGCAACGTCACGGCGGGAGCGGGTGGCAAAGGCAATTCCAACGGAGCTGACTACTAAAGCCCGAAGCAACACGAACGATCATTGACGCCATGAAAAAAACCGTCCTCTTCGCATTAGCAGTCACACTATGCATGTTGACGCGTGTGTTCGCGCAGTCAGAAGCAACCGTGCGCCCCGGCGATTCGTTCGATCTGCGTATCAGCGGAGTTCCTTCCGATGACCAGGCGACGATCAGCAGCAATTACACGGTTGATGGGCAGGGCTTTTTTAATATCTCGTACCTCGGAAAAATCAAAGTTTCCGGCAGAACCGCTGGCGAAATCCAGACGCTGGTCGAACGCAGTTACATGGAACAAGGCATTTTTACTCATCCTACAGTGAGTCTGACTATCGCACCGGCCGCGCGTTTCGTGAACGTCGGAGGACAGGTGAAAAGTCCTGGTCGCATCCCTTACACGCCGGACATGACGTTGTTCTCGGCGATCAACGCAGCGGGAGATTTTACCGAGTTCGGTGACCAGGCAAAAGTTCGCCTGATGCGTGGCAGCCATGTGGACATCATCAACTGCAAGAAGATTCGCGCCAACCCTGCGTTGGATGTGAAGGTGCTACCTGGTGACATGATCCAGGTGCAAGAGACATTTTTTTGAGAGAGAAACTTGGCAGTGTCTTGTAGCTACGGGTTGACCTCAAAAGGCCAACCCGTTTTGCTTTCTGGGTGGAAGTCCCTGTGCTCACGGGATCGGAATCGCGGGCAGGCCGCCGTTCCTTCAGTGAAAGTTCTGCGGACGCGTCCGGGGTGAACCCACTCATCATCTCGATTGGCTCACGTCGACAAGGCGTGTGTCACTGGGATGAATCTCCTTGCAAGCCTCACGGCTCTTCAGGCGTCATCTAGATGGAAAAGATCAATTCTACTCTTCCGGCGGAGTAAGCCATGAGATATTTTCGCTGTGTGGCAACCCCT
>CAZZYS010000024.1:19092-25011 GCA_964658285.1 uncultured Verrucomicrobiota bacterium
TTCCCCAGACATTCTCCCATGAGCGAAAATAACTATATCACCAGCAAACCAGCGTATGCCGACCTCGGGGTCGATACGGAGGCCGCCCTCCAACAACTCGCCTCGGTCCCGATCTCGCTGCATTGCTGGCAGGGCGACGACGTGGGCGGCTTCGAGCGGGAGGGGGCCGAGTTGAGCGGCGGGGGGATTCAGGCGACCGGCAATTATCCGGGCAAGGCACGCTCGCTCGCCGAATTACGCGGCGACCTCGATCAGGTTTACGCGCTGCTACCCGGCAAACACCGACTCAATCTACACGCGATCTACGGCGACTTCGGCGGGAAAAAAGTGGACCGCAACGAGATCACGCCCGCGCACTTCCAGGGATGGATCGAATGGGCGAAGGAACGGGGGTTGGGTCTGGATTTTAACCCGAGCTTTTTCTCGCACCCGCTGGCAGACGACGGCGCGACGCTGACGCATCTCGATCCGTCCGTGCGGCAGTTCTGGATCGAGCACGGCATCGCCTGCCGCCGAATCGGGGCGGAGATGGGTCGGCAACTCGGGTCCGCGACGGTGACGAACGTGTGGATCCCTGACGGGTCGAAAGACCTGCCCGTGGACCGCGTGGGACCCCGCGAACGCCTGGAGGCCGCTCTCGACGCCGTTTTTGCGGAGGGGATCGATCCCGCTCACCATCTGGACGCCGTCGAGTCGAAGCTTTTCGGCATCGCTTCGGAGGCATACGTCCCCGGGTCATACGAGTTCTACCTGGGTTATTCCATCACGCGTCGGAAGCTGATGTGTCTGGACGCCGGTCATTTCCATCCGACGGAGACGCTCGCGGATAAAATTTCGTCCGTGTTGCGGTTCGTGCCGGAATTGCTGCTGCACGTCAGCCGCGGGGTGCGCTGGGACAGCGACCACGCCGTGTTGTTCGACGATCCCACGCGGGCCACGATGGAAGAGGTCGTGCGCGGGAATTTTCTGAGCCGCACGCACATCGGCCTCGATTTTTTTGATGCGAGCATCAACCGCATCATGGCCTGGGTCATCGGCGCGCGCGCGACCTTGAAGTCCCTGCTCGTGGCCCTGCTGGAGCCGACGCCGGCGCTGCGCGCGCTGGAGGCGGAAGGCGACTACGGCTCGCGTCTGGCGCTGCTGGAGGAGTCAAAAACGCTGCCGTTTGGCGCGGTGTGGGAGGAGCATTGCCGCCGCCACGACGTGCCCGGCGGCCGGGCGTGGATCGACACGGTGAAGGGTTACGAGAGCAAGGTGCTGTCCGCGCGCCGCTGATCCATCTTCGCCGATGCAAGAGCAACACTTCATCGCCTGCGACCTCGGGGCGGGCAGCGGGCGTGTCGTCCTCGGCACGTTGCGCGACGGCAGGCTCACGCTCGACGATGTCCATCGATTCACGAGCGCGCCGGTCAAGCTGCAGGGAACCCTGCGCTGGGACATCGCGCAGATTTTTGAGGAGTTGAAAACGGGCCTCCGCAAAATCGCGGCCTCGGGCAAGCAAGTGGCGAGTGTCAGCGTGGACTCGTGGGGGGTCGATTACGTGTTGTTACGCGGCGTGGGGGAAGTGCTCGCCCCGCCGCACCACTATCGTGACACGCGCACCGACGCGCCATACGCGGCGGCGATGAAAGACCCCGGACCTGAATTGATCTTCCGCGAAACGGGAATCCAATTCATGTCGATCAATACGCTTTACCAACTGATCGCCGAACAGGAGCAAAACCGCGCGCTGCTGGAGAGTGCCGACCAGTTTCTCAACATCGCGGATTATCTGAACTTCCTGCTCTGCGGCGTCGGCAAAGCCGAGGAAAGCATGGCGAGCACCACGCAGATTTTTGATCCGAAAACACGCCGCTGGTCGGAGACGCTCATCGCACGGTTTGGTTTTCCGACGCGGCTGTTTCCGGAGATCGTCGCGCCGGGCACCCGGCTCGGGCCATTGCTGCCGCGGATCGAGCAGGAGACCGGAGCCGGGCCGATGGAGGTGGTGGCGACCTGCTCGCACGACACGGGAGCGGCCGTCGCGGCCGTCCCGGCGGTCGGGGAGGATTGGGCGTTCCTCAGTTCCGGCACCTGGTCGCTCATCGGGGTCGAACTGCCCGCGCCGCTCATCAACGACACGGTGCGGGCGTGCAACTTCACCAACGAGGCCGGGTTCGGCGGCACCACGCGCTTTCTCAAGAACATCATCGGCCTGTGGCTGCTCCAGGAGTCGCAGCGCGCGTGGAAACAACTGGGTCTGAATGTCGATTACGCCGAACTGAGCGAACAGGCGGAGGAATGCGAGCCGTTCCGTTCGTTGATCGACCCGGCCGACCCCCGCTTCGGTCGGCCCGACGAGATGCCCGAGAAGATCGCGGCCTTCTGCCGGGAAACGGACCAACCCATCCCGGAGTCACCCGGGCAATTCACGCGCTGCATTTACGAGAGCCTCGCCTTCCTCTACGCTAGCACCCTCGCCGAAGCGGAGAGTCTGACCGGCCGCCAGGTGGCGAGATTGCACGTCGTGGGCGGCGGCAGCAGCAGCGCGCTGCTCAACCAACTGACCGCCGACGCGACCGGTCGCGTTGTGCTCGCCGGACCGGTCGAGGCGACGGCCGCCGGCAACTGTCTGATCCAGGCCATCGCGCTGGGACAGCTCGCTTCCATCGAAGAAGCCCGGCGGGTCGTGCGCGATTCTTTCCCGATCTTCCAATTCCAACCTCAGCGGAGCGACGCGTGGCACGCAAGCGCCGAACGCTTCGCCCGTCTCACCTCCAAACCATGAAATCATCCAGCCACATCGACAACCCGGATGTCGTCCTGATCGGCAGCGGCGTAATGTCCGCGCATCTCGGCGCGATGCTCAAGCGCCTGGAGCCCGCTCTTTCGATCCAGGTCTACGAAGTCACCGATGAACTGGCCCAGGAAAGCTCGCACGGCTGGAACAACGCGGGCACGGGCCACGCCGGCATCTGCGAGTTGAGCTACACGCCGACGCGCGAGAAAGACGGCACGGTGAACGTCAGCAAGGCGATCCAAATCTTTGAGCAGTTCGAGCACTCGAAGCAGTTTTGGAGTTACGCGGTCAACAGCGGGATGGCTGACCGGCCAAAGGAGTTTATCAATCCCGTCCCGCACATTAGTTTCGTGCACGGGCAGGAGATGGTGGGGTTTTTGCGCGACCGTTACGAGGGCATGTCGGCGCACCATTTCTTTCGGGAGATGGAGTACACCACCGACCGCGCGACCATCGGCGACTGGGCACCCTTGCTCGTGGAAAATCGCGGCGAGGTGCCCATCGCGGCCACCAAGATGGACGCGGGCACGGACGTGAATTTCGGCGCGGTCTCGCGCAAGCTGCTGGATTGGCTCGGCGGGCAGGATCGTTGCGGCATCGCCACGGGGCATCGCGTGACCGGCCTGAAAAAAACCGGCTCCGGCTGGGAGCTTCGCGTCAAGGATTCGAGTTCTGGAAGGGTGCGCACCAACCGCGCGAAATTCGTCTTCGTGGGGGCGGGTGGCGGGAGTCTTTCCCTGTTGCAAAAGGCCCGCATCCCGGAGGCTCGCGGACTCGGCGGCTTCCCCATCGGCGGGCAGTGGCTGGTTTGTGAAAACCCGGAGATCGTCGCCAAGCATCAGGCCAAGGTTTACGGCCAGCCGTTGGAGGCCGCGCCGACGATGGCCGTGCCGCACCTCGACACGCGGATGCTCGACGGGAAGAAAACCCTGCTTTTCGGACCCTTCGCGGCGTGGACCACGAAATTTCTCCACAAGAAAGGCCGCTTCACCGACCTGCCGCTATCGGTCAAGCCGGACAACCTTTTCACTTTGCTCAACGTGGGCGTGCACAACCTGGACCTGGTTCGATACCTCGTCCGGCAAGGCACGCAGAGCATGTCGGACCGGATGGACGTTCTCCATGTTTTCTACCCGGGAGCGAGGGCAGGGGACTGGAAGTTGATCGACGCGGGCATCCGGGTGCAGGCCATCAAGAAGACGGACGGCAAGGCGGGGATCGTGCATTACGGCACGGAGGTGATGACGAACGCCGACCGCAGTATTTCCGCTCTGCTCGGCGCGTCGCCGGGCGCTTCGGTGTGCGTCAACATCGCGCTGGAAATCGTCAAAAATTGTTTCGCCCCACTGCTCGCGTCGCCGCAAGGCGCGGCCCGCATGAAAGAGATGATCCCGGTCTACGACGAGGATATCAAACTCCCTGAGAACGCCGCCCGATACCAAGCAGTCAGCCGGCAGGCGGACGCAGTTCTGCAACTGCGCTGAGCCTCTCGGCGGTGGATGTAATCGGAAAACGAAATCTGCCGGTGCGTCAGACAAAACCGCCGAGTGGATACCGCTGCTGGGAACCCAAAGCAATTTAACTCGACTTGTAGCCGCCTTCAGAGCCCCGGCAGGGGCGGAAGAAGTTAGCCCACGGCGTGAGCCGTGGGAAAGGAACATTCCATCTGTCCAGCCCCGGCAGGGGCGGAAGAACACACGCGGGCGTTACACGGAATGGTCTGCCAGTTTTCTTACGCCCCTGCCGGGGCTGTGCTCCTGAGAGGGCGCGAAGTTCCACGGCTTGCGCCGTGGGCTAAACTCTTCCGCCCCTGCCGGGGTTCTGAAGGCGTCTACAAGACAAATCAAATTGCTCCAAAGCGCGGCTTTCGAGGCAAACGGCGAACGCGTTTCTGAAACAAGCGCGACGTGTTCTCTGATCGGTGGAGCGCGAAACGCGACCGGGCAAAGTGCGGCGAGATCGATCGCTTAAGGGTCCGTCGGCGACGGGCTGGTCCCTCTCCAGACCGGTCCGTCCTGCTGATACACCGGCTTCTCGCCTGATGAGTATGGCAGGGTCCCCGGCGCCAGGCGGAACAACGGCAAGATCGGGTTGCCGTGCGAATCTTTCTTGTACTCGGTCGCCTCGTTGCGCACCAGCAGGAACGACATGAATCGACCACCCGGCCACTCGCCGATGAGGATATCAATCGGATACGATTTTCCCGCTTCCACGGTGAAGGGGCTGCCTTCGCCGCAGCCTTTGAACCAGCCTTTACCTGTGACCGGCAAACCGTCGAACGAGTAATAGCGGCTCGGCTGGTGGCCGGACGGGAACATGGTCCCGCAGTCGAGCACGATCGAGTTGTTGAAGCGCACGACCAGCACGTCATCCGACACACCGACAAACCGGTACGTGCCGCTCTCGGGCGCGCTCACGTTCCCCTGGTAGTGCACGAGCCAGCGGCTGGGCTGGACACGCCCCTGCAAGCCGAATGCCTTTGGTCCCTCCGAAGCATTCATTGCCGGGATGTAAACCTGCGTGGTGAACAGAGGGTTCGGCCCCTTGAAATAACGGTCCGACAACATGCTGTCATGCATCCCGCCCTGGACGAACTGGGTGACGGCCGCTTTGTACTGTTCACTGGCCTCCTTCGATAGGTAGCCGGGCTTCTCGTCCTTGGCGATGGGGGTTGGCTTGTTGTCCGCCGTCTGCTTGAAGTCGAAGAACGTGCCACGCAACGCGCTGCCCTTGCCGTCGCGCAGGCCGAAGAGGCTGAGCGCGCCGCTGCCGCCGCCGTTGCCGTTGCCCCCGCCTGTGCCCATGCCCAGACCCACGCCGGTGCCGCCCATGCCGGCCATCGAGAGCGGGGTGATGTTCGAGTCCAGCTTGGGCATCGCGGGCACCGAGGGCAGGGAAATCTTGGTGACACTAGTGGTGGTGATGCGCTTGACCGGGGCAGGCGCGCTCATGGTTTGCTGCTTTTTTTGCATCTGCACCTTGTGCTCCAGGGCGCGCGTGGGCGCGTTGGTGCTCGCGGGCGGACCGGCGAAGTTCTGCTTGTGCTGGGCTTGGTAGCGCTGGACGACGAGGTAGGTCGCGCCGACGCCCAGGAACAGGTGGACCAAGATGGAGACCGTGAGGAAGTTCAGCCCGAAGCG
>CAZZYS010000025.1:0-24887 GCA_964658285.1 uncultured Verrucomicrobiota bacterium
CCGGCAACTCACAGAATCGGTAGGTCAGGTGCGCGTGCACGTACATCCTGACCAGCGCATCGAGCTTGAGTTCGCCCGCCGCGATCGCCGTGATTTGCTCGCTACTCAAAGTGGACAGCACGAGGCGGTCGGCCACGTACACACAAAACTGATCGCCGCTGCGACGGCCCGACCAGTGCGATTCCAGACGTGAGCGCAGTCCCTTGTTTCTAACTTTAGCCGCACGATGCCCGCTGATGATCTCAGCCGTAAACCCTCGTCCGGCCATGCCTGCGTAGATCAACGCTTCCTCTCGCCAGATGGTGTAAACGCCGGCGGCCACTTCTGGCAGCAGGGCATTTGGCCAGTCGTGGAAGCGGTACACCGGACCGTCTTCCAGGAGGCGCAACGCGTCCGGCTTATCTCTGGCGATGTGCGGCGAGTCCATGACTTTTTAGCGCCGCTGTAAAAACACGCTGTTGCGGTGGTAATCCAAGTAGTGCTTCTGCCCGCTGGAGAAGCCGCCCACGTTGGTGCCGTGCTCGACCTCTACCCCCAAGCGGGCCAGCGAAGGCCGGTGAGCCACCGGAGAGATGAGCAGCCCGCCGTCGTCCTCAAACGTGATGAACCCGCGGTCAAAGAGGTGGTCGATGCTCGGAGTCAGCAAAAGGCCGTTCTCGCCGTCGAGCCGTTCATCGTCACCGGCGTCCCGCCACGGTTTGCAGTGGCTGGCCACCAGGTGAGCGGGGTGGTCGACGCCGGTAATGCGACAGGCTTTCTCGATGGTGGCCACCCGTTTGCGGTACAACCCTTGGCCTCGCCGAGCGCGGACCAGTTGCAGCTTGGTGGTTTCCGGAAGCTCCGCACTTCCAAGGATGGTTTGTTGTAGGTGCTCTTCCCATTCGTCCACTCCGACGAGTTCTTGCGTCATCAGTTGAATATGGTCTTTCTCCTGAATTGCGGTAAGGATGGCCGCAAACTCCGGCCCGATCAAGGCACCCAAGGCTTCGGCTAGGCTTGGTGACACCTCGGTTAAGTACACGTTCTGGAGGCCATCGCCACTCGCGCGCAAAGGGGAATATTTGCTCGGTAAAAACGGCGTGAGCAACGCGATGTGATCTTTGGGACGAACTTGGCGACCGAGGTGCGTCCAATAAACTTCCACGCGCCAGCCCACCTTTTCCCAATTCCAGCCAATCTGGCCGAACTCCACGGGCTTGGGACATTCGTAGCAGAATGAACTGGCTGCGCCGACCGCCTTGATGCGGGTGTCCACGAACGAGAAGACGAGGTCGCCAGGAGCGACCTCTCTCATCGTCTCGTAGAAAGGATTACGAACCCCATTGGCGTTGCGTTTGGGGGACCAGAGGTAGCCGCCGGACAACTCCTGCCGGAAGGTTTGGTTTTGGTTGACCCACCAAAAGCGCATGAAAAAAAAGAAAAGCCTTCGGCGAAAGCATAGGAAAGTCACCCGCCCGAAGCGATAACTTTGTGGTGCCTGCCTCGTGAGGCTTCGAGGCAACATGCCGACTTTCAAAATTTGTCGGTCATCATCGCACCACCATTACGAAGGAGAGGCAACCACGACCAGAGAAATCCAGGCTTCTCACCGCGCGCCTGGATTGACATACTTTCCAATTCGACCATGAGGAGTGCTGATTGCCCATTTTGCCAAGCTTGCACTAGTCGTGAACTCATTAGGGCAAACGCTGTAGCTGCTGCCTTCTCCGATCAATATCCCCTCAGTCGTGGCCACACGTTGATCGTTCCACGCCAGCACGTGGATAGCGTTTTCAGTCTCTCGGCGCAGGACGCACAGTCGCTCTGGTCGCTGGTCGCTGCCGTACGCCAAGAATTAGCGCAAAGCTTTGCCCCTGCTGGCTTCAACATTGGCATCAACGATGGGGTTGCAGCCGGCCAGACGGTGGCCCATGCGCACGTTCACATCATCCCCCGCTACATGGGCGACGTGCCTGATCCGCGAGGCGGCGTACGCTGGGTCATCCCAGCCAAAGCGGCCTACTGGGCCTAGCGATGATTGGCATATGGACGCCCCTACTCCCCAGGCGCAACTCGACTTTCTCCAGAACCTCCAGCGATTGCTGGGCGAAGGCACATTCACGGCCACCTACAAATACGCGCTTCTGCTCGCCTTGGCCGACGTGTGCGTGGAACGCGGCGAAGACACGGCGGCCACCTTCCAAGTGCAGACTGCCTGGCTGGCCGAGAAGTTCATCGCCTACTACTGGCGGCAGGCCAGACCCTACGCCGGTGCACTCGTGAGTTCTGCCACCTCAGCGTCCTCTCCAGATGCGCTGCTGCGACAGAACACCGGTCAATCGGCAGTCGTGCTGACGACACTCAAGGCGCTGGTCGATCAAGGACGTTCCTTGGCGGATCTGCAACGCTCGCGCTCTGAATGGTCGCGGCTAGTCAGTAGGGTGGCCAAGGTCGTCCAAGAGATGCCGCTCTGGCGGTTACAGGTCATCGGCAACCAGCCGATGGAATTCCTGTACCGGCGGCTGGGCACGGGTACTTCCATTGGGTTGGAGCCTGGCGTCATGTTTTGCTTTCGGCATTTTCATGGGCTCGTGACCGATCTGGTGCGAGGGGCCTGGGTGCGCTACATCCGCCGCCAAAATCAGGAGGTGCTCGGCTCGCCTTCCGATCTGGATCAGTTTCTCTTCGGCAGTGAGCGCGCACCGCTGGCGGTTTACCTGCCGATCCTACGCGAGGTGCAGGAGGCGCGCTGTTTCTACTGCCAGCGCGAGGTGAAGGCCAGCGACGAGCGGGCGCACGTCGATCACTTTGTTCCGTGGTCGCGCTACCCGGTGGACTTGGGCCACAACTTTGTGCTGGCGCACAGCAGCTGTAATCTGGCGAAGGCCGATCATCTAGCAGCGACCGAGCATTTGGCCCGATGGACTGTACGCAACCGAATGGCGGGTGCATTCCTCAACGAACGGTTCGCCCAAGCCAAGGTCGTCCACGACGAAGAAAGCTCGCGTCGCATAACCCGTTGGGCGTACCAGCAAGCGGCCGCAATGCGAGCGATGACTTGGATCAAAGGGGATCGGCTTGAGCCGCTAAAAGGCGATTGGCTAGCATTGATCGACGTTAGACTTTTGGAGCATCCCGGAGAGCAGGATGTCGAACGCCGTCGGTTCAGACAGTCTGAATGAAAAGATGCGCGACCAAACCTTCATCAGCTACTCCCATCGGGATCAAGAATGGTTCAAGCGTGTGCTCGTCCATCTTCGCCCCTTCACGCGCCACTACGAGTTGATGGTGCCGTGGAGCGACCAGCAGCTCCAGGCTGGTACCCAGTGGCGACAGGAAATTGCCTCCGCTATCGAGCGGGCGCAGGCGGCCATCATGCTGGTGAGTCCCGACTTTCTCGCCTCCGACTTCATCGCCAACCACGAATTGCCTCCGCTTCTTAGCGCCGCTCAGAAGGAAGGGCTGAAGGTTCTGTGGGTGCCGGTGTCCTTCAGCGCCTACGAGGAGACCTCCATCGCCACCTACCAGGCGACGCTGGACACTGCACACCCGCTCACCAGCCTATCCATTGCGGAGTTGGACGAGGCGTTGGTCAAAGTCGGCCGGCAGTTCAAGGCAGCGACTTGGGCACTCTCTTTGCACTTGAGCGAACCGGCAGCTACGCGAGGTATCCGAACAGGCCACAAACTGACCCTCCGTGGTCAGATCGACTTCCGGCCGAGGGAGGCGAATGCCGATCTGTACGGAGGCAACGTACGTATGAACTTGGCGCACGAGGGCATCCAAATCGTTCCCTTCGTGCTCTCAGGCGCATCCGAGTGGTGGCCGCAGCGCAAGCCCGCAATCCAAGACGACGGACGATTTGTGGGAGAAGTCGATGTCGGAGATGCCGCCGGACGCTCTAAAGGCAAAGACTTCGTTGTAGTCGTTTGTGCGGTGGCTGAAACTGCGGTGCTCTGGGGCAAGTCGGTAGCCGAGTTGCCTGCCGTGCGGATCGAATCCAATCGGGTCACGGTGACGCGGGATTGACGAACGAGCGTGGCCGAAGGCGATGAAAAGTGTTCAGCCAGAGGAAAGAAAATTGTAGAGGTGGACCCCAGAAAAAAGGAGACGAAACGCCCGGTGGGATGGCCAGTCATTTAACCGCTTGCCGGTGAGAATCTGCTGTCGGTATTTTACAACCTATGGCCGACGAAGAAAATATCGTGGATGTCCGTTCGCGCCTACGCCAGTGGGGCCGGGATGTTGCTCGCGGGGTCTTCGACCCGGCCACGCCGCCGTTCGCCGGCGTAGCTGCCAAGGATTTGTCCGCTGGACTCGCGGAGTTGAGCCGAGACCCGGTGTTCGCCCAGGATATTCTAGGCGATCTGTTCCCGGAAGGTTGTCCGGCAGACTTGGGCATTTTTTATTCGCGGCTCACCTTCTGGGACACGGAGCTGCCGGCTTCCGCAGATGCACATCGCCTGCTCGCTGCCGTGCTCACGCAAGCCCGCCAAGCGTGGCAGGCAGAGCAGGATCGTCTTTTGGAGGCCCTCAACTCTCGCGACCACGAAGGTTTTTTCCCGATGCTCGACGCTTTGCCGGTGTTTCTGGCCGAGAACGAGTTGCCTGCACGCTTCGCGGCAAAGTGGTTTGTCACCATCGCGGAACGGTTGCGAGGAGACATGGGGGGCGGCGGATTTTGGCTGGGCTTAAAGGAATTCGCTATTCACTTTCCTTTCCGTGCGTTGGAAGGGGTAGACTTCCTTTTGTCGGATGAGCCAACGGAGGACTCGATGTGGGTGGCCGCGCGGTTATTCGGGGTGGCCAGGGCTTCCGCATCGTCAGAAGCCGAGAAAACGCGGCTCGCCGACACGGGAACAAGGTGGGCCTCCAGTCGCCGGCCGGACGAAAGGCTCTATTTTCACCGCTCGTGGATGTCGACGGCGGGCGAACGTGCGATGACGCCGGCGGAGTTTGCAACCCTGCTCGAACAAATGGAACAGGGCAGTGAAAAGGAGTTCGAAGACGCGTTCTTCGTGGTGACGCAGTGTTTGGCGAGTGTGAAGACGACCGCAGAAGTCCGGGATACTGGTCTCGCATGGCTTCGTAAGCGAGCGTCTTCGGGGCTGGGACCACAACCGAAATTCCAAATCGTGGCGTTCGTCCACAACGCGAGCGAGGACCAGGGCGATGTTGACGATCTGCTCTGGGCGGTTCAGCCCATTGCGTTGGAACACGTCGGCACATGGCGTTTATTGGATACGGTGCTGGTCAAGCGTCTCAGAGAAACCTCGGACACACGCTTTTTGAAGTTGTTTGACGGGCTGGCCAACCAAAGCCAAGGGGCGTTTGCCGCTGCCTTTGGAACCGACGGCTTGATGGAGCGTCTACCTCGGGAACTCGCGCATGACAAAAAGTTGGCGGACGGTTTGCTGGCGAATTTGTTGTTTTCCTACGATGGCCACCGTCGCCGCCTCGGCCTTCGCCTTTTCGAGCGGCTGCCGACGGGTACCATCTCCAGCGACGTGTTCGTCGGCAAAAAAGATGAAGAGGTGCTGCTCGCCTTATTGGAACTGCGCCGCAGTCTTCCCCGCCCCTCGGCCGTCGCCGACTACCTGCTATTGCTCGCCCCGTACGTGGAGAAAGCCAGCGCGGAGCTAAAAGCCGAGTACGCGGATGAAGTGCTCGTTCAAGCCAAGAACCTTCCCGGAGCATGTCTGAAGCGTTTTAAGGCAGAAGCCGGTAAATCGACAATTATCGACGGGGCAGTCGTAAAAGCGGACGCGTATGTCGCAGCATTGACTGCGGCGAGTAATTCACCCCTCGCCGACATGGCGGTTCCCGGATTCACCAGGGCTTGGAGAGAACAGCAAAGAAGATTCCAGAATGACGTGGCGGAGGGTGCCAAGGGACGCTCGGTGCTGGCCCAAATCATGACGGAAGTTCATGTGCTTTATGGCGACGCGTTTGCCGTCGACAACGGCGGGGACATCAACGGCACGCCGTTCAAGGAATCCTATGTCCAGATGGAAGTCCCCGGTTTGGAGTTTATCGATCCGGAAGGAATGACCCTGCGGCGCTTGGGAGCGTCACGCGCCATTGAGAAATTGGAAGGGCGCCAGAGAACCAAAGAGCAACCCTCATCCACGCAATCCCAATGAGCAGCCCCGACCTGATTACTTCGTATTTGACGTATTACGTACACAGCTTGGGCGAACGCTCGCGCGTCGAGAAAACCGGCACGAAGTACGGGTTCGATTGGATTATCTACAATCTGGCGCTCGCCGAGGATCTCACGCCCGTGCGTCTCCCTTTTCTACGCGCGGGCGGTGATACCATGTCCAAGACCAAGACCGAAGGCGAACTTGGGGTGGACCTGGCATTCCTGTCTCCGGAACGCAGTGAGTTGCGCATCTTCGTCCTCAAAGACGAAGTGCTCACCAACGCCACCTGGACGAGCGAGAATTTTGATTCCGACCTGCGCATGGCCGCCGCAGCCGATTTGACGGCCAAGGGATTGGAGAACGTGCGCACCGTGCGCGTGATCCTCGCCTACAACAAGGACGAGGACGCCAACGGCACCAAGCTCTTCGACAACCTGGCCCGCGCCCTCGGCACGAAGGTGGGCGACCACGCCGCGTTGGTCGTCGAACGCTGGAACCTGACGGAGATCGTGGAACGGGTGAAGCGAAGCCTGCTTAATCCGTCGCTGTTACCCCAGAGCTTTTTCAGCTTGTTCACCTACATCAGCGCGCAGGTGGCTGACATGGTGCATGATTCGGAGAGCTGGCGTCAGCACGTCGTCCCATTGTGGCGGCGCTTTCTGGACGATCTTCTGGCTGGCGACCCATCGGAGCGGGCGGTGAAGCTGGTGCCCGTGGCGCTGTTGATCCTCGCGAGGCAGGGTGAAAAGAAAGCTTCCTTCGCCACAGGCTACATCGATTTGGTGGAGTGGGCGATGTTGAAGTTGTGGAGCGTATATGCAAGAGCCGTAGGCAAGAAACATGCTGGTGTGCGCGAGGCCATTTCACAAACGTGGAAAGATTTTTACGTCACGCACCTCAAGGATTTTTACCACCGTCACACCCAGACGCTCATCACCGAAAATGCCCTCTCGATCTGCGGGCCATCAGTGAACTATCTCGGTGCGCTTGGGGCCTCCTACATCGCTCTCTGGCACGTTGGCCGGCTGGGGCTTTTGGCGATGGCTTTAGGCGAGCTGCCGGAGGTTGAGCAGCAAGCGCCACCAGCGGATAGCGCCGCCCCCTCCGCCGCCCCGCCGCGAACCCCGGTGCAGGCGGCGGCGAACCTCCTGGCCGGATTGATCAATAATAATCCCGCCGCTTTGCGGCCAACCTTGGATATTCACCACGTCGAACTTTTTTTGGTCTGGCACGCGCTCTGGCGAGCTGGTCGCTTACATGACATCGTCGTTTGGCTCCAGGCACTGGAGGAACGGTTGATGATGCGCCGCGGCGGTTTTTTGCCCTTGCCGTTCCTGGAGGGCCGCAATTCGTTGGAGCGCGTCTTCGAGCAAGCGGTCTTGGGCAAAAAGCCCGCCGATTTCATGGACAAAAGTTCGTACCTTTTGACCATGTTGCTGGAGCTTTGTTTTTCCATTCAAGCTGACGCCGACCGCGATGAACTGATCGGTCGGATCGTGCGGCATTTGGTTTGGAACGTGGACAACGATGATGAGTCGTTTGGAGCCGCTCCCCTCAATTTAGTGGGTTGGCAACCTCCTTCCAACTGGTCGCCGTGTGTCTTGGAACAACAAGTCAGCAGCGGGATTGGCATCGCCATTCAGCTTCCAGAACTTGGCAACGCATCGGAGCAAGTCGCAGCCATCGCCGGATCGGTCGCCCGCTCCCGGCAGGTTCTGACGCTATGCGCAGGCATCCCGAAGTCTGTCCACCTCTTGGCTTGCCTGAAGCATCTCTCCCCGCTGCCGCCGGAATTTTGGCGCGAAGCCATCTTCGCGCAACCTTCCACCCGGCCATGATGTTGTCCGCCCGAGGAGTTCCATAACAAGAATGTAAAATCTCGCGAAGGAACTCGCCGCCGGCGCGCCGCCGGATTCGGCACGCAGGCAGGACGGTTTGCACCTTTCGGACTTCGGGTTCGTTTACTCCTGGACCAGCAGCTCTCGCACTGATTGGACAACGTCGTTCCACCCATCGACCACCGCTTTGAAAACGCGGACGTCTGCCTCCCCATGGTGGCGCGCGTGGAACCAATCGGCGTTGCGGCCATTGATGCGGTCCCGATAGCCTTTGCCACGCCCCCATTCCCGGCCACATTCAGCCCAGAACACCGTGTCAGGCTTCATCTCGTCCGCGTGGATGCTCTGCCCAACCAACCCTGCTTTTCGCACGAGGGCATCGAACGCACCTTCCATACTACGCAAAGCTTGCCGGACCAAATCATGTGCCTCCGCGAATTGCGTGTTGCTGAGCAGGTTTTCTGCAACTTCCCGGAACCCCTTAAGTTTGGCTTCCAAAAGCTGGGTGGTGATCTTCTGCGCTCCGTGACGCAGTTGGTGGGCGTAGTCGAGTCGGTACCATTCGCCGTCTCGCACGATGGCTGCGTAGATTGTCATCGCGTGCGCCTGACTGACAAGGAAGAGCAGACTGTCTTCTACATGGCCCTTTGCCAAGGGTTGCAGAGTAGTGTTGTGGTCGAGCCAATTCAGAAGGTGGCTGGCCGCTTGCCGCATCACCTCGCGGGCCTGTTCTTTTTCGTAGTTGAGCAAGAGTGCCTTAGCTCCTCCGATGATTTCACGAAGCGACTGGCGATGATGATCGCGCACCGCCGCGATCCGTTTATGGATAAATGTGCGCAGAACACCCGGTTCGTCCTCCGCTGAGTTAAAAAAGGCGAGTGGCAAGGATTTCAAACCCAAGGGGTGAAGTTTGAGTTCCACCTGCTCGCCCTTGAGATCATATCCTTCCTGCGGGGTTTGCGCGGGATAGCCGTTGTCCTTCATGGCCAAGGCTTCGTTCGTCCGGGGCAATACCAGGATTGATGCATTACTTTCCACAGTGCGGCGGCCCGCCTCCTTCGCGCGCTTGAGAAGGCGTTGCACCGCGACCGAGGGAGCTTCGTTGAAAACCGTGCAGAGTACGATGATTGTGTGAACATCATCGAAGTGCTGCTCGATGTCAGCTCGTTCGGCAATCTCGTCGATACCTTGGGTGTCGATGACGGTGACCATCACTGACTCGTCGCCGAGCACGACCGTGGGAATGATTAGTTCGATGCGCTTCGGCAGAGTAAATTCCTCGTGCCGACCGTTGTTGATGCGCTCAAAAATCTCCTGTAGCCATTCCAACGGAGGGCGGTTGAGCGTGTCAGAATACCAAATATCCCGCCGGTCGCGCTTGTGGAGTTCCATGCAAGCAAGGATCTCGACCGCCAACGCTTTTGCGTCCGACACACTCTCGGCCAAGACACGGGCTCGATCGACGGCAGGTATTACTGTCCCATCGGGCTTCCTTTCTGCACGTTTGCGGTGCAAATGAGCCATGTTGCGGATTGCACGCTCGACCTCACGCGAAATTCCAGGAGAGCCGGTTTCGTTTTCCTCGCCGTCGGTGGCCGGGGGCGGATTTTTGAGGAAGTTTGCATACTCGAACACATGCCGGCGCAGCTCATCGTCGGAGCAAGGCTCGACGATCAAGCCGTAGCCAGGTCCTTGGCGAACGTGCACGTCACAAATCGTCACTCCGCCCCCGCCGGTTTCAAGCACCGCCCGAGGCATTCCTTGGTTGCTGGGCAGTTCAAGACCCTCCACCCGGCAGATCGCGGTGGATTTGCCAACGCCGATGGTACCGACGAATGCCACCCTAAAGCGCTTATTTAAAACCCGATTACCGGCCTCAATCAGTTCTTCTTTATACCGATCCAAACGCCGCTGGAAAAACGCCTTCACGTCCGGACGCTTAGCGAGCGCGGAAATTTCAGTAGCCGTTTGCTCGGCATCCCAAAGAACTTCGAGATCTTGATCAGTGAAAGCAGGCTCCGGAAGGATTTCCCATTGCCGTGCGATGACCTGTTTGACTCGTTCCACGTCGGACACCCCAATCCCTCGGAGAACAATCTCTAGCTCATCCTCGGTGATAGGTCGCTCTCCATTCTCGACACGAGAAAGGACCGCGGGACTCCAAGAGATCCTTTTCGCAAGCTCGTTTTGCTTGAGGCCTTCTTGTTCTCGCAACGCTGTCAGATACTGTCCAATTTTGATTTCATTACTCATATGAGAACCATTGCTGGAACGTTTCAAATTGTCAATGGAAATGTTTCAAAAACGTTTCTCAGCATTGAATCCCCATGTCCTGGCATACGAGAGGCAACATTGATTTGCCTGCCGCCAAGGCGCAGAATAACCCTCGCCTTCCCGTCGAAACTGGCGTTCGTAGCTACCAGCTTGCTAAAACACTCGAGTACATGATCGCAATCTCTGATCGCATTAATGAGGTCCGCCTCCAGATTGCCCGGAACACAGCAGCGACTCATAAGGCGAATCTGGGCCAGTTTATGACACCGTCGAGCGTCGCTCGATTCATGGCATCCCTTTTTCCTGCGACTACTCTGCGCACCTGCAAGCTGCTTGATGCGGGAGCGGGGATCGGCGCGTTAGCGAGCGCGTTTCTAGATCGCTGCGCGACCCGCGACTTTCGCTTCAAGGCGATTGAGGTCAGCGCCTACGAAATCGACCCGATTCCTCGGCATCATCTTGCAGAAACCCTTGGCTCATACAGCGAAAGGCTCGGATTACGTGCGCAGATCATCGCGGACGATTTCATCGAGCACGGCGCCGCTTTGTGCCGTGATGGACAAGGAGCCGTGTTCACACATGCCATCCTGAATCCGCCCTACAAGAAAATAAATAGCCTTTCGCCACACCGCCTCGCCCTTCGCACGGTCGGCATCGAAACCGTCAATTTGTACTCGGCATTTGTGGCTCTGGCAGTTGCGCTTGCTGCCCCTGGCGGGCAAGTCGTGGCAATCATCCCACGCAGCTTTTGCAATGGCCCATATTATCGGCCTTTCCGAAAGTTCATTTTGGAACGGGCCGCAATTCGGCACCTACACCTGTTCGATTCCAGAAACAAAGCGTTCAAAGACGACGCGGTTTTGCAGGAAAACGTCATCATTCGGCTGGAGCGAGGCGGCACGCCAGGGCCAGTGACTGTTTCGACTTCGGCCGACGATAGCTTCGGCGATCTTGAAACACACGAGCATCCGGTCGACCGGATCGTGTTTCCCGACGATACCGAAACCTTTATCCATGTTCCAACCTCCCCGACGCAAAATGCCCTTGAGCTGTCGGCGGCGGTGCGCTGCACTCTGACCGATCTCGGCATTAATATCTCAACGGGGCCGGTCGTCGATTTTAGGGCGCGTGAGCACCTCCGGCAGATGCCGGAAGAGGGGACGGTTCCTTTGCTTTATCCCGGCCATTTCAACGGGGCCAGCACAGAATGGCCTCGGCACGGACTCAAGAAAGCAAATGCAATTGCCCGTAATTCTGCGACCGAAAAATCGCTCTACCCGAACGGCAATTACTGTGTCGTGCGGCGGTTTTCGTCGAAGGAAGAACGTCGGCGCATCGTCGCGAGCGTCGTTGATCCAATGGCTTTCGACGGCGCTGAAATGCTCGGTTTCGAGAACCATCTGAATGTCTTTCACCAAAAAAAAGCCGGGCTGCCGGCAGCTTTGGCGCACGGTCTCGCGGCCTTCCTAAACACGACGGAGGTTGATATGAATTTCCGGCGTTTCAATGGTCATACTCAAGTGAACGCAACCGATTTGAAGCAGATGGTTTACCCAAGCCGAACCGCCCTGGTGCGGCTTGGCGAGTGGGCCATGAAACAAGATGTGTTGACGCAGGAAATGCTGGACGGAAAATTGGCGGCCCTGACCGCATGAGAGAAAAGCAGCAATATCTGGAAGAAGCACAGCAAGCGATTGTTTCGCTCGGGCTGCCCCGCGCCCAACAGAATGAACGCTCCGCACTTTGCCTGCTTGCGATCCTGAACCTGGTGCCTGGCAAGGAATGGGCCGATGCCAGCAACCCGCTAATCGGAATCACGCCCATCATGGATTGGGCACGGGAGCATTATCAAAAGGATTATGCCCCGAACACGCGGGAGACGATCCGCCGGCAGACCATGCACCAGTTTGTGGCGGCTGGCGTCGCCATGTATAACCCGGATGATCCAACGCGGCCGGTGAATAGCCCGAAGGCCGTTTACCAGGTCGAGCCGGCAGCCCTGACGCTGCTACGCAGCTTCGGTGCTCCTGAATGGCACGATAATTTGACGACGTATCTCTCAGAACGGGACACCCTGACGGCGAGATATGCAAAAGAGCGGGAACAGAACAGAATCCCCGTGCAAATTGCACCAGGTAAAGAGATTACGCTGAGCCCTGGCGACCATAGCGAATTGATCCGCGCGATCATCGAAGATTTCGGCGCTCGCTACGTGCCAGGCGGGACGCTCATTTACGCCGGCGATACCGGCGAAAAAATGGGCTATTTCGACGCGGTCTTGCTGGCTGAGCTTGGGGTGAAGGTCGATTCACACGGCAAGATGCCGGATGTGGTGCTGTACTGCCCCAAGCGCCACTGGCTGCTCCTCGTTGAATCTGTCACGAGTCATGGCCCGGTCGATGGCAAGCGGCACGCGGAGCTGGCGAGGCTCTTTGCGGATTCAAAGGCTGGGCTGGTCTATGTGACGGCGTTCCCAACTCGCGCCATCATGGGGAAATACCTCGGCGAAATTGCCTGGGAAACCGAGGTCTGGGTGGCTGATGCCCCGTCGCATCTGATCCACTTCAACGGCACGCGCTTTCTGGGGCCGTATCCCTGAATAAATAACCGCGCTCCCTCAACTATAAATCCACTCCCACGACCTGCTGTTTATGGCAGCGGCTGCCGCTTCACGTATTTTTTGGCGATCTGCGGCCGTGAGATCATCCGACAGGGAATTGTTGGAATTAGCGGGGTCAAGCACGTTACAGCCAATGATATTGTCACGGATGTAAGTCAAAGTTGCCCAAACTTGGTCGGCGACGTTAGCAATGGGGATACCTTTGCAGGCCTCAATCGTCAGCATTTCCAGCAGGAATGATTTTTTGAAGGGAACAGCTTTTTTAATCCGCCACAATTTCACAAGTCGGATGGCATCCGTTCGGCCACTGCCACGCACCGTGTCGATGTGCTTTTTGAGGCTCGTTTTCAGGCTCGTTTTTGTATCTGTTCGATACAGATTAGCCTCGTAATAATTAGCGTCGAGGGCACGGCCTGGAACGACGTCAATGTGGAAACCGCCCTCGAAGGGCAGTTCCCATGACACCGTTTTCGAGTTTACGACCTTATAGTGCTGTTTCAGTACGTCGCCGACGGCATTATATATGTCCTTCAGGGTATCCGTGATGCCCTGTGGCCAGTAAATAACGATGTCTAGATCGTACCGCGCACGCACCATCGTCTTTTTTCCAAACGATCCGGCATAGTAAAAACGGGGATAGCCGCCCAAGATCGAAAGCTGGCGCTGAATGATGTCTCGGAAATTTGTGAGCTGCGCAAGCTCCTGGGTCGATACGTTCTGTTGCGCGAGCAGATTCAGCAGCCATTGGTCGGTGGTCGTCATTAAAGGTCGTCTCCGGTATTGATGGAAATTGCCCGGTTAAAAATGCCCTTCACATTGTCGTAAACGACTAGGGCAGGGTGAGCCTTCGGCATGACTTCCATTCCGCACGCAACCGCCACGGGGGCAGGCGCAGCCAGGAAAAGGTGAAGCTCATTAAAGTGACCGTGTTTGGCGATCAGCTCGGCCAGGCTGTCACGGTAAATTTTACGAAAGGCGGCCAGGTCTTCCCGGCGACGCAAGAATTCAACGCCAGGTTCTTGGCCGCGCAGCGTGATTTCGTAGAGCGAAAATCGTTGATCGATCTCGGCCGGCAGCGATTGAGCGGAAATTCTCCCGCTAAGGGACATTTGCAGAGCAACGCAGTTTGGGTCTGTGCCCGCACGGATCACTCGGAACTCATATTCGGCAATCGGGCCGTCTTCCCGCCACCGCCAACTATTATCTCGGTGACGCTGAAAAACGTCGATTGTGACCTTGTTGCCGAGTTCTCGCCCCAGCGCGAGCAGCACGGGAATCGGAGCCAAGGCGAACACGGAATAATGCTGAACGTGCTTTGTCGCCAGCTCGGCCTGTAAGGCCGGACGGAGCTGCCGCTGAATCTGATCGCGGGCAAGGTTGAAAAAGTCTGCGTTCTCACGCTGCAACGCCGTCAAATCAATCATAGCGCCAGGTAGCCGCGCGGGATAGCGCGGGTGCAAGGCGGTGTGAATATCGGTCGGCGGAATGTCTACGGGCTGACCGCCAATCGAACTGCGTACCTGGATGACCGTGGTTCGATGTTCTGGGCCATAGGCGGTCAAGGTGGCAATTCGTTGCTCGTGCTCCCTCTTATGAGCCTGCAACACGGCAACCGGGTAATTTTGTGGCTCTACGTCATCAACTAGATGGTGACACTTGCCGCAGAGCAGCATGATGTTTTCAAAGCTGTTAATCTCGGCTGGCCGGTCGGTTTTCCCCCTGGCTCCGTCCTCTTTAAAAGCCACGATGTGAGCCTGTTGAGAAAAATTGCCGGGCGTCGCCGTTACGGGATGCTGGAATAAATCCTCGTTGCATCCGCGAAATTCGCATCGGCCTGCACTGCAAGCGATCAGTCTGTATGTCACGAGGCCTTTGATGCCCCGCGCGGTAACGATAGACGACTTGGCTTTCTTCGGGCTTGGGGGCCGTGTTTTTTTAGCGGCCATGATGGCAGGTTTTATTGGAGGGGGTGAACACTGATTCTTAAACCTTTACAGTGGATTTTCCGACCCTCAAGCCGACACGAATTCCACAGCAGCCTATTTGGAATCCGCGCTCAAATCCAGCTCATGCAAGACCGGACGTTGCAAAACGGATAGACGGCGTTTTTAAGGTTGATAAAAAGCATTATTATTTCCCTTAAAGCAGGGCAGAGGAACGGGACTGAGGGTGAAATGGTCGTTGTGCCCGCCAGTGGGCGGGAACTCGCCCACACGAGCTTTTCCAGCTCAACGACGTGCCGCCGGAGCTGGAGTGGTTCGCCAACATTACCAACGCGCGTAAGCGAACGACCGTACAAACTTATCCCTCCGTAGCGTAGACACAGAGCGTTTTGGCATCCCCGCTGATTCGCAGCTGGCCGCATCCATCGCCGCCAGCCAACACGCTCCCCGCGACCGCATCGCCCACCAATCGCTCGACCGCATCACGCAACGGCCTTGCGCCCAATCGAGAATGATACCCGATGCGCACCAACAAATTCAACACATCCTCGCCCGCATCTATTCGGTGCCCTCGACCGGCGTAGAAGGCGATTTCCTCCTCCAGCCGCAGCCGGGCGACCTCCACCTGCACGTCGTAGGTCAGCCGGTTGAACACCAGCTTTTCCGTCAAGCGGGCATAGAGTTCCGGGCGCAACGACTGCTGGGCGCGGGTGAGCACGTGCCGCTCCATCGTCGAGTAGGCGGAGTGGTGCAGGCCCATGATCTCGGCCGAACCCAGGTTGCTCGTCATCACGATGTAGCAGCGGCTCAAGTCGAGGGTGTTGCCGTCCGCCAGCGTGACCCGGGCGGCGTCGAGCATCTGCAAAAACAGGTCGAGCACACGCGGGTGGGCCTTCTCGATCTCATCGAAGAGGAGTGTGGCGAGCGCGCAGCGGTCGAGCGCCGCACCCAAGAGCCCGCGCTCGCCCAGGTGCTCGCCGAGCAGCAGGCCCACGGCATTCTGGTTCTGGTACTCGCTCATATCGAAACGCTGCACGCTGCCGGACCCGAGCAAATACTCGCTAAAGCACAACGTCAGCTCCGTTTTGCCGACGCCGGTCGGCCCCAGGAACAGAAAGCTTGCCTTCGGTCGGCCCGGCTTCGTCAGTCCTAATTCCGCGCGCTGGAGCACGGCGGCTACCCGGGCGATCACCTCGGGTTGGCCCCGGATGCGGGAGCAAAGGTGTTCGGGCAGGCGAGCGAGGCGTTCTCTGGAGGGGGCGGCGGTGGACATCGGTTCGATGCGGGGGAAATCAATCGGTGTACGGCCGGATGAATTCCGTGGCGTGTGACCCGAAGTGTTCGCAAAAGTGGCGGCCATGCAAAGCACCTTGCTCTTCCCGTACATCAAAACATCCACCATCGCGTTCTTCGCCACCCTCGCACCCAAATCCGGCGCGGGGTTGCTCAACCTCGGATTCGTCCTGGCACAGGCGGGCGGCACCGACTTTTCCTCCGGCGCTTCCACCGCCCTGACCACCGTCATGCAGATCGGCTTTTTGATCGGCGTAGTCGTGATCGCGGGCGGCGGCATGGCCATCCGCGGCGGACGTGCCGAGGAAGGCAAAATGGCCATCGTCGGCGGCCTCATCATCGCGGGCGCTCCGGCCATCCTCAAAGCGCTCTACACGGCTTTCGGCCTGAGCGGCTCGTCCGTGTCGGTGGGCCAGTAATCGCGCGAGAAGACGACCGCATTCATCTCACGCCATGAACGAACACGGGGGCGGCCTGCGTTTTAGCGAAACCAACAGCGGCGAGGATTCGCAGGGCTCCATCTGGGGCATGGAAGGATCGTCCTTCTTCGCACTGATCGTCGGAGCCGCCGTGTCCGTCGGGATCATGCTCCTGATGTTCACGTCCATGGGTGCGTCCTTTAGCGCTTCCACGGGCGTGGCGGCGGTGCCGCTCGCTCTGACGCTTTTGTACGTCTTCGGCTTCAAGAATGGCCGCCCGCCGGGTTACGCACTCGACATGCTCGAACTCGCCATCGTCGGCTGCCACTGGGCTCCCGACGCCCGGCGGCAACCGCGGCACTTTTCCAAGGAAAACTGATCTCTCCTTTCCATGCTCGAACAAGCTCCCAACGGATTTTTCGCCCGTGACCTCATGGTCTTCGGCTCGCTCGACAAAGGCGGGATCGTTGCCAAAGGCTTTACATTCGAGGCACCCGACTTTCAGAACGCGGACGACCTCGAACTCAACCGCTTCCACGACCAGATCGGGCTGCTTTTGGCAACGCTCGGCGCGAACCAGCGCCTCCAGGTGCAATGGTACTGCGACAGCGACTACCGGCAGGAGCTGCTGCGCTATCGCGAGCACACTTTAACTAGCGACAACGCGTGGACGCGGCGGTGCCGCAACGAGCGGTTTTTGCGGTATTGGAACGCCATGAAGGAGCGAAAGCTCCGCCGCGAGAAGCTCACGCTGTTCTTGAGCCGCCGGATCGAGGCCGGACCCGGCATCAAGCTCACAGGTGCGGCGTCGCAGAATTACTACGACAAGCTGCTGACCGAACTCGGCAGCGAGTTCGAGCAATTCCACGAACTGGCTTCTTCCATCTTCACGGGCCAGGGCGCGCGTGTCCTGCCGATGGGGGACGCGGAACACTTCCGCAATTTTCACCGCTTCCTCAACCCCGCCGTCACGGCGCGCTTCGACTACGATCCGCTCGCCACCTTCCGCCCGGAAAAATCCATCCAGGAAAACTGCTGGCTCTCGGAATGCGTGGGGTTGCCCGATTCCGGGTTCTTCATGGATGGCCACTACCACGCCATCCTCACCTTGCGCCAGTGGCCCAAGGGCACGTTCCCAGGTCTGATCCGTCGCCTGACCGCCCAGCGCATCTTGGACTACTCCATCACGGTCAACGTGACCCCGCTTCCGGTGCGGGATGAAATCCTCAAGGAAGAAAAAGCCCATGACAGGGTTGCGGGCGACTATGCCGCCGAAAAACGCGTGTCGTTTTTGTCCGTGCTGGCCAAGAAGGAACGCAAGATCAAGGCGCTCATGGACGGGGTGACGCTGCCTTTCAACGCACTCTTCGTCGTGCGCATCTGGGACCGGACCCGGGAGGGATTGGCCGCGAGCACCGCCGCCATCAAGAGCGCGATTAATTCGATGAACGGCGCGCAATATTTCGAGGCCAACGTCGCCACCACGACCAAAAAACTCTTCTACATGAGCTGGCCGGGCTGGGCCTGGGGAAAATACACGGCACACGGACTCTACGCCGAGAGCCATTACCTGCCTGATTTGCTGCCGTTTTCGAGCACGTTCACCGGGCATCTCGCCACGGCGGAGGCAATCTACGACGGCGACGAGCAGAACATCGTGGGGATTAAGACATTTTCGGGTGAGGCTGGCAACGTCAGTCCCCAGCACGCGGTGGTGCTCGGAATGTCGGGCGCGGGCAAGTCGGTCAACATGTGCGATCTGCTGACCCAGACCGAGCCGTACTATCATTACACGGTGCTCATCGAGGAAGGTCTTTCCTACGGCATCTATACCCAGACGGTGGACCCCGGCGCGCAGCCGATTATTCTCCAGCCCGACGGCACGCTGACCCTCAACTATCTCGACACCCAGGGGCTGCCGCTCTCCTCGCTGCACCTGGCCACCTGCACGGCGCTCGTCTGCCGGATGATCGGCGAGGCCGCCGACGCCGACCGGCAGGCGCTGCGTCAGGCGCAGGTCGGCAAATACCTCCAGCAACTCTACGAGGACGCGTTTCAGGACTGGAGCAACGCTCACCCGCTCCAGATCCAGGAAGTCTCCCGCGAGGCGCTCGCCATCAATCGCTTCCGCCGGGAGCGGATGCAGCCAGGGGCCACGCTGCTGGACGCGTACGCCGAGTTGCGCGACCTGCGCGCCGGCGGCGAGCGCGCCGACGAGGCGGAAGCATTTTTGCGCTCGTTCGACGAAGGCGAGGTCGTCCGGTTCTTGAAGGAGCCGGCCACACAGAAGGAAGTGATGCGCGTGGCGTTTTCGCGCTTCAACCCGGAGCAGTATCCGACTCACTCCATGCTCCAGGAGAGCATCCAGCTTGGCAGCTATTCGGAAACCAACCGCGAGGCGGTCAGCCAGATGGCCGACATGCTCCTGCCGTGGTGCCGCCACGGGGCCTATGGCGCGCTCTTTGACGGCACCTCCAATGTGTCACTGACCGGCCGCATCGCGCACTTTGAACTGGGCTACATCCCGGACGCCGCGCGAGACCTCAAAACCGCCGCGGGCTTCCTGATCGCCAACTACACCCGCCAGCACATCGTCACGCTGCCGCGCGCGCTGCGTAAACGCATCGTCTACGAGGAGGTCGCCCGGTTCATGGACATTCCTGGCGGACAGGAAATCGTCAGCGAGAGCTACGCGCAGTTGCGCAAGTTCAACGTCTGGAACGTGTCCATCGTCCAGCAGTACGCCCGGTTCAAGAACTCTGGGATTCGCCCGGTCGTCTTCGGCAATTCCAAGCAGTTTTTGCTCATGAAGCAGAACGACCGCGCCGACCTGGACGACATCGGCCGCGACATCGCCCTGCCCGAGATCGTGCGCCGGCGCATCATGGGCTATCCCCTGCCCGAGCAGCAGCCCGCCAGCGCGCAGAAGTTCGCGGCGTTCACGACCCTGCACCTGGACGCCACCCGACCCGTGTGCGGCACGGTCAACAACGTGGTTTCCAAGGAAATGCTCTACTGCTCCAGCAGCAGCGGCGAGCACTTCGACGCCCGCGCCAAAGCCCTGCGTGCCTACGATGACCCAGTTCAGGGCATCGTCACGGAAGCCGCTCGCTAGCGGCAGATCCTCTTCTCCTTCTTTTCCTCTCCTAAATGCACTCCAAATCACTTGCAATCACCTCATCCGCCGTGCTGTTGGCGGCGATCTCATTGACCGGATGCACCGCCACCCAACTCCGCACCGGCGGCGACGTGGTGGGTGCCGCCGGGGGCGGCATCATTGCCAATAAACTCAGCCACGGCAACCCGTGGATCACCGCGGCCGGAGCCGGCGGCGGCGCGCTGATTGCCGACGTCGCGGGCAGCCAGATCGAGCACGCCCAGAACTCGGCCGAGAAAACCGGTTACCAGCGCGGCCAGAGCGACGCGACCAAGCAGCTCTACTGGGCGCAACAGGCTCTCCAGAAACGCCAGGACGGCGAGGACCAGGGCCAGACCTCCCTTTATGACATCCCCCTGCCGGAAACCACCGAGCAGGGCGCGATCCTCGCCCCCCGCACCCGCACGCTGCGCATCGATGAGTAACGCTCTTTCTACTCCCTCCCCAATTTCTTGCCGATCTCTCCCCAATCCATCCTCTATGAAACCACGCTTCCTCGCTCCACTTACCTTTCTTGCGACCGCCGGCCTGTTGGTCACAGCGGCCCCCCGCGCCCGGGCGCAGTACATCGTTTACGACCCCAAATCGGACATTGGCCGCACGCTCGACCACATCGAGGACTTGGCGAAGTACGTGGACATGGTCAACAACCAGGTCCAGCAGATCGACAAGGCCACGCAAACGCTTACCCAGCTCACAAGCTACGTGAAGATCGTGGGCGATCCTTCCCAAATCGTCAACGTCACCGGGGTTAGCTCCGCCGTGACCGAACTCAAAAGCACCGGGGTAGGCCAGCCTGTCAGTGCGCTGGCGAGCTTGGCCAACGGTGCGTCCGCCCTCCAGAACAACGGCAGCGGGCTTTACGTGACGGTCTCCAGCACGACGCCATCCGGAAGCACTGTTCCGCACAACGACGATTTGTACCGCCGCTACGACGCCGTGGACCGCACGGTGTCAAACTTCCAGGCCGTGCAGAATGACACGCTGGCGCGCATCCAGGCGTTGCGCACGGCCATGAAGCAGACGCTCAACCAGCTCGACGCCGCCACGACGCAGACCGAGATCAACAAGCTCCACGGCGTGCTTGTGGCGCAGGCCAGCGCACTCAACGACCTCCATGCCGAACAGGCGGCCGCAGCGCACCAAGCCACGGTGCAGCAGCTCCAAAACGACAACAACGCGCAGATGAAGCGGCAGGCCAACGCCGACGCGTTTGCCACGTCGTTTAACGACGCCTCCACCAAGTTCAACGGCGGGAGCCAGTAGCAAGCAAACGGTGTATGCAGCGACCAAAGAATTTCCTGCTCCTCGTCGTTCTGATTAGCGTGGTGACCGTCGCCCTCGCAGCGGCGGTGTTTTACACGGCGCACCGTTCGCTCACCCCAAGCCGCACGGCCCCATCGGCGACGACTGACCGTCTGTCGTCCTCACCCGCACCCGTCGTGGTGGTTGACGCGCCGCCGGCCGGTACGCCGTCCGCTGCCGCGCAGAAGCGGGCGAAGGAGTTCAACGACGCGACCAATCGCTTCAACGCTCCCGACGGCCAGTAACACTGAATCGCTCCCTTTTAAGCCCTCCTCGTTATGCCCATGATCGTCGCCACTTTCCCAACTTATACCCAGGTACTGCCCGGCTTCGAGCAGGCCATCGGCGGATTGCGCAACAATCTGCTGCCGGTCATGAGCGTGCTCATGATCGCGAGTCTCATCGGCGTGGCGAAGGACGGCTACCGTGCCATTCTTTTTCATCTGATTCTGCTGACGATCCTGGTGGGACTCGCGGCCAATTGGCAGCCGTGGTTCCAGCAGGCCTCGACGGCGGTCAGCGCGACGTTCACGGGCGACCAGTACGACCTCGGCAAGCAGACCGAGCGCTACCTCATCCGGCTCCAGGTCAAAGCTGAACAGAAGGATACCGACGAGGGTTACGTGGAAGCGTTCTTCCGCGCCATCATGGCCGGGGCGCTCCTGCTCCTGGGCTATATCACCAAGGGCATCGTGCTGTTGTTCCTGGTCCTCCAGAAAATCCTCCTGACGTTCGCCTACGCGCTTTCGCCGATCTTCGTCGGCTTCTTCGCGCTGCGCTCGACTCGCGGCATCGCCGTCAACTATCTGATGACGACCGTGGGGCTGATCAGTTGGCCTCTCGGATTTGCCCTGAGCGCGTGTGGCACCTACGGCCTGGTGCAGTTCTTCGGCAACGCCGGCTTCTTCTCGGTCGCCGGGAATTTGCTGATGCTCAACGAGGCATTCTTTGCCCTGCTCATCATCGCGGTCTGGCTCCTGGTTTCGACCATCATTTCTCCGGTCATCATTTCCAAGGTGATGGCCACCGGTGCCCAGGCCGGCTCCGCTCTCCTGGCCGGTGTCGCCAACACGGTGGCTGCCGCCACGGGTGCTGCGGTCACCACGGGTGCGACGCTCGCAGGCGGCGCAGCCGCTGGGGGTGCAGGAGCAGCGGCTGGCGGCAGCGCGCCAGCGGCCTCGTCGGGCGGTGGATCGGCCGGCATCAGCTCGGCCCTGCGCACAGCGACCGGGGCGATGCTTGGCGGCGGAGCCAGTCTGGTGGACGCTGCCATGAGCGGAGGCAACGGACATGGCGCGATGAGCGGCGCGGTCGCGTCGGTTGTCCGTGGTGGGAGTGCCGCCGGTCGCTCATCCGGAGCTTCATCGGGTAAAGGCGGCGCAAAGGGTCCGGCCACCAAGAACGGCAAAAATCCCCAGGCGAACTCCGGTAGTCAGACGCCAGCCTCGTCCACCCCGGCGGGTGGCGCGGGCGCAGCTACCCCGCCGCCGCTCCCTGGCTCCTCCGGCGGTGGAACGGCCAGCCCGACCAGCCCTTCGGCAGCCCCATCGCCCGCTCCGGCGAGCAGCGCCACTCCGTCGGCAGGCAGCTCCAACCCACCGGCGGGCGGCACTCCGGTGGTCGCGCCGCCGCAGACGCCCAATCACTCCGCCACCGGCATGGGCGGTTCGGTGCTCGCAGGTGCCACCGCATCGGGTTCCACAACTGCGCCCGGCGGGAGCAGCAGCAGCGGCGGCGGCAAGCCCTCTTCCTCGGCGCGCGGCACCAACCGGACCGCTGCGGCGGTTCCCCCTGCCGCCGGGGATACCTCCCTCGACGCGGAAGTTTCCCGGATCATCGACATCGCCACCGGCAAACCCGTGACCGGCGACTCCCTGCCCAAGCCGGGCAACTGAACAGCGTTTTTGTTCACCGTTTTTACTCCTCTTTTCTCATGGAAACCGCTCCCGCCGAAACCCTTTACCAGCACGACATCGCCGACACGCTGCCGGCGGTGCCCGAACCCGCGTTCCGACGCAACTCGCTCGATCCCACGAAAATTTTCGTGGACAAGGATCGCACGGCTCTCCTGTGGTTCTTCGTGGCGATGGCCGGTGTCGGCATAGCTGTGGCCGAGCCGTTTTTCCTCGTGCCGGTGCTCAAAGCCCGCGAGCGGGTGGTCGTTATCGACCCGAGCAACACGTATTTCATTTCCCCCACCTTGGAGTTCGACGAAGCCTCGGCCCTGCACACCGCCCAGGCGCGGCTGGCGACGGCGGCGTTTTTAGAACGCAATCCCGAGAGCTTCGACAGCAAGGAATTGCTCCAACGACTTTTCGGCAAGACGGCACTCCAGGGCGCTTACCAACAGCAGACCAAGGCGGGGGAAGAATTTCGCGCCAAGCAGATCCACCAAAAACCTGAAATCAGCGAGGTCACGATCCTCGAAACCCGCAGCGACTTCGTGCTCTGCCGAGTGCGCGGCCAGCTCGTGCGCGCGGGCATTTTCAACGACCGCCCGTTTACCGAAGCAGTTCCCTTTACCCTTGCCCTCAAGATGCTGCGCAACCCCGACATGCTCACCAACGCCCGCTTTCCCACGGTGGTCAGCGCCTTCCGCTACGACGAGAAATGATCCTCCGCCAAACCCTCCCTCTGCTTCTGTTCACCGCGACGCTGACGACCCTTGGCGTCCGTCCCATGGATGCTGCTCCAGAAAACCCGTCGATCCGCAACTATCCGCTGGACGAGTATTCAGTGCAGACGATCCCCGTCTCGCGTGACACGGTGACGACCGTCAGCTTCCCCGGCCCCATCACGTCCATCCAGGGCAGCCGGTTTACCACCGGCGGTGGCCGACTGGACTTCTTTCAGGTCGATTATAACAAGGGCAGTTACTTCCTTTCCCTGCGCACCCTGGAGCGCGGTGCGCGGGCGAACCTCAACGTGGTCTGGAACCACAAGACCTACGTGCTCGACGTGGTGGACAGCGCGGAGCCGGTGCTCTCGGCCATCTTCGTCTATGGCGGCGTGGCCAAGCGTCCCACCTCTCCCGCCACCGTCACGCCCAACCGGCTGCTGGGCATGCTCGACAAGGCGAAGTCTTTTCCGTTGCTCGCCGCCAACTACCCGCAGGCGGTCGCGGACGTGGAGGTCGCCAAGCCCGGCACCCCGACTGATTACCCGCAGTTCGTCGTCACGGTGGACGAGGTGTACCGCTTCCCGCAGGCCGACACACTCGTCTTCCGGCTGACCTTCAAAAACAAGACGGCGGAGACCGTCACCTACGCGCCAAATCTGCTGGGTATCCGCGCGGGCGATCTCGTGTTCACCAACGCCATCAGCGACGCCAGCGGCACGATTCCGCCCAACGCCAGCGAGCCCGCCTACATCGCGATCACAGGGACGCCGACCGGCGGACGCAACGACCTGAGCGTCAAAAACCCATTCTACGTGGTCGTTTCCTCGCCCGCTCCCGCGCCTTCGCCCTCGCTCTTTCCCGCCCGCAACGACGGGGGCGGTAACGCGCGCGGGGATGGCAAGTCCGTCGTGGGCCCGCTGCCGCGTCGATAGCCTAATAGCCTATTATTTTTCAAGGGATGAATCCACGCAAGATCGTCGTTTTTTTGAAGACGCCCACCGGCAAGCTCCTGAGCTTTCTGGCGCTCTTCGGCCTTGGCCTGGCGTTCGCCGGCACGGGGCTGAAATCCTGCCGCCGCGACGCGGGCGAACTGTCCACGCGCATCGCCAAGGCGACCGGCGTTTCCGGCCCGGTCAAGACCACCGAACCCATGGTGCCATTTGATCCCAAGCCCACGCCGGGGCCGGTGCCGTCCCCGAGCGCTGCGCCGGTGGTGGCGGAGGCAACACCCACGGCCACCCCCGGCGCGCAGAAGGTGCAGATCCCGCCGCTCTCGTTGTTCTACAACCCGCC
>CAZZYS010000026.1:0-24613 GCA_964658285.1 uncultured Verrucomicrobiota bacterium
GGAGGGGCGGCGGGTGCGGGTGCCGGGGCGGGATTCGCCGGTGGCCCGTCCGGCACCTGCGCTCGGATCGTGGTCACGAGGGCCACGCACGCCACGACGGCCAGCGGAAAGGGGGGACGTTTCATGAAGAGGGGGGTAAAAAAAACTAGCCCTTTTGCATCTTGCGCGCCAGGAGAAGTCCGGTGTCGCCGACCTCCAGAAGCAGGGTGTAGTGCTGACCTTTCTGGAGATTAAGATAACTCAATTCCGGCGGGACAAGAACCGGCAATACGCCCTCGCCGCCGGAGGAGTTGACCTCCACCGAAAACAGCCGCCCCCGGTCGTGCGAGTAGCCCAGCGATTGGGAGATCACGCCTTTGACCTTGTAAGTGTTGCCTTGCAGGCTGTTCGCGTTGGCGAGGTAGTCGTTCAGGTTCAACTCCGGCACGGTGCGAAACGGGTCGCCGCCCTGATTTTGCAGGACGATGCCGATGACGATGGCGAGAACAAGCGCGCCGAGGATGCAGGCGATCCAGAGGGGACGGATTTTCGAACTAGCGCGGCGCGCCATACAGAAGGGGGTAAGCTAAGGTAAAGGAGGGACTGTCAATCCCAAACGGCGCGACGGCAACCGAGATAAGCAAGAAACATCCCGATCACCACATGGGCGAAAAGCACCCAGTAGCACACGGGGAGAGCGGCCAACTCGGTCTTGGTGATGTGCAGGATCAGGTCGTAGAAACGCGTGTCGCGCAGGGTGAGGATCGCACCGGCCCAACTCCAGTAGGCCGCGATGAAGGGCCGCGTCAGCTTCGCCAAGGTGTCTGGTAGGGCAAGCACCGCACCGGAAAGCGGCAACTGGAAACCGACGAAGTAGATGGAGATGAGCGACGCCTGCGACGGGCTGCTCGCAAAACTCGAAAACGCCAGACACACGGCGGTCAGCGCGCCATCCGCCAGCCACATCAGCGTCACCTGTCCCAACAGATCGCCGGGAAAGCCGCAGACCGCGTGGACGAAAAGGACCATCCAGACCGATTGCGCCGTGATCAGCAGCCCGAGGAAAACCGCCTTAGACGCCAGATAACTGACCGGTGAAAGCCCGGCGAGCTTCTCGCGCTCGAACAATAAGCGCTCACCGGCAATTTCCAGTGCACCGTTGTTGGAACCCATCAGCGCCAGCAAGATGATCTGGAACAGCAGCAGTCCCGACACCAGGCCGCCCACGTCAAACGCTTGCGCGAGGTAACCGGCGGACTCGCGGAGTTGTTCCACGACGGAAAGATCGTTTTCCAGGGAAAGGTTGTGGATGCGCGGCAGCCCTTTGAGTGCAAAAACCACCACCAGACACGGAAATCCCAAGATCAACGCCGCCTGCAACGCCAACTGACTGCGCTCGCGCAGGAACAGGCGGATTCTGCGGCCGAAAAGCACGATGAACTGGGTGAACAGGTCCGGCGTGACGACCTCCTCCATCGGGGCAGGGGAATCCTCTGACGGGGCGTCGTCCCCCTCGGGGTCAGTCGTGGCATCGACGGAGGGTTGATCGTCGAAATATTCGCCGTGCTTGCGCCAGGACGCGTCCCATTCTTCCCCGGTGCGTTCCGCCAACCGGCTGTAAACGGCGTCCGCGTCGGCCGCGCGGAAGTAATGCGCGAGATGGTCGGGTGACCCCTGGTACGCCAGCCGGCCTTCGCACAGCACGATCACCCGGTCGTACAGGTCCATGCCGATGAGGCTGTGGGTGACGTTCACCACCACGCGGCGCTTGCCGCCATCAGCCCGGGCGAGGGCGTGGAGCAGCGAAACGATCTCCTGTGCCGACCCCGGATCGAGGCCGCTGGTGACCTCGTCGCACAGCAGCAGCGAAGGGGACGAAACCATCTCGATGGCCAGGCCGAGCCGCCGCCGCTGTCCACCGCTCAGGACCCGCACGCGCCGGTCCGCCAACGCTTCCAGGCCCGTCGTGGCGAGCAGCGTGTCGATCCGTTCGTCCCGTTCCTCGTCGGCGACCCCGGCCACGCGCAGACGCGAGGCGTAGTCCACGCTTTCACGCACCGTCAGGCTGTCGTAGGCGAGGCTGAACTGCGGCACGTACCCGAGGTCCGTCGGCGCGAAGTCGCCCTCCGTGGCCAGGTCGCGCCCGTCCCAGCGAACCGTCCCCTCCGTGGGCTCGGACAAACCGGCGATGACTTTGAGCAACGTGGACTTGCCACAGCCCGAGGGGCCGACAATCGCGATCAGTTCGCCCCGGCCCATCCGCAGGTTCACGCCGTCGAGCAGGCGGCGCGCGTGCTCCCCCTCGCTGGTTTCGAGGGCGATGGTTTCCAGCGACAGCATCTCCCTGTACATCCACCCGGCCCACCCGGCACTGTCAACGAAAAAAAATCAGCTTCGTCCCCGCGACGGCCGGCGTTCCGTGCTAATCTGACCCGATGGAACCCACGGTCCCCCCTGCCGCCGAAGTTCGCGCCGCGCGCCCGCGCAAGAAGGGGCCGTCCCGCGGTCTGCGCTGGGTTATTTTCGGCGTACCGGTGGCGCTCGTCTGCCTCTTGCTCGCGCTGGTCGGCGTCCGCTGGTGGCTGGATAAGTTTCTGCGCAGCGACGATTTCCGCCGCTTCCTCGACCGGAAAGCGTCGGCCGCCCTGCAAGCCGAGGCACACATCGAGCCGCTGCATTGGGAGAACAGCGAGTTGTACACCACCGGCATCGACGTGCGCGGCAGTCCCAACGGGCCACTCACCGCTTTTAACGCCGATCAGGTGCGTGCCGCGTTCGATCTCGGTGCCCTGTGGCGTCGCGTCTGGCGCATCGAAACCCTCGATGTCGAGCGCATCTCCGCCGAACTGGGCGCAAACACCGCCAGGAAAACCGCTCCCTCCCAACCGAAGCCGGACAAGGTCGCCCCTCCCGGCGCGGACCGTGGCTTCCTGGCGTCGCTGCTGCCCAACCGGATGGAAATCGGCGAGGTGCACGTGTCCAACTTCTCGCTCAAGTGGACGAACGATCAGCCTGGTGGGACGGGCCAGTTGGAGAACGCCCGCCTCTCCGCGCGGATGCTCGGGAACGTGAACACGTGGGAGGTCCAGGGGCACGGCGGGACGCTCTCGCAGGACAACCTCCCCGCGGTGGCGATGGACGATTTCACGCTGAAATCCACGGAAGACGCGGTGTACATCACGCAGGCAAACGGCCGACCGAAAGCCGGCGGCAAACTCGAACTCTCCGGCAAACAGACCCTCACCGGAAGCAAGGAACTCGATCTCGTCCTCAACCTCGACGCCGTGCCGGTCGAGCCGTTTTTGCCGCCGGACTGGCGCGGACGGTTGCACGGCTCGGCCACCGGAAACGTGCGGGTCACGGGCTCGCCGGAGGACGCCAAGAGCTGGCAAAGCTCCGGCCACATCGAGTTGCGCGAAGGGCGGCTGGAAGCCTTGCCCGTGCTCAACGAACTGGCGATCTTCTCGTCCAGCGCGCGTTACCGGCAGGCGGTCGTGCAGAAAGGCAGCGTCGATTTCACCTGGACGCCGGATTTACTCAAAGTCCGCAACATCGTCATCGAATCCGACGGGCTGCTGCGGGTGGAAGGCGACTTCACCGTGCGCGCGCAGCAGATCGACGGCCTCTTCCGGGTCGGCGTGGCGATCTCTTCGGTCCGCTGGGTCAGCCAGGTGGGCGGGGCGGTGTTTGACCTGCCATCACACGATGGCTATGCGTGGACGACGATGCATCTCACCGGGCCGGTGGATAATCCACACGAAGACCTGACGGGCCGATTGACCACGTCGGCGGAGCAGGCCGTGGTGCAAAAGGCGAAGGAAGGGACCGGCGCCGTCATCGATACCGCCAGCAGTTTGCTCGATCTTTTGAAGGCTCACTGAGGACGCCTGCCGCGTTCGAGGTTACTCGATTTTGTAGTTCACGCCCTTGCCGGTGGTCCACGATTGTTCGAGGCTCGAGTAGAGGCTTTGCAGGTCTCCCTTGGAGTTCAGCCGGTATTCCACCGTGTGGGCGTGGGTGGTGGTCGGATAGTTTTTGACGACTTTCTGCCACACCGCCTCGACCTCTGGGTGGGAAGCGGACAGGTCCTGCACCCGCTGCTGGAGTGCTTCCAACGTCGCTCCGGGGCCCGTGGACAACGCGCTGGTCATCGGTTCCAGAAAATAGAACCTCGCTTCGACGGTGCTGGCGGTGGCGACGTTGACCTCCGTCACGCGCGCCAACCCGTCCACGACGTACTCGTGGCTGCTGATCGACACGATGCTACGCAACGCCACGAGATACACGCCTCCCGGCAGTTCACAACGCCAGAGCGCGTCTGGCCGGGAGGTCGATGCGGTGGTTTGTTGGGCCGGACTGGCGGCCGGCGTCGCGCGTTGGCCAAAACCCCGCGAAGGCAGCAGACAGAGAAAAGCCGCCACGGCGGCGAACGCGGACACGCGGCGGAAGACGGAACCGATCTTCGGAGGGAAGGGAATCATGGGTGGCATCGTGTCACGTTTCCGCCGGATTGTCTCCGATAGAAAAGCCGTCCTGCCGCACGGTGTCGATTTTTCGCGCGATGTTCCGCGCGCAGGCCTGGGCGTCCGGGCCGTCAGAGAGGTTGACCACCTCGTCAAACGCTTCCCCACGGAACCACGTCATTTGCCGTTTGGCATAGCGGCGGGTGGCGATCCGCACCTGCTCCAGACACTCGGAAGGTGAGAGTTCACCTATCAGGAGAGAGCCGATCTCCCGCAAGCCGATAATCCGGGAGGCCGTCGCCGAAAAGGGGGCGCGGAGTGCGGTGCGCGCCTCTTCGAGCGCCTCTTCATCCAGCAAGCTGCCGGTCCGGCGGTTGATCCGCTCCATGAGATCGGCTTTTTCGCGGACGAGAAACGTTCCCCGCACCGGTGGTCGCGCTGCCTGCCATGCGGTCTGGTGGTCGGAAAAGCGTCCACCTGTCAGGATGCAGACCTCGACGGCCCGCACGACCCGCCGTTTGTTTTTCGTATCGACCTGCCGTGCCGCCGTCGGATCGAGTCGTTGAAGCTCGGCGACCAACTCTGGCAGACCGGTCTTTTCTAGCTCTGCCCGAAGCTCCGGCCGGGCTGGGGGCAGGGGAGACAACCCGTGCGTCAGGGCCTTGACGTAGAGCCCACTGCCTCCGACGACGATCACGGGGCGTCCCCGGCTCGACACTTCGCGCAGGCAGGCGGACGCTTCCTCGTGGTATCGCGCCACGCTGTAGGTCTCGTGCCGTGGGACGTGCCCGATCAGGTGATGCCGGATGCGCGCGAGGTCGTGCGCCGAGGGTTTCGCGGTCAAGCGCGCCAGCCCAGCGTACACTTGGAACGCATCGGCGCTGACGATCTCGGCCCCGCAGAGGGCCGCCGCCTCCACGGCGATCTCCGTTTTGCCGACGGCCGTGGGTCCAACGATGAAATAGGGCTCACGCACAAACAAAAAGGCCCGGCACATCCACTGGATGAGGCCGGGCCAAGGTGATTTGTCGGAATTGCCGGACCGGATCAGGCGGCAAACCGGGGTTCGCTGCGGCTGTCGTGCTGATCGGTGTTCTTAGCACCGCTCACCACGAGTTTACGGCCCATGAAATCCTTGTCGTGAAGCTCGCTGACCGCGCGTTTCGCCTCGTCGATGGTTTGCATCTGCACGAACGCGAAGCCTTTGGAACGCTGGGTCTGCTTGTGGCTGACGACCTCGGCGGTCACCACTTGGCCCACGCCGCTGAACAGTTCGGACAGGTCACTTTCCGTGGCGTCGAAGGAAAGGTTGCCCACGTACAACCGGGGGCTGGTCACGTCCACGGCCTCGGGTTTGCGAACGACGCGGCTCGAGCCCACAGACGACGGCTTCGAGCGCGACCCGCCGAGGTCGTCAGACGACTGCGGCGCAGCTGTTTCGCTCGGTTGCCGCAGAGGCGCCGATTTCTTGGACCCGGTGAAGAAGGAGAGGATTTTCTGCCAGAGGGACGGCGCGGGTGCGCGCGTGCCGCCCGAGCGGCGCTCTCCCGAGTACCGGCCGGACCGTCCTTCCGAGCGGTTTCTGGAGCCGCGGCGTGAGCCTTGGGCCGATTGGGAAGATGGATAGGATTTCATGCTTGGAGTCAAATGTAGGATGTCTGAACGTTGGGTGGCCGACAAAGCGCGCCGGTGAGGGCGCACCGATCTTCGGACCCGGCGCTTCCAGAGGAGTGCAACACTCGCGAGGCGCTGGACAGGAGGCTTTGGGCAGAAGAATACTTTGTCGGGATCGATCGGGGTCCGTGGACAAAAGCTCCTGCCGTGGCAGCGGAACGACTCCGCGGCGTGGCATCAGCCTGCGGAACAGTCTTCCAACGAGCGAGTGCGTGAGAGAACAGGCCGCGACAACCGAAGCTGTGGTGACTGCTGCAAACACGACCCAGTGATGAGGAAGAACCATCCGACGTAAACCCATTGGAATGCCCAATCTGCCGAACAATATGGATGTTCCACAAGTTTAGGCAAGGCGCAATCGTGTTGACTTGACAACGGAAAAGTGCCTTGCCCAGCGGCGCACGAAAGCCTCCTTCGGACGCATCGCGGCCGGTGTCCCGCGAATGGTCAGTGGCCGCAGCAGTTCTTGAACTTTTTGCCGCTGCCGCACGGGCACGGATCGTTGCGCCCGACCTTCGGAAGCTCGCGCTTGCCAGGGATTTCCAAGCGGGGAGGGGCCTCCTCGGCGACAGGGGTTGCCGCGGTCGGTGCCGGACGCGGTTGCCGGTCCACCCCGGGCTCGGCCGAGGCGGGGCGAGAGTTCTGGTCCGGTCCGCCGAGTACATCGTGCAGGAGCGTCTGCGGAAGGCTGGCGAGGAATTTCTCGAACGCCTGGAGGTTCGACGTGCTGCGGAACAGGTTGTGCAGGATCTCCAGTTTCAGGCTCGCCATGAAATCGACGAACATGGAGTAAGCCTCGTTCTTGTATTCCACGAGCGGGTCCTTCTGGCCGATGCGCTGGAGCTGGATGCCCTCACGGAGTCCATCCATTGCGAACAAATGCTCCTGCCACAGGCGGTCCACGGCGTTGAGCCCGATGTATCGCTCCAATCCCTTGACCGCCTCGGGGTCCTCGTGGCTGCACTTGCTCGTGTACGCCTCGGTGATGCGCTGCACGAGAAACTGGCCGATCTCCGCCGGCGTCTTCTTCTCGAACGCCGCCTTTTCCGCCGAGAGTCCCAGCGGGAAAGTCATGTTCACCCAAGCAAGCAGGCCCGCGTAGTTGGGTTCCTCGTCGCCGCCTTCCTTAACGTACTCGTTCACCTTCGCGGGGATCGCCTCCTGGATCACCTCGTCGATGAGCTGCCGGGGGTTGTCGGTGTCGATGATCTCGTTCCGGTAACCGTAGACGACCTCCCGCTGTTTGTTCATCACGTCGTCGTACTCCAACGTGTGTTTGCGGCTCATGTAGTCGCGCTGTTCAACCCGTTTCTGGGCGTTTTCCACGCTGCGGTTGAGCAGGGGGTGTTCCAGTTCCTGGCCATCCTCGAGGCCGAACGTCTCCATGATCTTCGTCATGCGGTCGGACGCGCCGAAATTGCGCATCAGATCGTCCTCGAAACTCACGTAGAAACGCGACGCCCCGGGGTCGCCCTGACGGGCGCAACGGCCGCGCAACTGGCGGTCGATGCGACGGGCCGAGTGGCGCTCGGTGCCGATAACCATGAGGCCGCCGACGGCGCTGACGCCTTCGCCCAGTTTGATGTCCGTGCCGCGTCCGGCCATGTTGGTGGCAATCGTCACCGCGTCACGCTGTCCGGCGCGTTGGATAATCTCGGCCTCCTGGCGGTGGTACTTCGCGTTGAGGACGCTGTGCGGGATTTTTTCGCGCTTGAGCATCCGGCTGAGCAGCTCGGACGATTCCACGCTCGCCGTGCCGACGAGCACGGGCTGGCCGCGACCGTGAGACTCCTTGATCTCGGCGATGACCGCGTTGTACTTCTCGCGGCGGGTTTTGTAGATGCGGTCGTTCGAGTCCTTGCGCTGGATGCCGCGGTTGGTCGGGATGACGATCACGTCGAGCTTGTAGATATCGTGGAACTCGTTGGCCTCGGTTTCCGCCGTGCCCGTCATGCCCGAGAGCTTCTGGTACAGCCGGAAATAGTTCTGGATCGTGATCGTGGCGAGCGTCTGCGTCTCGCGGTCGATCTGGACGCCTTCCTTGGCCTCGACCGCCTGGTGGAGACCGTCGCTCCAGCGCCGGCCCGGCATCTTGCGGCCGGTGCTCTGGTCCACGATGACGACCTTGTTTTCCTCGACCACGTACTCGACATCGCGTTCGTACAGGCAGTAGGCGCGCAACAACTGGGAGATGTTATGGATGCGCTCCGCCTGGTGGTCACACTGCGCCTGCAAGCGCGACTTGGCCTGTTCCTTGGCGGCATCGTCGATGTCCGTGCGGATGTCGATCTCCGCAAACGCCGTCATCAGGTCCGGCAGCACGAAGGCTTCGGGCTCGTCCGGGTTCAGGAAGTCGCGGCCCTGCTCGGACAAATCAGCCTCCTGCGCCCGCTCGTCGATGGTGAAAAAGAGTTCTTCCTTGAGGCCGAAAAGCTCGTCCTTGCGCGTATCAGCGTGGAAAGATAACTCGGCCTTGTCGAGCGCCTTGCGATTCACGGGGTCTTCGAGCAACCGCAACAGCGATTTGTTGCGCGGCTGGCCGAGCTTGACCTTGTAGAGGATCACGCCGGCTTCCTCGCCTTTCCCGTCGTCAAGCAGGGATTTGGCCTCGTTCACCAACCGGCTGCAAAGCATGTTTTGTTTGCGCACGAGTTGTTCGATCCCGGGTTTGAACTTGTCGTATTGATGCGTCGAAACCGTGGCTGGTCCCGCGATGATGAGCGGCGTGCGCGCCTCGTCGATCAGGATGGAATCCACCTCGTCCACGATGGCATAGATGTAGCCGCGCTGGACCTGCTGTTCGCGGCTCGTCGCCATGCCGTTGTCGCGCAGGTAATCGAAGCCGAGTTCGCTGTTGATGCCGTAGGTGATGTCGCAGGCGTACTGTGCGCGGCGCACGTCCGGGGACTGATCGTGCTGGATGCAGCCGCAGGTCAGGCCGAGAAAACGGAACAACTGACCCATCCACTCGGCGTCGCGCCGGGCGAGGTAATCATTGACGGTGACGAGGTGCGCACCGCGACCGGTGAGGGCATTGAGATAGAGGGGCAGGGTGGCAACGAGCGTTTTGCCTTCGCCAGTGGCCATTTCCGCGATGCGGCCGGAATGGAGCACCATGCCACCGATCAACTGCACGTCGAAATGGATCATGTTCCAGGTCACGTCCTGGTCGCAAACCGTCCACGATTTGCCGCACATCCGGCGGGCACCGTTTTTGACGACCGCGAAGGCTTCAGGAAGGATTTCGTTGAGAATGGCCTCGCGCTCCGCGAATTTCTCGACCGGCGCGAGGCGTTCTTTCCAGGCGCGAGTCTTCGCACGCAAATCATCGTCCGAGAGCGACTTGAACTGCTCGTCGAGTTCGTTGATCCGGCGCACGATGGGCATCAGCCGCTTCAACTCGCGCTGATTTTTCGAGCCGAGGATCTGTTTGAGAATCCAGTTGAACATAAAAAGTGGACCAGCATCGGTCATTTCGGCCCGGAATACAAGTGGGCCGCCCGGCAACAGGGCGTGAGACGAGCACCGGGGAATTTCCAACGAGCGTGCCGATCCGATCAGGTGCAGCTCTGGAGCTTAAACCCAAGTCGTAAAGGGGATGGATTCAAGAAATTCCTGCCAAGTAGAACGTGGCCAATCATGGGCTGCGTTGTTCGCGTCACACGCTTCTTGCACCCCACGATACTATAACGGTGACAGCATTTACCGTTATGCGAAAACGATCTCGCCTATGGCACATTCGACACGCTGACCCCAGGTAGAAAAGCAGGCAAAAACAACCTTTTACAGCCTTTTTTGTAACATCATACAATAAATGTAATATAAGGTTTACTGCGATGGCTGATCGGTTCCTAGCATGGGAATGATTAGACAAAGCGATGCAGCCGCGGCGTTTATTCTTCAACGGACACTTCCGGTGAAATGATGAACGATTCGGAACACTGCCGCCCTGACTGGCGAACGTACTTCGCCCGGTTCGGACCACGGTTAATCCTTTTCGCGCGTCAGTGGTTGCCGGATATCGCCGACGCCGAGGACGCGGTGCAGGAGGCGTTCGTTCGCTTTTGGCGCAAGCATCGGACGCCTGACGAGCAACACACCGGCTTGCTGTTCGCAGCGGTTCGTAGCGTGGCATTGGATCACCTTCGGCGCGAGACACGGCGCAAACGACGCGAGACGCTTGCTTCGGACGAACACCTTTCGTCCGTCGATGAGCAACAATGCGGCACCTCGTTGTTCGCCTCGATGGACGTCAGCGAAGTGCTGCCTGTCGAAGTCGCATTGCGCCACCTTCCGACCGAACAACGCGAGGTGCTCGTGCTCAAAATCTGGGGCGAATTGACTTTCGCGCAGATCGCCGAGGCCCTCGGCCTGTCGCCCAACACCGCGGCGTCACGTTACCGTTACGCCATCACCGCTTTGAAGAAAATTCTCCGACCCGTTTGCTATGAATGACGAATTTGCCGATCTCGAAAGCGATCTGCGCAGGCTCGAACCTCGCGTTGTCAGCCGACAATTGAAGGAACGAGTCGCCGTATCTCTCGATCATCCCACAAATGAACGCAATGCGTCGGCGTGGTGGCAAAGGCTCGGGTTCAGCCGTGCTTCCGCAGCTTTCGGGTGGGGCGTGGTCTCACCCGCTTTGACTGCCGCTCTGGTCATCGTCTTCACGCATCTCCTCCCAGCGGCACCCTCCCCCTCCCCTTCGTCGAACCATGCATCGGTGGGGGCCAGTGAACCCGAGATAAGCAGTGCCAGAACGAGCAACGTCGTCTACCAGGCGCTCGACGAAGGCGTGGTGTACGACGCCGGGCAGGAACCGGTCCATCGCCTCCGTTATCGCTCGGCAGACCTCGTGCGGTGGCGTAATCCCACGACGGGCGTCCACTGGGAAGTTTCGTACCCGCGTGAGGATGTCATGCTCGTCCCAATTCAGGTCGAGTAAGTATCACATAAAGAACTGATTAGCAGCCAATCACCCATCCAACCAACCTCCGAAAATTCCTACGATGACAAGACGCGTATTACTGTTTCTCTCCGCCGCTTGCAGCACCATGCCCCTCCACGGGATCGCCCAGAACCCCGCCCCTCCGCCGCCACTGGCCGCTCCGGCACCGCCCGCGCCACCCGTTCCGCCGAACCCGCCCACCCCCCAGCCCACGGGCAGAAACCAGTCAGGCGTTTTCCTCGGCGTGGAGACGACGGGTGTCCCCTCCGCCCTGAGCGATCAGCTCAACCTGCCGGAAGGCTTCGGTTTGCTCGTCGAATACGTCGTTCCCGGCAGCGCGGCCGAGGCGGCCGGAGTGAAGACCCACGATATCCTCAAGATGCTCAACGACCAGGTCCTCACCAGCGAGGGTCAACTCTCGGTCTTGGTGCGAAGTTTTTCCGAGGGTCAGGAGATCTCACTCGCGGTCCTGCGCAAAGGGCAGGAGACCAAACTCACCGCGAAGCTTCAGAAACGTCCCGAGCGCACGAGCGGCCATCCGGGCGACCGTGTATTTCGGGTGATGCGTCAAGGCCAAGACGGCAACTTCAACGAGTTACATTTTAACATTGATGACTTGTCACAGGACGCGCTCGGGGAGCGAATCAGAGAATCACTGGTCGAGCGCAGCCGCGCGCAAATCGAGGCGGCAACCACCCGAAGCAAGGAACAGATGGAGCAGGCAATGGAGATGACGCGCGAACGCACCGCGCGCACTACGGGCAGCCGCGTCGATCTGGCGGGTGCGTTTATCCTGCTGCGCGATGCGACGGGCCGCGTCGAGATCAATGTTTCCCCACACGGTCAACGTAGACTGACGGTCCGCGACGCCGAAGGGAAAAAGGTTTTCGACGGCCGCATCGATACCCCCGAGCAACGAAAGACGATTCCGACCGATGTTTTGCCGCAGGTCGAAGCGCTCGAACGCGACCAGGCTGTCACCTTTCCAAAAAGCAGCGGCACTGATGAGCACGCGAATTGAGAAGTTCGACCGTCAGGCATGGGTCAACTCTGGCACCGGCTGCCTCGGCACATCGCGGTGCTTCCCGAACCGGAGCCGCAGATTCTCGAAGAACAGGTAGACCACCGGCGTCGTGAACAACGTCAACGCCTGCGAAACGAACAAGCCGCCGACGATGGCCACGCCCAGGGGCTGGCGGAGTTCCGATCCGGTGCCCATGCCAATCGCCAACGGGACCGCGCCGAACATCGCCGCCAACGTGGTCATCATGATCGGCCGGAAACGCGTGAGGCACGCCTGGTAGATGGCATCTTCGGGAGACATGCCTTCGTTGCGTTCCGCCTCCAGCGCAAAATCGATCATCATGATGGCGTTCTTTTTGACGATGCCGATGAGCAGGATGATGCCGATGAACGCCACCAGCGACAGGTCCATCCCGAACGCCCAGAGCGCCAACAACGCACCCAGCCCCGCCGAAGGCAGCGTGGACAGGATCGTGATGGGGTGGATCAGGCTCTCGTAGAGGACGCCGAGCACGATGTAAACGGCCAGCAGCGCCGTCACGATCAGCCACGGCAGGGTGGACAGCGTGTCCTTGAAAACTTTGGCCGTCCCCTGGAAACTCCCGTGGATGGTCGAAGGCATCCCGAGTTCCTTCGTGACGCGGTCGATGACCACCGCCGCTTGGCCGAGCGCGACGCCGGGCGCGAGGTTGAAGGTCAATGTCGTGGCCGGAAATTGACCCTGGTGGTTGATCGAGAGTGACGTGTTCGTCGGTTCGTAGCGGGCAATCGTGCTCAAGGGCACCTGGTTGCCCGTCGAGGAAGTGACGTAAATCTTGTCCAGCGAGGCGGCGTCCTGCTGGAAGCGCGGGTCGGTTTCCAGGACGACACGGTATTGGTTTTGCTGGGTGTAGATCACCGAGATTTCGCGCTGTCCAAACGCGCTGTAGAGCGTGTCGTCCACGGCCTGGGGTTGGATGCCGAGCCGGGCGGCGGCGTCGCGGTCGATGACGACATTCATTTGCAAGCCGCTCATCTGCTGGTCGGTATTGACGTCTTGCAACTCCTTCTCCTTTTTGAGTCTTTCGAGGAGCAGCGGCGTCCAGTGGCGCAAATCGTTCAGGTCGGCGGATTCCAGAGTGTACTGGTATTGCGACCGGCCGGTACGACCCCCGACCCGGAGGTCCTGGGACGCTTGCAAAAAGAGACTGACGCCGGGGATTTTCGCCAGCTTGGGCCGCATCCGGCCGATCACCTCGTCGGCGCTGAGCTTGCGCTCGGCCTTCGGCTTGAGAGAAATGAACATGAAGCCGACGTTATCGGCGCTCCCTCCCAGGAAGCCGCCGAAACCGGCCACCCCGGGGTCCGCACCGACGATGCCGGCCACCGCCTGAAATTTCTTCGACATCGCCGCAAAGGAAATGTCCTGCCCGCCTTCGACGAAACCCATCACCAGTCCGGTGTCCTGCTGCGGGAAGAAGCCCGGTGGCAGCACCCGGAACATGTACACGGTGGCCACGAGGGTCGCCACCGCCAGCGAGAGCGTGAACCGGCGATGACGCAGCACCCATTTCAAACCGTGCTCGTAGCCGCGGAGCATCCAGTCAAAAAAACGCTCCATCGTCTCGAAAAACCATCCCGCCCGGCGGTCGGGATGTTCCGGCCGCAGGAACCGTCCGCAGAGCATCGGCGTCAGCGTGAGCGATACCACCGCCGAGACGACGATGGCGGCGCTCAGCGTCACCGCGAACTCGTGGAACAACCGGCCGATCAGCCCGCCCATGAACAGGATGGGGATGAACACGGCGATCAGCGACAGGCTGATCGAGATGACGGTGAAACCGATCTGACGCGCGCCTTTGAGAGCGGCTTCCAGCGGCGAGTCGCCCTGTTCGATGAACCGGACGATGTTTTCGATGACGACGATGGCGTCGTCCACCACGAAGCCCACGGAAACCGTCAGCGCCATCAGGGAAAGGTTGTCCAGGCTGTACCCCAGCAGGTACATGACGCCGAACGTTCCCGCCAGGGACAGCGGCACCGTCACCCCCGCGATGAACGTGGGCCAGAACCGGCGCAGGAACAGAAACATCACCATGATGACCAGCGCGATGCTGATGAGCAGGGTCAGTTGCACGTCGTTGACCGACGCGCGGATGGTCTGCGTGCGGTCGCTGATGATGGCCAGGTTGACGGAGGGGGGCAGCCAGGTGCGGAGCTGCGGCAGCATCTGCCGGATCTGATCGACGATTTTGATGACGTTCGCCGCGGATTGCTTGCGGATGATCAACAACACGGCGCGCTTGCTGCCGGACCAACCGGCCAGGAAGTTGTTCTCCTGTCCGTCGGTGACGTTGGCAATCGAGCCGAGCTGGACGGGCACGCCGTTGTGCTGCGCGACGATGAGTTTTTTGTAATCCTTGGCCTCGTAGAGCTGGTCGTTGCTGGCGATGACGAAGCTCTCGTGGTCGTTCGCCAGGAGGCCCTTGGGCGAGTCCACGTTGACCTGCGAGATCACGCCGCGGATGTCGTCCATGCTCATGCCCATCGAGGTGAGCACGGCGGGGTTGACCTGGATGCGCACCGCCGACTTCGCGCCGCCGTTGATGCTCACCTGGCTGACGCCCTCGATCTGGCTGAGGCGCTGGCCGAGCACCTGGTCGGCGAGATTGTAAACTTCTGCCAGCGGGACCGTGTCGGAGGTCATCGCGAGGATCATCACCGGCGAGTCGGCCGGGTTGACCTTGCGATACGTCGGAGGGTTGGGCAGGTTGAGAGGCAACTCGCCGCCGGCGGCGTTGATGGCGGCCTGCACGTCGCGCGCGGCACCGTTGATGTCACGGTCGAGGTTGAACTGGAGGGTGATGCTGGCACCGCCGAGCGTGCTGCTCGAAGTGATCTCCGAGACGCCGGCGATCTGCGCGAACCGGCGTTCCAGCGGCGCGGCGAGCGACGTGGCCGCCGTCTCGGGATCGACGCCCGGCAGCGAGGCCTGTACCTGGATCGTCGGGAAATCGATCTGCGGCAGCGGCGCGATGGGCAAAAACTGGTACGCGACCAGCCCGAGCAGCAGCAACCCGAGCGCCAGCAGCGACGTGCCGACCGGACGGCGGATGAATGGCTCCGAGACGCTCATCGAGCGACGGCGGGTTCGGGGGTGGGCGCACCGCGCGGGACCGGCGGGATCGCCGCTCCGGCGTCGGTCGGAACGCCCCGCTTGCGCCGCGCGGACAGCCACTGGGCGATGCGGTCCATGTACAGGTAGATGACCGGGGTCGTGTAGAGGGTCAAAACCTGCGACAGGAGCAGACCACCGACAATCGACACGCCCAGGGGGCGGCGCAGTTCCGACCCGGTGCCGTTTTCCAGCGCGAGCGGCAACGCGCCGAGCAGCGCGGCGGCCGTGGTCATCATGATCGGCCGGAAACGCAGCAGGCACGCCTTGTAGATGGAATCTTCCGGCGACATGCCCTCGTCGCGCTCGGCCTCCAGCGCGAAATCGATCATCATGATGGCGTTCTTTTTGACGATGCCGATGAGCAGGATGATGCCGATGAGCGCCACCAGCGACAGGTCCATCCCGCAGACGAGCAACGCGAGCAACGCGCCGACACCCGCCGAGGGCAGCGTGGAAAGGATGGTGATCGGGTGGATGTAGCTCTCGTAGAGGACGCCGAGCACGATGTAGATGACCACGAGCGCGGCCAGGATCAGGTACGGTTCGCTGGCCAGCGAGGAACGGAACTCGGCGGCGCTGCCGGTAAACGCCGTCACGATGGTGTCCGGCATCCCGATGTCTGCCTGAGCTTTCTGGATGGCGACGACGGCCTGACTGAGGAAGCTGCCGGGCTTCAGGTTAAAGGAAAGCGTCGAGGAAGGAAACTGCCCCAGGTGCGGAATGGACAACGGCGCGGTCGAGTTCGTGATTTTGGCAATCGTGCTCAAAGGGATGAGCTGTCCGGTCGTCGATTTGACGTAAATCTTGTCCAGGGCGTTGGGCGTATCACGAAAGCCCGGCTCGACTTCGAGGATGACGCGATACTGGTTTAGCTGTGTGTAGATCACCGAGACCTGCCGTTGCCCGAAGGCGTCGTAGAGCGTGTTGTCCACCGCCTGGGTGAGCACGCTGTAGCGAGACGCCTGGTCGCGGTCCACGGTGACGTTGAGCTGCTGCCCGCTCGCCTGCTGGTCGCTGGCCACGTCGGTCAATTCAGGCAGGGCGCGCAGTTGGTCGAGAAGCTTTTGCGTCCATACGCTCAGTTCGGCGGGGTCCGCATCCTGGAGGACGTACTGGTACTGCGTGCGGCTGACGCGGCTGTCGAGTTGCAGGTCCTGCACCGCCTGGGTGAACAGCGAGATCCCCTGGATGCTGCCCGTCGCGTCACGCAGCCGGTTGATGATCTCCTCCGCATTGCTTTGGCGGTCCTTGCGCGGCTTGAGGACGATGGTCAGGCGGCCGGTGTTGATCGTCGCGTTGACCGAGCCGGCACCGACGAACGACGCCACCGACTGCACGTCGGGGTCGTGGCGCACGATGTCGGCCACCGCGCGCTGCCGGTCGACCATCGCCTGGAAAGAGATGTTCTGTGCGGCATCCGTCACGCCGATGATGACGCCGGTGTCCTGCTGCGGCAGCAGGCCCTTCGGGATGATGACATAGAGCCAGATCGTCCCCACCAGGGTAGCGACCGCGATCATCAGCGTGAAGAACTGGTTCTTAAGCACCCACTTCAGGCCGTGCTCGTAGAACGCCAGCATCCCGTCGAAAAATTTCTCGGTGACCCGGTAAAACCAGTTGTGCTGTTTGTCCTTACCGGTGGCGGCTTCCTTTTTTTCGGGTTGGAGCAGCCTCGCGCACATCATCGGGGTCAGCGTCAACGAAATGACGGCGGACACGACGACAGCGGCGCTCAACGTGACCGCGAACTCGCGGAAGAGCCGCCCCACGATACCCGTCATGAACAGCAGCGGGATGAAGACCGCGATCAACGACACGCTGAGCGAGATCACCGTGAAACCGATCTGCCGCGCCCCTTTGAGCGCCGCCTCCAGCGGCGTCTCGCCCGCCTCGATGTAGCGGACGATGTTCTCGATCATCACGATGGCGTCGTCCACGACGAAACCCGTGGAAATGGTCAGCGCCATCAGGGACAGGTTATCCAGACTGAAACCGGCGAGTTTCATCAACCCGAAAGTGCCGATGATGGAAAGCGGCAGCGCCACGCTCGGGATGACGGTCGCCCAGAGCTTGCGCAGAAACACGAAAATCACCATGACCACGAGAACAACGGTGAGGACCAGCGTGAACTGCACGTCCTCGACCGAGGCGCGGATCGTCTCGGTCCGGTCGGTGAGCACGTTCACTTTGACCGACGGCGGGATCGTCGCCGTTAACTGGGGCAGCAGCGCCTTGATGCGGTCCACCGTCTCGATGATGTTCGCGCCCGGCTGACGCTGGATGTCGAGCAGCACGGCGGGCGTGTAGCCGCTCTTGCCGTCGGCCACCCAGGCGGCCAACTGGTCGTTTTCCACGCTGTCGATGACGGTGCCGATGTCGCTCAGACGCACCGGCGCGCCGTTGCGATACGCGACGATGATCGGCTTGTAGGCGGCGGCGGAAAAGATCTGGTCGTTCGAGCCGATGGTCTGCGACTGGCGGGGGCCGTCGAAGCTGCCTTTCGGGGCATTGACGTTCGCCTGGCCAAGAACGGTACGCACATCCTCCAGGCTCAGGCCCAGCGACGCGGCGGCGGCCGGGTTCACGCGCACGCGCACCGCCGGCTTCTGGTTCCCTTGGATGGAAACCAACCCGACGCCGGGAACCTGGCTGAGTTTCTGGGCAAGAACGGTGTCGGCGAAATCGTTGACCTTGTCCAACGGCAGGCTGTCGGAGGTGATCGCCAACGAAATGATCGCGGTGTCCGCCGGGTTGACCTTGTTGTAGGTCGGCGGATTCGGGAGATTGGTCGGCAGGACGCCGGCGGCGGCGTTGATCGCGGCCTGCACATCCTCGGCGGCGGCGTCGATCTCGCGGTCCAGCACGAACTGCAGCGTGATGGTCGCATTGCCGAACGAACTGGTCGAATTCATCGACGCCAGCCCCGGAATTTGTCCGAACTGGCGCTCCAGCGGGGTCGTGACGGACGACGCCATCACGTCCGGACTGGCTCCCGGCAACTGCGCGAACACCTGGATCGTCGGGAAATCGACCGACGGCAGCGCCGAGATCGGCAGCAATTCATACCCCAGCAAACCCAGCAGGATCACCGCCGCCATCAGCAGCGACGTGGCGATGGGCCGGCGGATGAAAGGCTCGGAGATATTCATGGCGCGGGCGAGTGGCACCCTCTAGCGGCTGGCGGCCACGGCCGGGGACGCGGCGGGAGACGGGCTGCCTTTGCTTTTCCCGTCGCCCAGCTTGTTGCGGTGCGGCGAGGGGTCGCCGTCTTTCTTCGGGCCGCCGCCGTTGCTGACGGCGACCTTCGAGCCGGCCTGGAGTTTGTACTGGCCGTCCACCACCACGGCTTCGCCCGCCTTGAGTCCGTCGTCGATGAGCGCGAGGCCATCCTCGGTTTGCGAAACGACGACCGGCCGCACTTCCACGGTCTGGTCGTCCTTGATGACGAACACATACGAGCCCTGCGGGCCGCGCTGGATGACGCTCGCGGGCACCACGACGCCGTTTTCGCGGGTCGTCAGCAACAGCCGGGCGTTGACGAACTCGCCCGGCCAGAGCCGCAGATCGTCGTTCGGAAAAGTGGCCTTCAGTTTGATCGTGCCCGTGGTCTGGTCGATGAGGTTGTCGATGACCTCCAGAGTCCCGTCGCCGAGTTTGCCGCTGTTGTCACGTCCCACGGCGAGCACCGGCAGATGGCTCTGCGCCTCGCCGGCGGGATAACGGTCGCGGATCAGTTGGCGGTTTTGCTCGGGGAGGGTAAAGACGAGCGAGATCGGGCGCAGTTGGGTGATGACCACCAGCCCGCCGGCATCCGTGGCGTGGATGATGTTCCCCTGGTCCACCTGCCGCACCCCCACCCGGCCGGCGAGCGGTGCGGTGATGTGCGTGTAGTCGAGCTGCGTACGCGCGTTGTCGATGGCGGCCTGGTCGGCTTGCACCGTGGCGACCATTTGGTCCACGAGGAACCGCTGGGTGTCGTAACTCTGCTGGTCGAGGACCTTCTTGTCGATCAAGTCCTTGTCGCGCGTGAGCACGAGCCGTGCGTTGGCAAGTTGCGCGTCGTCCTGCGCCTTTTTGGCGATGGCCTGGTCGAGCGAGGCCTGGTAGGGCCGGGGATCGATCTGAGCGAGCAATTCTCCCTCCTTCACGTCCTGACCCTCGGTGAACGCCACCTTGTCGAGTTGGCCGTCCACGCGCGCCTTGACGGTCACCGTGTTGTAGGCCTGCACCGTGCCCAGTCCGTCGAGGTAAATCGGGACGTTCTTTTCCTCCGCCTTCCCCGCGACGACGGGAATCGGCGCGTTCGGATCCGCCCCGCCGCCGCGACGGCCGCCCGCGCCACCACCCTGTCGGCCGCCAGCCCCCGCGTTCGCCGCGCCGCCGGCCGCGGCCGGCCGGTGTTGCAGGTAATACCACCCGCCCAGGCCGAGGATGACCAGCAAGGTGATGATCCAAAATCGTTTGCTCATGTGGAGAAATTCATCCGTGGGACACCCCGGAGGAGGTGTCATTCAATCGTGCCGGCCGCCCTGTTCAGGGGCATCGGGGTTGCCGGCCGCGTCAACTTGCCGTAGCAAGTCCCAGGCGCAACCCGGCCGGCGTCCCGTCATCTCCGACGATCAACAGACAACTTCCGAGGTGCAAAATCGCGTCACATGCTGTCTTCTTTTGCTTTAGCGATCCGACAAAACTCGACATCCCGCGTCACATCCCTCTGCTAGCCTTTGTTTTCTATGGAGCGCATCCTGGCCGTTGACGATGATGCCGGTCTGACCGAACTGCTCGCCGAATACCTTCAGCCCGAGGGTTTTGAGTTGGAGGCGGTCCACGACGGCGAGGCGGGGGTCGAACGCATCCTCGCGGGCGGCTATGCGCTGGTGATCCTCGACATCATGCTCCCCAGCCTCGGCGGCCTGGAGGTGCTGCGCCGCGTGCGCCGGCATTCGCAGGTGCCCGTCATCATGCTGACGGCCCGGCGGTCCACGGCGGATCGCGTCATGGGATTGGAAATCGGCGCGGACGATTATCTGCCGAAACCTTTCGACCCGCGCGAACTCGTCGCCCGGGTCCGCTCGATCCTGCGGCGGGTGCGTCCGGCCAATTCGGGGCGCGGCATGGAGTTCGTCACGGTGGACGATTTGCTGCTCGACGCGGGCAAACGGCAGGTGCGCCGCAACGGGGAATCCATTGACCTGACCACCGCCGAGTTCGACCTGCTGCGGGTGCTGCTCGCCGCGGCGGGACGGGTGGTCTCACGCGAGGAACTGTTTCGCGTCGTGCTCGAACGCGAGTTTGCCAGCGCCGACCGGGGCATCGACAATCTGATCAGCGCCGTGCGCCGCAAGCTCGGTCCCGCGGGCGACGGCGACGAACGCATCAAGGCCATCCGCGGGATCGGTTATCTCTATGCCTACAGCCGTAGCCACACTTCGCAGTGAGTCCGCGCCCGCGGCGGAGGCAGCCGGTGTTGTCCATGCGCCCACGGCGGCGTTGCGCCACGGCGTCGCGCCCATGCGCAGCCTCTTCTGGCGCATTTTCCTCTGGTTCTGGCTGGCTGCCCTGCTGCTCGCCGGAGCGGTGGCGGCGACGGTGTATTTCACCGATCCCGACCAGTTTTTTCCGCGTTCGCAGTTTGTGCCGCTGCAAATGATCGACCGTTTGGCGAGCGAGAGCGTGGCGGTCTTCGAGCACGCCGGGTCGGCCGCCCTGCACGATTACCTGACCGGTCTGCCGCAGGGGCCGGAGGCGAACGGATTGCCGTCGCGCGCGCATTTTGAAAACGTCTATCTCTTCGACGCAAAAACGGGCCGCGAGCTGTCCGGCCGCTCGCCGAGGACCGACCCGCAGGAACTCGTCGCGCGTGCCGCCGGGAGCCAGGATCTGCAACTGGAGCGTCACATCGGGCGGCTCTACATGGCCCATGCGGTCCGTGGCGGTGCGGGCGACGAACGCCAGTACGTGTTCCTGCTGAGTATGCCGCGTTCGAGCCTGCTGCTGCCGACGACGCCTCAGGTGTCGTTCGAGCTGGCGGCGGCCGTCATCACGTCGGCGCTCGTCTGCTACTGGCTCGCGCGGTCGGTCGTTTCGCCGCTGCACCAGCTCCAGGCGGCGACGCGAAGACTGGCGGAGGGTGATCTCGGCGCACGTGTCAGTGCGACCGGCAGTCTGGCCCGCCGCCAGGACGAATTCAGCGTGCTGGCAAACGATTTCAACGAGATGGCGGCGCGCATCCAGGACCTCCTCGTCGCGCAAAAACGGCTCATCGCCGACATCTCGCACGAACTGGGCACGCCGCTGACCCGACTCAACGTCGCCCTGAGCCTTGCCTTCCGCAAAACGGACGCCGGCGCTCACACCGAACTCAACCGCATCCAGACGGAAGCCGGCCGGCTGAACGAACTCATCCGCCAACTGCTCCTAATTTCGGAACTGGAGATCCACGAGCCGATGGAGCCGCCGGAGCCGGTCGAACTGCTGGCCTTGGTCACCGGGGTCGCGGCGGACGCGGAGTTTGAAGCGAGTGAACGCCACTGCCATGTCACCGTCCGGGCGACCGGACCGGTGGAAGTCTCCGGGGTGCGCCACCTCCTGCACAGCGCGGTCGAGAACGTGGTCCGCAACGCCGTGCGTTACACGGCGCAGGATTCCGAGGTGGTCATCGAGTTGGACGCTCTTCCCGCCACGGCCTCCGGCGCATCAACCCGGGCGGTGATCCGGGTGCGGGATCAGGGTCCGGGCGTTCCGGCGGCGGCCTTGGCAAACCTCTTTCGTCCCTTTTACCGCGTCTCGGAGGCCCGCGACCGGTTGTCGGGCGGCACGGGCCTGGGACTCGCCATCACTCAGCAGGCGGTCGAAGCGCACGGTGGCAGCGTCCACGCCGCCAACCAGCCGAGTGGCGGTTTGCTGGTCGAGATCGAATTGCCCCGCTGAGAAGCGCTCAAGCGCCTTCGAGAAAGTCGCGGGACTCGATCAGGCCGCGCTGCTCACCGTCCTCGGTGCCGTTAAAATTTTCGTCCTCCAGTTCGACGCTCACCAGTCCGGAAAAACCCGTGTCCTTGAGCAGGCGAAACGTCCCGGTCCAGTCCGTCTGCCCGTGCCCCGGGAGCGTGTAGCGCCAGGCCGTTCCTCCCCACACGTGCTCCCGCGCAAACGTCGCCGGTTGCTCGTGCCCGAACTCATACAGTTCCTCGCTGGAGATCACGGTATCCTTGGCGTGGACATGGAACACGCGGCCAGCGAATTCTTCCAAGAAACGCATCGGATCGATGCCCATCCGCTGCAGGTGGGAGGGGTCGTAGTTCACCCCGAACCGGTCCGAACCGATCTCCCGGAAAAACGCGTGGTACGTTTCCGGCGTGCAGCATACCGCGCCCGGTGCCGGCCACCCTTCGATGGCGACGCGGGAGTTCGTGCGCTCCAAGGTGGGGATCAGGGCGGCGAAACTCTCCACGAGGTACTGGAAGTTTTGCTTCCGGGGCAAGGTCTTATCCGCCGGGATGGTGAGTGTGAAAAAAATCGACGCTCCAGCCGTCGCGCACGCCTTAAGGTGAGCGTTCGTCGCCGCGATGATGCCCTGACGGGACGCCGAGTCGGGCGCGATCATCGCGTCGTAGTCGGTTCCTTCGAGCAGATCGACGGAGCCGGTCCGGAGCCCCGCCTGCGAGAGGGCGGCAAGGTCGGCCGCCGCCTCGTTTTTATTGACATCGACGAAGGTAAAACGGTTTTCGACCGCCCAACGAGCGAGCGTCCCGGAATTGTTCTGCCACTCGGTGCGGACGCGGCGGAAGCCAATCGGGAAGCCTCCAGTTGAAGTCTTGGCAGGTGTCATGGGATGCTGGGAGCGACGCTACCGGCCGGACGCCGGAGTTAACGTTTCGCGGTGCGAACGGCGTTTCGTGCCGTGCCGAGAAAACGTTCCAGAGCCGGCGAGCGGTTGTCCTTTCGCCACGCGGCGCAAAGTTGGTAGAGCGGCGTCGACTTATCGAGCGTGACGAAACGCACGCCCGGCATGGCCAGCCGTCCGATCTGGGCGGGGAAAATGGCGACGCCGAACCCGGCGGCCACGTAGTTGAGGGCCGACGGCGAACGGTCGGTTTCGAGCGCAATCTCGGGCTCGAAGTTCGCCTGGCGACACAGCGCCAGCAACCAGGGGCTGAATGCCGGCGCATCCTGTCGCGCCGTGAAAATAAATCCCTCCTTCGACAGTTCTCCCAGCGCGAGGCTGCGCCTGGTGGCCAACCGATGATCGTGGGGAAGAGCGACCACCAACCGGTCCTCACTCATGACGGCGACGTGCAGATCGTCGTGCGGCTCCGGCAATCCGAGGCCGATGATGCCGAGGTCGAGCCGCCGATCCAGCAGTTCCTCGATCTGCCGGGTGGGTGTCAACTCGACCAGGCTGATCTCCACGTCGGCGTGATGTCGGCGGAACGACCGGAGAACCGTCGGCAGCCATTCGTAGGAAAGTTGTGCGATGAAACCGATGGCGAGCCGGCCGGTTTCGCCGCGCGCGGCGCGGATGGCGGCCCGCGCCCCTTCATCCGCCGCGCGCAACAACCGGCGGCCATGTTCCAAAAACACCTTGCCCGCCGCCGTCAGCGCGACGTGGTGGCGGTCACGATCCAGCAGCATGGCGCCGAGTTCTTCCTCCAGGGCATGAATCTGGACGCTCAGCGCGGGCTGCGAGACGTGGAGGCGTTCGGCGGCGCGGCGGAAGCTCAGTTCCTCCGCTGCCGCGACGAAATATCTGATGTGGCGAAGCTCCATTGTGAGAGGCCGATGGTGATAATCATCGCCTATCACTGCAAGAGATACAAAGTAATTCTCTTTTCACGCGGGTGGAGGAAGTTGATTCAACATCAAATTTATGACCAATTCAATTCCGTACTCGCCGCGCCTCTTTCCCGAGCCGCCTTTCCGTCTCGTCGTAAGGCCGTCCGCCGCGCAGCAAACGCGTCGCCCGGATCGTCCTTCCTCTTTGCAGCCCACCCAGACCCTGCCGCTGATCCCTGCGGAAGATCGCGTGAGCCAGGGGATGCTGCTCGGCCTGATTGCCGTCACGATCCCGGCGGCCGTGTACTCGCTCGTGCAAGTTTGGAACCTCGTCGGCAGCGGAACCCTGCACCACGCGGTCCAGGCGTTCATCCCGTGAGTTTCCGTAGCGGCCCTCCGATTCCCGCGTTTCGCGCTGCCATCGGCGGTGCCACGCGGTGAACCGCCAGAGCATCAGGGCGCGCGATGCCGGGATTTTGCGCTTGCGGCCGGTGATGACCAGCGGGAAGGTCCGAAGGGCTTCTCCCTGCTTGGTGTAAGCGTGGCAGAATCCGTCAGCCAAGGTGGCGAAATTGGTAGACGCGCCAGACTTAGGAT
>CAZZYS010000027.1:0-24418 GCA_964658285.1 uncultured Verrucomicrobiota bacterium
GATCTGCTCGGGATCGTGGTACGGGGTTTTCTCGCCGTTGACGACCATCGACGCCAGCCGGTCCGTGTCGTGCGAGCCCATGAGGTTTTGCATCGCGTAGGCATCGGCCGCCGGCAGGGCGTTGCGGCGCGTGTCGGTCAACCGCGCAAACCGCGACGGGGTGAGGTGGTTGTCCGCGAGCCAACCCTTGACCGGGATGGCGAATCCGTAATAATTCATCGTCGCCGAGAAGCCGCCGCTGTTGATGAGCCAGCCCGGGTCCTTCCACGTCTCGGCGGAGGTGTACGCCTGCGGGTTGATCCGGCGGACGTGGGCGTTCCACTCGGCCCAGAACTCCGGCGGCCGTTCGTCGGCCACGTCCAGACGCCAGCCGTCGATGCCGTTGGCCGGGTTGCCCTTGCCCTCGGGGTCCATCCACCGGCGCGTGGCGTCGAAGATGTATTTCTTCGGTCCCGGCGCGATGTCGTGCCCGCCCTTCGCCGATGCAAAGATGGGTAACGTCTTGTGCCCCCACCAACCGGCGTAGTCGAACTCGTTGCGCACCGTCGCCGGGTCGTCGAAGGAACGCACCACGTACCAATCCTTGTAGGGCGACGCCTGCTGTTTCTCCTGGAGGTTCTTGAACGCGAAAAAATCGCGTCCGGTGTGGTTGAACACGCCGTCGAGGATCACCTTCATCCCGCGCGCGTGCGCTTCTTTGACGACACGTAGAAACAATTGGTCGGCCGCCGTCCACTGCCACGTCACAGGGTCACTCGTTTCCTTGTCGATCAACGCGAGATCGCCCGCCGGGTCCGGTCCGAAGTAAGGGTCGATGTGGTGGTACGAGTTCCCGTCGTATTTGTGCAGCGAACGCGCGTAGAACAGCGGGCAGAAGTACAGCGCGTTGACCCCCAGGTCGTGGAGATAATCCAGCTTGTCGAGCACACCCTGGAGGTCGCCACCGTAGCGCCGCTCGAAAACGCCATGGTGATAAAAATTTGGCCCTTCCGCCTTTTCCCAGTCTTCGCGCGCGTACCAATCGGCCGTCCACGGCGAAACCTTCCAATCCTTGCCGGCCTGGACCGGCGGCTCCAACGACGCGCGGGTCGGATCGTTGTTCGGGTCACCGTTGCGGAAGCGTTCGGGAAAAATCTGGTACCACACCGCATCCGCCGCCCAATCAGGCACCTGTTTGCTGGCGAGGTCAGGCGGCGCGGCGTCGATGCTAGCACTCGTCAGCGGAACGAACGCGCACCAGAGGAAAAAGAGACGGAAGGATCGATGCACGGAGGAAGATAAGAAAGAGAACGATTACGCTTCGCGTCCCGAGACTGACAACACCTTGTTGTCTGCCGGATCACGCCAGCAGAGGCCGGACCGAACGGATCATCAGGCCGCGAGAATGCCGCCGAGGGAACGGCGGCGCAGCGTGCCAAATGCCAACCCCGCGCAAAGCGCGCCAGCCGCCCACGTCGCCGGTTCCGGCACGGCGACCAGGCCGTAGACCTCGTAGTAACCGGAGAAGCTCTGGATGCCGTAGCCGGGCACGCCGTTGAATGATACATCGGTCGGCAGGTATGCCAGTGTGAAAGCGGTGGAACTGCCCGCGAAAAGCAGCCGGTCGGTCCCGTTGGCGCTGCCGGCCGTCCCCTCCCAATCCGTGATCTGCAACATTGCCCCGGTCGTGTGCGTCCCCACCCCGGCGAACTGGATCAGGTTGCTCGTCCCCGTGGTGCCGAAGTCCAGTTTCGAGGTCGCCATCAGCGTCAGCGCGCCCACGCCGCTGGTGCCCGCCGCCCCCTCGCTGAGACCGCCGAGGTTGAGCGTGCCGCCGGACAGGGTCACCGTGGCCGCGTCGTTGATCCGGTTGGCGCTGGCGGTCGAACCGGAATTTGCCAGGAGGAGCGTTCCCCCGGTGTTGAGGACGATCCCGCTGGTATTGGCCAGGACTGCGGTGGTAGCCCCCGCGCTGTCGAGCGTCAGGGTGCCGCCGTTGACGGTGGTCTGACCCGTATAGGTGTTGCTCGCGTTGAGCGTGATCGTTCCCGTGCCGGATTTGGTGACGGCGTTCGACTGCACTGTCGTCGCGCTGCCCGCCTGGAGACCGTCGGTGATCGCCCCGCTGATCGTGCTCGTGCCGTTGCCCGCGCCAAGCGTCACGGCACCCGTGCTCGTCAGGGCACCGTTTTTCCAGTACGAGTTGGAGTTGTTGTCGCCGAAGGTGTAGAGGGCAAAGCTCTGGATGCGTGTCGAGGCCGAGGGGCTGTTGCCCATCTGCAGGTCGTAGTAGGTCACCGATGCCCCGGCGTCGGAGATCGTGGCGTTGAACGTGTTACTGGAAGTGACCGTGAGCGTCAGGGTCGTGTCGGTGTTCGACCCCAGGGACGAGATGTTGGAGGACGCGCCGATGGCCTGATAGCCTCCGCTGTCGTAAAGAGAAAATTTCGCCGCGACGTTGTTGTACACGCTGCTGAAGCTGCTCGACCCCGTGCTGGTCTGGAAGGCGATGGCGATCTCGCCACCCGCGCTGGGGTTGGAGCCGGTGAAATTCGTGATCGTGAACGAGTCGCCGATTTGCAGGCCCCGCTGGGTCCCGCTGGAACCGACGCCGGAGGTCGTGAAATTTTCAAAAGCCGCGGCCCCCGGGGTGTTGCCGAACGAGCCGTGGTTGGCGTACTGCCCGATCTCGCTCGAATTATTGTTAAAATTTCCGGCGTAGGGCGGGTTATTATTGTTCTGGGTTTGCTGACTGTTGAAATTCCCCAACTGCATGTTGTAAGTCACCGTGCTCTGCGCCGACGCCGGGCTGACCATCGCCATTTCTCCCGCGAGAACGGCGGTGACGATGGCGCAGGTTCCGCTGGCCACGCGAAACGAACGGAAAAAGGAACCAGACATGCCGGAGAGGGAAGAGGAGACAACTAACCAGGGGGAATGAAAACACGACGCGGCAGCGGGACTGCCCCGCCAGCCGACTACCGGCGGCGGCGGCGCGCGACGACCAACCCGGTCAGGCCAACGGCAATCAACGCGACGGCGGAAGGCTCCGGCACCACCGACAGATTATTGAAATATAGGTTGTCCCCGTTGGCGTTATTCGCGTTCGAGTTGTAGAGCGTGAACGAGGTCAGCCCGCTGGTGCCCGGGAGCGGCACGCTGACCGAATTGGTCGCCGCCGCCCCGCCCGCCGCGGATGTCCGTGTAATCGTGAACAGCCCGGCGGTCGCCGACTGCTGCGTGTACCCCAGCGTGAAGACGGAATCGGCAAAGTACGCGAATCCCGTGGAGGTCGCCGCGTTGGTGCCCGCGTGATAATAGTATCCGTCCGCCCCGGTGCCGGACTGACCCACGTCGAAGTTGAAAACCTGCGTCCCGCCGGTCAGGAGATTTAATCCCTTGTCCCCGTTACGGAAGTTCACCGCCAACTGGATGGAGAACGTCTGGCCCAACGTCAACGCGCCACCTACGAACGTCCGCGCGGCGTTGGCGAATGCCCCGGAGGGGTTCGCAAACATCCCGAACGATTTGCCGCCGGTGTTGATATTACCCGAGCCGGCGGTCGAATCGCCCAGGAAGTATCCGGCGAAGAGGGTCGTGCCATTGCTGTTGTTGCCCGTCAGGTCCCACGCGCCGAAGCCGGTGCCGCCGTTTGTGCCATTGGTCCAGGTCGTGTAGTTACTGGCATTGTCCGCCCCCACCGTGGCGGCGGAGACCATGCCCGCCAGTGACAGCGCGGCAGCGGCGACCAACCCACCGGTGAACCAGCGGACACGACGGGAGCGATCTGAGTGGGAGGCAGGGGGAATTGTCATAAGGGGGTTGGCAGCGAGGTCTTAACAACACCGCCAAGGCCGGTCATACTGGAGTATTCCGCCCGGGCAGGTCAAGGAGTTCCACCACGCATCGGCACGCGTTTTTAGTAGACAGTTCACTGAAGTACCCTCACACGGTAGAACTCCTTCGCGTTGGTGGAGGTATCCGTGTAAGTCGTCACTGTTCCCGTGGCGGTCACGGTGCTGGAAACCGCCGTGAACGTGCCCGTCACGAGATCACTCGTCGCCTCGACCACGTACTGCTTGCCCACGACGCTGCTCCAGGTGATCTGCGTCGTGTGCGCCGAGGCGCTGCGGACGAGTCCGGTGATGCGCAGGGCGGAGGTGGCATCGAGTGGGTTCGTCCCGGCGAGGTCCTCGGCGGCGTTGCTCTGTCCGTCGCCGTCGGCGTCCGCGTTGGGGTCGAGCACCGGGACGCCCGCGCTGGCCGCGCTCAACGCGCCTTCCACCCCGGCGTTGTTTACCGCGTCGATCCGCGCGTAGAGCGTCTGGCCCGGCGCGACGCCGGTCAACGTGTAGCTCGTCACGTTGCCCACCAGCCCGTTGAACACAATGTTTTGACCGGCCGCGTCGGTGCTGACGATCAGGCGGTAACCCGAGACGCCACCGTACGGATCGCTGACGGCCGACCAACCAAAGGTCGCGCTGTTGCCCAGCGCATAGCCTTTCGCGGAGGCCGGGACCGTGCCGGCCGGCGGCGGGGTCAAGTCGTAGAGCTTGAGGTACTGCGCCTCGAACGGGGCGGTGGTCCAACCCGCATCGGTGGTAGGCACCGGATTGAGCGCGACGTACAGGCCGTTGTCGAGCAGGCTGTCGCCCGTGACGTTTCCGGGGATGAGGTAGTTGTTTCGGCGCGTGCCGTCCTGGCCGAGGTAGGCGGAAATGTTGCGCACGTTGTAAGCGCGCCCGCGCAGGATGCCGAAGAGGTTCGCGTTGCCCTGGTTGACGTTGACGTTGAAAAACCCCGCCTGCGTGTTGTTACGATCCAGATTCACGAAACCGAACACCACGTCACTCACCCCGGGGTAAGCGGTCGCGGCCGCGTACTTGGCGACGGAAAAAATGCTCTGCGGCACGCTGCCATTGGACTGATTGAGGTAATAACGGTTCGACGAACGCAGCGCCGGACTGAATTCCCGCGCTTGTCCCACCGCCGCGAAGTCCGGGTAGAGCTGCTGGAGCGCGAACGTCTGGTTACCCAACACCGGGCCGAGCGAATTGAAGAGCTTGAAGTTGGCGATGGGCTTGCCGAAGTTTAACTCGGTGTGGTCGAAGCCGAACACGGACGGATTGTTGTTCGCATCGTACTTGGTCGAGATGCCGTTTTCCTGGCCGTAAAAAACCATCGGCACGCCGTCGATGGTCCCGCTGACCATGTAGCGGATGAGCGCCTGGTACGGGTCGGTGTACTGCGCCTCGTCGTGCGACGTGGAGTTCATCAGGATGAGCGCCTGCCCGTAGGAGGACCGGCGCTGGTCGAAAATGTCGCGGTAGTTTTGCGCCGTCGTCGCATTCTGAAACGGGAACACGATGTTTTCGTTCAACACGTCGAAGTGCCGGTTGGAGCGGTAGGTCACCGCGCCGCCGTCGAGCGATTCGGTCATGAACACGAAGTTCCACTTGTAGGAGCGCGCGACGTTGATGATGTATTCCCAACATTGCGGCGGCAGTCCCTGGCCGAAGTCCGCGCGCAGGCCGTCGATGCCCTTGCTGTCGGCGGCCAGACGCGCGGCGGGGTCGGTGAGAGTGCTGTTCTTGTAGGGGTTGCCGCTGGCATCCCCGTGGCCGGTTTGCCCGAGCCAGTAGGGCACGTACTGCGCGAAATATTGCCAGACGTTGCGCGTGATGTTGTTGTTCGCGCCGTTCGAGAGGAAGTCGCCGCTGTTCCAGTTCGGGTCGCCGTTGGGATAGGCGCTGTTGCCCAGGTAGCCGAAGAACTGGTCGTTCTCGTTGGTGTAGTTGCCGTTGTCGTTCGGGTTGACATCGACCAGCGCCGAGTACGTGCCGAAGTAGATGTCGTGTACGTCCGTGAATTTGCCGAAGTCCCCGCGGTCCGGCGCGACGGCGATGGTGTCCGCGCTGGAGGCGCGTTGCGCGTAGTTGCCCGAGAGCGAGAAAACCCGCGCCTCGACGTTGCGAAGCTCGCTCGTGTAACCCGCGCCGCTCGCGGGCGAAAACAGGTTCACGCCGTTGTTACCCATCTCGGTGTCATACGAGGTATGGTTGAAGGGAGCGTCGAGCATGACGCCGACGCCCGCCGTATCGGCCGCGGCCACGAACGACGCGAACTCCGCCTTGGCCACTCCGCGCGGGCTCGTGGCATAGGCGGGATCGGTCGGCGGCACCGGGCTGGGATCGTTGGCGGCAGGCGTGGTCGAGCCGCCGATTCCTTTGCCCATCAGCGGCATGACCTCGAAGAAGTTTTTCACCGCGTAAGGGCTCCCGACCGAGTACGGGGCGTTCGTGTTGGGGTCGGTCTGGCGGCCGTCGATGCCGTCGGGATGGATCGGCTGGAACCACACCCAGTTGCACCCCAGGTTCGTCAGGTACGAGAGGTTCCAGCGCTTGGTGCTGTCGTGCAGGTCGGCGAACGTGCTGCGCTGCCCCGGCTGGTCGCCGGCGGCGTCGATGTTGAGCGCGTCGAGTTCGTAGAGCTGGATGTCGCGTGCCTGCGTGGGCGAGACGACGAGGGCATGGTCGCGCCGTCCGCTCGTCGTGTAGTACACCCACGGGTTGGTGTTCGCGTTCGTGACCGCGCCAGCCTGCCGGGCAGTGGCGGCCGGCCGCTTCGCGGTCGTGTTGGTGTTAGCGGAGAGTTTGTAACGGGCCGTCAGGCGGTAGGCACCGGTCTTGTTCGCGTACAAGGTCGCGGTGTAACCACCGCCCGCCACGGCGGTCATCGCGTAAGCTTTGTAATAGTGGCTGTCATCCGTGCCGACCACGTCGCCGCTCGGCGGTTCGATGCCCTCCTGCGTGGCGATGCCGAAGGAATCCGTGTAGGCCAGCGTCGCGTAGTCGCGGCGGTTGAGGTTCGTGTAGACCTGCACCGTGTTGGGATCGACCGCCGCCGTCCCCGGATCGAAGAACACGGTGACCGGCTGCTGGTCGCCCGCGATCTCGTTGACGAAGACGTGCGAGGTCGTGTAGTTGGCCGAGACGGTGTTCACGGTCAGAGTCGGGTCACCCACCGTGCCGATGCTGAAACTGAACGTCGCGGCGTTGGTGCCGCTGGTGTTGTAGTCCGCGAACTTTTCCTCGTTGTTCGCGCTGTCCCACATCCCGATTTTGTATTGGATCGTGGTATAGGTCGGCAGGTTGTTGACGGTGCCGACCCACCACATGGCGTTGCCCGCGATGCTGCTGTCGTTTTCGAGGTGATCGAGCGCGAGCGGCGCGACCTGCGTGCTGGAAGTGCCCGCCGCGCCGAGCGAACCGACCGGCGCCGTGCCGTCCGTCGTGTAATAGATCGCGCCGTGGTCCGCCCATTGCGAGGCGGCGGTGGCATCCTTGCCGATGTAACCGACCTTGGTCGAGAACTGCACGGTCGTGCCGTTGACGACGCGGTTGTTGTCGTGGAAGACGAACGCCGGGCGGTTGCGAACCGTGTACGGAGCGGCGGCGGCCACGGCTTGCGTGCCGGTCGTCTTGGTGATGTTGTCGCCGCCGTAGACGTAGGTCGGGTCGTGGTCGCTGTAAGTGACGAGCAGATAATACTGGAGCACGTCGTCGGCGTTGAACCCGTTCGTGTTGAAGCTCGCGCGCCAGTACTTATTGTTGCCGGTCTGGTTATCGAAGCCAAGGTTGACGCTGGACCACGCCGTCGCGCTGGCTGCCTTGTAGTAAAGCGTGCCCCCGGTCTGGTTGCCCGGGTTGCCACTGCCCTGGTACTGGTTGCCGCTGTAGATCAGGACCGAGGAGTTCGTCCCGATCTCGAACTCGGGATTGCGCATGTGCAAACCGTTGAATTCGTTGCTGTCGGGCACATGGAAGGCATTGCCCAGGTTCTGGGCCGCCGCGTGCCCGGCGAAGAACAACACGACCGCGCAGAGCAGTCGCAGAAAGGAAGAAGGTTTACAGTGCATCAGGATAAATTCGCTCAGGACACGGCGCGACCGATCATCATCAAGGTAGTTTCGCCTGTAAACGATAAAACCGTTGCGCGGTCGCCTTGGGCAAACTGCCCGTCACGCTGCCGTCGTCCGTCACCGTGATGCTGCCGCCCGTGCCGACGATCCCGCTGGCCAGCGGCAGGTAAATGCCCGTCAGGCTGTTGGAATATAACACGGTGTAGACGCGGTTTGTAGTCGTGGGGAACGTCAGGTTCATCGTGCCGTTCGTCCCCTTCGCCTCCGTCAGCAGCGACGCCCCGTCTGGAACGAGCGGGTTCGTGCCGAAGAGATATTCGAGGAGGTTGCTGCGGCCGTCGCCGTCCGGGTCGGCGTTGGGTCCGTTGACGGACGCCGGGCCGGTGGGGTTGAGCCCGTATTTCAACTTCCACCAATCGGGGATGCCGTCGCCCGCGCTGCTGTAAGTGTTCGTCGAACCCGTCTGGAACCCGAGCGCGAAACGCACGGTCGTGCCGCCGCTGATTTCCACCTGTTGGGTCTGCGCCTGGTTGCGCAGGTTGACGGTCGTAAACGTCACGCTGCTGTCGCGGTCCGTCGCCGCGTTGTCGTACGTCGCGTTGTAACTGGTGCCGCCGTAGCGCAGGTACGCGCGCACGGTGGTCGCGGAGACGGTATCGAAGAGATTCAACCCCGCGCTGTCCGCGTCGAGCACGATGCCGCTCAGTCCCTTCTGCCCGCGCTGGAGCAGATCGTACAGGTTCGGCGATAATCCGAAGCGCACGTAGATCCCCGTCAGCCCGCCGCTGAGCGTGTAGGCCGCTTCCAACTGCGTCTGGAGCGCTGCCAGCGTGATCGTTTTTTGGATGTAGCCATCCGAGCTGGTAAACGTCCAACCCGCCCCGGTACTGGCCGGGGTCACCGCGTACAGGCTGTTGACGTAGACGTTCGTGCCGCTGGTGGCCGAGGTTTGCGCGTACCAGTCCTTGAAGCCCGACGTGCGGAAACTCGCCGCCAAGCCGCCGGACACGTTCGTGTTGCCCTCCGTTTCGTCAGCCACGCCGGGCGCGCTCAGATAATTGCCCGCCACCTGGAAAATCTGGTTGGTATCCAGGTCACGAATCCACGCGCCGGTCATGCGTCCGCCCAGACGCTCGAACACCACGAACAGCCGGTCGTTGTAGAGCAGGTACTCCGGCTCGCCGTCGAGGTCGATGTCCGCCGCTTCGGCCACCGCCGCCGTCTGGTACGAACCGCCCGCCGCCGCCGTGGACCACGTGGCGACCCGCGCCAGGATCGCCGATTCGCGCGTCTGCGCCTGCGGCTGGGCCGCGAAGTCAGCCAGCGTCATGTAACTCGTGTCCGGGTAGATGTACGCGCCAGTGCTAAACTTATCGAGCGTGTTGCTCGTGTTGTTGTGGAACGCCGTCTCGAACAGCGACGCGTGGTAGACGCCGCGCGCGAGTTTGAGCAAGGTGCCGCCGCCGTTTGGCATCGACCCGATCTTGACCCAGGCGTCGCGTGCGATGCCCGTCGCGTTCGCGCCCGCTTCCAGGCCGAAGGCCTCCGGCATCGGCGCGCCGGGCCGGATGTTGAACGTCTTGTTCGACAGGCTCTCCTCATACGCCGAGCCATAGTACCAGTTGTTGTAATTCTCCTCCGTCGCGTGGTCGATGAAATCCTGCGCGACCAGCGGCAGCGTCAACCCCGCGCCCCGGTCCACGTAGCCGAACACATCTCCCGTCCCATCCGGCGGCACGCTGGTGTCCACCTGCCCGCTCACGATTTGATCGGGGGTCACGATCTCGACCCAGGGATGGCTTGCCAGCCAGCGGATATTCTTGTCGTAGGCGTCCGCGTTGGACTTGGTGCCGAACGATTCCCAGTCGTTCATGAACACGACGACCTGATCCTGCGGCCCGGTGCGCGCCATCGTCAGGAGCGTGTCGCGCAGGAGGATGGGCAGACCGTTGTCGTCGTTCTGGAACAGATAAGGGCTCAACCCGTCGTTGATGACGAAGCAATTCGTGCCGTTGATGCGGTTGAGCCGGTAGCCGTCGCTGCCGAGTTCGGACGCGCGGCCGAACCATTTTTCCACGTGCCGCGTCTGGTCGATAAACGTGTGCGTGTAGCCCAGCGCGGCGACCGTGGCGAGCACGCCGTCGTTGCTGACCCGTTCCGGGGTCCAGAAGACTTTCGACGACGGCGCGGTGCCGTAGATGTTCGTCAGAAACTCGTTCGCCAGCGAGACGTTGTCCTGCGTGAGCGACGTGTCGAAATACGGCAGGATGTGGTCGGAGAACGTGCTGCCGAGCAGGTCGATGAGCCCGTTGCCCGCCATCGTGGCGATGCGCGCGTTCAACGACGGGCCGTCGCGGTAAGTCTGCGTGGATAACGGGTCGATGGCCGCCCATTGGATCGCCGAGGCCAGCGTGGGCGTGATGTGCATCGTCAGCGGAACCCCATACGCCTGATGCACATCCAGCGGACGGTAGTAACCGGCACCGGCATTATTGTTGATTAAATCCTGCGTGGTGTTGCCGGGTAGAATGGGCTGGTTGCCGTGGACCATCGAGACGACCTTGACGCGTTTGCCGTTGTCGTTGCTCCCGTGCAGGCTGCACCAGTAGTAGAGGACACTGCCGGTGCCAGCGAGCCCGGCCTGGTCCGCATAATAGTCGGACGCTATGTAGTCATTGTAGATGCAGTCGCGAATGTCGGAACGGCCGCCGATGTTCCCCGCGCCGACCGGATTATCCGAGGTGCCGTCCTTGGTCGAGTAGACCTGGTAGAGCAGATCGGCGGCGTTGAGGCCGTTCCAACCCGCGTCGAGCAGCGCCTGCCGACTGATGGAAAACTCCACGCAGTCGAGGTCCGAGTTATAGTAAGACTTCAGGAAGCCATTGGTGCTGCCCTGACCGCGCGCGACGACGCCGTTCGCCGTCAGACTTTGCCCGAACCCGGTGGTGTTGCTGCCGGGATTCGTATCGACGTAAACCGTGCCCACGCCCGTCTGGTAACAGGCGACGACGGCTTGCCAACCCATGTTTGTCAGGGTGTCGATGTCATCGGGCAACAGACGCTCGCCGGCACCCGCTTTACCGACGTTGATCGCCACATAGAGATCGAGGAACCCCTGCTCGGCGTAGGCCTGGAGATCGTGCACGTCCACGCGGAAATAGAATTTCCCGTCGCCGCCCGCGGCCACCGCGCCGCCGTCGTGCGCGTAGAAGGCCACGAGGTCGCGCGAGGCGTCGTAGCCGTCGTAGGCATGGTAAACGTCGGAGCCGCTGTTGTTCGGACCCGCGCCGTCGTAATACGAGAGCGCGATGAGGTCGGCGGCGGTCCAGTCCGTGAACGCCTTGTCGTTGGTGACGGCTCCGTATGTCACCTGCGCGCTCGCCGGGGCGGGGCCGATGGTGATGGACCCGGCGGGCGGCGGCGCGGCCGTGTTGGACACGGTCGGGTCGGTCCCGTTGAGATATTCGTGGAGATTATCCACGCCGTCGCCGTCCGGGTCGCCGGTGGGGCCGTTGTTCGTGTTGGTGATGACCTTGCCGGTGTGCAGGTTGTAATGCCCGATCACGCCGTCGTCGAAGGGATCGAGGCCGTGCTGCACCTTCCAGCCGTCGGGCAGTCCGTCGCCGCTCGTACTGAAGCGGCGCGGGTCGGTCTCCAGCCAGACCACGTCGAGACCGTCCGAGCGGAACCCGCCACCGGGTCGGAAGACCGCGTTGAGCCGTTTCTTGTCGAGCGCGGTGGAAACGTAGGTCTTGCCGTTGACCGGTTCGAGGTATTGGTAGCAAAAATCCAGGTAGTAGAACGTGGCGGACGGCGGCAGGGCGGCGGGCCCGGCGGGTTTGACCTTCGTCGTGGTGGTGACGGTCCTGATCGTCCGGCCAGCGACGATTTTCGTCTCTGTCCTGGAGCCTGACGCGACGGCTGACGGCGTGTAACCGGTCGTCGAGCCCTGCGCCGTCACGGACTGCGTGGGACCGGTAAAAGTCGCCACGACCACGAAATTGCCGTTCGCATCCACCTTGCTGCGGTCGATGATCGCCAGGTCCACGATGCCGTTGTGATTCACGTCCTCCGCGCCGTCGGAGAGGCCGTCGCCGTCGGTGTCGTTGTTGTTGGGATCGGTTTCGAGGTACTGGGCGTTCGGCGAGACGGCGAACAGCTTCACGCGGTCGATGACCGACGTGCCGTAAACCGTCGGCGGATGCGCGATGACGGTCTCCGCCGTGCTCGAAGTGCCGTCGGGAACGATGTCCACGCGTCCGTTGTGGAACGCCTGGTAGGTCACGTGGCCGTTGGCGTCCAGCGTCGTGGTGGGCAGGAATGTCAGGTCCTCCAACCCATCGTTGAGTCCGTCGCCGTCCGTGTCCGCCTTCGTCGGGTCGGTCATCGTGCCCGCGATCTGGTCGGTGCGCGAGTTGTTGTAATTATACGGCCACGTTCCGTAATAACTGTAGTCCTGTCCGGACGGGGCGCTGGAGTTGTCGAGGGTGTTGAAAACCGGCGGATCGAAGTCCACCTGGAAGTTCGCCAGGCCGTCGCCGTTGGTGTCGGTGGCCGTGTTGGTGTCGGCGGTCTTGCCGGGGTCGGCCATCGGCGTGGTCAGGCCGAGTTCGAGTCCGTCGGAAAGACCGTCGCCGTCCGTGTCGGGGCTCAGCGGATTCGTTTTGCCCGAGATAACGTAGCGATGCACGTCATCGTTGGTCCACAGATCGGAACTGGTGGTCGGCAGCGGGACTTTCGTGGTCTCGATGTCATCGGGGATGCCGTCGTCGTCGTTGTCGAGCTTGCCCGCCGTGGCCGTCACGACCTGCCGGAAGATCACCGTGGCGTCGCGCGTGGCGGTGGCCGTGCCGCCCGGGGTCGTGACCGTGGCGTCGAACGTGTAACTGCCCGCCGCGATGCCCGACCACGTGAAATCCCATACCTTGCCGGTGCCGTTCGTCGTCGGGCTGCCGGGGTTGAGCGTCGTGGTGCCCGTGCCGTTCGTGAAGGTGATCGACACGCCGGTCGCCGTCGCGTCGGTCTGCACCTCGATGTTGGTCGAGCGTTGCGCGGCCGTGGGGTTCGCCACGTCGGGCAGGGTGATGACGTAGGGCAACCCATCCGCGTCGTACTCCGGCGGGTTGACGATGTTGTCCTTGATCGCCACGACCGGGTACGCCTTGACGAGCCGAAAAGCTTCCAGCGTCGGCTGACCCGCCGCCGTGTAAGTCACATCGACCGTGTGCAGGAAATCCGGGTTGCCGTTGTAGAGGTTGGGCAACTGGTAGGCCAGCTCGTCGTAGTCGTTCGTGACGTTGTAGTTGATCGAATACTTGGCCTGCCCCTGCACCACCCCACCCGTGGGTGAGCCGGACGCGGAGCTGGCGATTTTGATGATGAAGCGGCTGATGAGGTCGGCGGTGGAAAGATTATTGGCGAGGGATTTGCTGAACCATACCTTCAGCACATAATTACTATCCACGACGGTGCCGTCGGTCGCGGGATACGCGACGAACATCCGCACGGCCGGACCGCTGGTGTTGACGTTGCGCACGAGCGTCGTCCAGTGGTTCGCGGCGTCGGTGGAACTGTCCGTGCCCGGGTCCGCGGCCACCATCGGCGCGGAGGTCAGCTCGCGCAGGCGCACGAGGATTTTCGCGGTGCCGCTGGACGGAACGTTGGCGTAGTTGAAGCGCCACTCGTTCGGGTAGGGACTGGCAATCGCCGTGCTGGCGGTCAACTGGGTGGCTTGTACCCAGACGCCGTTGCCGTTGGCGGCGGTCGTGGCGGAGTCGTCGTTGGTGGGATCGCCGTCGAGAATCTTGTACCACACCTCGGTCACGGTCGCGTCGGTGCGGGCGACGACGCCGTAGGACGAATCGGTCAGCGTCGTGCCGTCCGTGGCCGGGTAAATGATCGCACCCGCTGGTGGCGCGGCGTCATAATAGAACGTCTGGACGCTCGTGTTGTAGATCGAGGAGCGGCCCTGGCGGTTGAGGAACTGACGGGTGCGCAGGACGTGGAAACCCTCGCTCAATCCCGTGACGGTCGCGCCATAGTCGTTGTGCGGATGGAGAGCGGCGGTCGTCGCGTTGAAGCCGGTGACCTGGAAACGTGTTTCCATCAACTTCTTGAGCGCGACGTTCGCCGCGCTGCTCGGGAAAACGCTCGCGGCATTGCTGACGTAGGCGCCGATTTTATAGCGCAACACCGTGCCCGCGGGCAGGGCGGGCAGCGTGCCCTTCCACCAGTCGGTGACGCTGCTGCCGTCGTTGTTGCCGTGCTGCTGGTAGAGGAGTTGCACGACCTTCGTCCCCGAGTTGCCCGCCGCGCCCCCCGATCCCTCGGGGTAGGTCGCGCCATCGGTCGTGTAATAGAGGTAGGCCGTGTTGACCTGCCCCTGGTAACCGGTCTTCAGGTACACGCTCACGGCGCTGCCGGCGGCGTTCTCCGGCGCGGGGTAGAACTGGAGCGTCGCGCCGCTCTGACCGTCGAGGGCGGTCAACCCGGGATTGTGGTAGGCGTAGGTCGCGGTGCTCGTGCTGGCATTCGTGCCGCTGCCGTTCGTGACCGTGAAACCCGCCGTGCCGACCGTCGCCTGGTAGGTCTCCGCGCCCACCGAGCCGATGATGTTGCGCGAGGTGTCCTCGGCCGCGAATTTCTCGCACACGCGCTGCACGAACTGGGTCTGCTCGTAACCCAGGAACACATCGGTGGACAGCGCCGGCGGATGGTCGCGCAGGTCACCCGATTGCGGCCCCAGACCCATCTGTGAGTTGATGTCGATGCCGCCGTCGAGTTCCATCAGGATGTTCTCGGCGGAACCATCCGCGCGGGCGAGGAACGAGAGGTTCGTGCCGTCCGTGATGCGCGGCACGGTGTAGGAGTACGCGTAGTCGGTCGTGTTCGCGTCGGTCAGGCCGTAGGGGTTGAACGCCGGGTCGCCGTCCGGCCCGTCCTTGCGGACGTAGGTCAAGGTCGAAGGGGGCGCGCCGTTTTGGAGGATGGAAATCGCGGGCGTGCCGGTGTTCACGGCGGGCATCTCGGGCGTGCGCCAGGACAGGGCAAAATACCCGCCCTTCGGGATGACGAGATCGCTGACCTGCCCGTTCGACGGGACGGTGTAGTAAAAATTCGTCATCGTGTCGCCGTTGTCGGCTGACCCGCTGGCGTATTGGTAGAGATAACTTCCCGCCGGGAACGTCGTCGTGATGGCACGGCCCCCCTCGCCGTTGGCGCTGTCGCAGTTCATCATGAACAGCAGGGTCGTGCCGTCGGCGTCGCTCATGCCGGGGTTCTCGCGCTTGTCCTGCCGCTCGAACGCCAGGACGTTCTGGTCGCTCCATTTGGCGATCTGACTGCCGCGCGCGAACTGGTTGTGGATGTAGAGCAGGTTCGGCAGGCGGCCGTCGCCGAACTGGCCGAGGTAGTTCGTGTACGCGTTGGCGGGGAACGGTTTGCCGATCTGGCCGAGCGTGCCCGCCAGATGGTAGCCGTCCGTGTAGATGACGGGCAGGCCCGCGCGCGTGAGCAGGAAGGCGTGCTGGAGCTGGCGTTTCTCGGCGTAGCCGTTGTCGGCGCTCTGCGCGTAGCCGACCTCCACGCCGGACCCGCCGGAGATGCCGCCGCCGCCGTCCGCGTCGAGACCGCTCAGCGAGCCGGTGGCCAGGACGCCGTTGAGCGTGCTGGTGAGCGCGTTGTCGAGCAGGCGCATCCCGGCGTCGATGTACGGCTGCTGCGGCGTGCCGCCGAGGTGTTCGCCGAAGAACATCGCGTCGTCGCGCGGCAGCTCGGTGTTGAAGGTGGTGTCGCGGTAGTTCGTGTCGCTGAAGCCGCGCGTCAGCTTGAACTGTTGCGAGACCTGCCCGAGGTAGCCGTAGGACGACGAGTTCTTGTCGCTGCCGTACTCCGCGCCGAAGAAATCATCGCGGATGTGCTTGACCGCATCGAGCCGCAGGCCGTCGGCGTGCGTGCGGTCGATCTCCCAGCGGGCCGCGCGCGAAAGGTAGTCCTGCACGTATTCACCGTAAAAATCCGGGTTCGCCGCCAGGATTGCCGGAGTGAGGCCGTTGGTCGTGCCGAAGCCGACGTAGGTGCCGTCGGGCTGGTAACAGTAATACTCGGGGTTGTTCGGATGGCGGATGAACTTGATTTTCGGGTGCGTGCTGCCCTCGGTCGCCCCGAAGTTCAGGTTGGTGGTGCCCGGTTCCTGGGCGATGTCCATGAGGTTGGACGTGCTCAGGTTCCAGACCTGGAACTGGTTGCTGTAATCGCTGATGCCCGGCCAGTTGCGGTAGAAGCCGTCGGCGGTGACCTGGAGATGGAAATCCTCCGGCAGCATCCCGGGATAAAAGTCGATGGGCGTCGAGGCGCTGTAGCCCGGCACGTCGAAGCCCCGGTGGTTCATCACGTTGTCGAGGTAGACGCGGAGGCCGAAGCGGTGCGCGGTTTCCACGAGCCGCAGGAGGTCCGCCTCGGTGCCGTAGCGGGTGGCGACCGTGCCCTTCTGGTCCTTGCTGCCGAGGTCGAACGGGTCGAAAAGATCGTAGCCCACCGACAATGCCCCGCCGCCCTTGGTCGGCGGAGGGATCCAGATCGAGTCGTAGCCCGCCTCGGCCAGTTCGGGGATTTTGGCGGTGATCTCGTTCCAACTCGTGTTGAAATACTGCAACATCGTCTCCGCGCGCGACGGGGCGACGCCGCAGAAGGCGCTGAAGGTCAGCACGATGACGACAATCCAGGAGCGGAGGGGGCAGCGCAGCTTCATGGAGGGCAGGCGCTACGACAGGCAAACGCGCCGGGGGGAAAGAACAGACTGTCTTACCACGAAAAGGGCCTCTCCGGAAGGCGGAAACCGCCTCCCAACGGTGGACTGTTAACCTTCGCCGGACCCGGGAGAAGGAGTGTTCACAAGGTTGACCTTGAGAAAATGGGGTCCTATGCTCCGCGTTGATGTTTCCCCTCCCTGCCACCTCCCGGGCGGACGGCCGCGCCGGTTTCACCCTGTTGGAACTCCTGGTCGTCATCGCCATCATCGCGGTGCTGGCGGGCATCCTCCTGGCGGTCTTCGGAGGGGTGCAGAATCGAGCGCGCAAGGTCCAGGCGGCGTCCGACCTGCGCAGCGCCCAGACGGCGATCATCGCTTATTACAACGATTACCAGAAGTATCCGCTCAACAGCGTCCAACAGCTGGCGGTGACCAACGGCGCGGGCGACACGGTCTACGGCGACCCGGGCCCCAGCCCGGGAAGCAATCCTCTGTACACCAGCGCCGATCTGTTCGACATCCTGCGCGCGGTCGCTGACAGCGGCTTCAACCAGAACAACGTTCTCAATCCCAACCAGGTGGTGTACTGGGCGGGTGGTTTCGCTAAAAGCGCCACGCAGCCGCGGTCGGGCATTGCGTCCCAGGACGTGACCCTCAAGAACGGCAACAAGATCGTCAAGGGGGCGCTCGTGGACCCGTGGGGAAATTCCTACATCTTTTTCATCGACGCCAACAGGGACAACGACCTGAGCGCGATCATCCACAGTTTTTACAGCGATGTCCCGGCCGCGGTCGGCACCATCAAGGTCGATGGCCCCCCTCTCGGCATCGGGTACTGCTGCATGGGGCCGGACGGCAAGTTTGGCACCAACGGAAACGGCATCCTGAAGGGTTCGGACGATATCGTATCCTGGCAGTGACGGCGGCGGCGCGCCGTGCCGCCACGCGGTCGGCGGACCCGGAACTTTTCGCGTGCGGGACCGCCCGTCGGGCCGTTCGTATCGCAAGGGCTCCTTGCACCCCGCCCCGGCTTCGCTAAAGTACGGGGCAGCACCCTATGGAATTCCGCACCTATCGGAACACGGACCTGACCGTCAGCGCCGTCGGCTTCGGACTCTGGACGATTTCCACCGGCTGGTGGGGACAGTTCACGGAGGGCGAGGCCATCGCCCTCATGCACCGCGCCCTCGACCTGGGCGTCACCCTTTTCGACGCCGCCGACACCTACGGCAACGGGCTGAGCGAGGAACTCATCGCCAAGGCGTTCCCCACCCGGCGCGACGACATCGTCATCGCCACGAAGGTCGGCTACGACGTGGCCAACCACGGCAGCGACGCCCGGCGCGGCCAGCGCGCGATCCCGCACGATTTTTCGCCCGCGGCCATCACCCTGGCCACCGACAACGCCCTGCGCCGCCTCAAGACCGACCGCATCGACCTCCTGCAGCTCCACAACATCGGCATGGCCGAGATCGAGGACGACGCGGTCTGGGAAACGCTCGACCGGCTCGTCGCCTCGGGCAAGGTGCGCTACACCGGCTTCGCGCTCGGGCCGGCCATCGGCTGGATGTACGAAGGGATCCGCGGGGTCGAACGCCGCCCCGTGACCAGCGTGCAGCACATCTATAACCTCCTGGAGCCCCACCCCGGCCGTTCGATTCACGAGGCCGCCGAACGCGCGGGCCGCGACACGATGTTCCTCATCCGCGTGACGCACTCCAGCGGGATGCTGGAAGGGCACTACACCGAGGACACCGTTTTCCCGCCCACCGACCACCGCGTCCACCGGCCGCGAAGCTGGCTGCTCAACGGCATCAAAAAGATCGACCAGCTCCGCTTCCTCGAAGGCCCCGACCGCACGCTGGGACAGGCGGCGTTGCGGTGGCTGCTGGCCGACGACCGGGTGGCCTCGACGCTGCCCAACATTTACAACGCCGAACAACTTGTCGAGTTCGCCGGTGCCACCGACGCGCCCGCGCTGACCGACGACGAGATGGCCCGCGTCGCGGAGTTGACGGCGGAAAATTTCGGCCTCACCGAGGACGCGCCGAAGTATAAAGGCACGATGGAATTGGACGAAAGCGTCGAGGAACGCGAGACTGCCAATGCCTGACGGACACGCGTGAACATGAGCCAGGATTTAAATGATCTCCTAGACGGTTGGTCCCACGAACCGGGCCAGATCAAGGTGCGCAAGATCATGGGCAGCGACGGCAAGGAAAAGGTCCAGCTCCGGCTCGACCTCGGGCTCATCCAGATGGAAATGGCCGGCCGGCCCGACGGCACGCGGCCGAAGAGTTGCGAGTCGCTCCTCGTCTACCACCAGGGCCGCGCGCTGGCCGCCGAAAAGAAAAGCGAGAGCTACCAGCTTTCCCCCGACGAATGCGGCGAGTTGCAGCAGGAGGGCATCCAGTATTATCACCGTTACCTGAGCCTGTTCCAACTGGAGGAGTATTCCGCCGTCGCGCGCGACACGGCGCGCAACATGGAACTGTTTGCCTTCGTGCGCGCGCACACCGACCGCGAGGACATCGTGTGGGCGTTCGATCAGTTCATCCCCTACGTGCAGATGATGAACACCCGCGCGCGCGCTTCCATCGAACTGGAAAAGCGAAAGGTCGATGCCGCCTTGAAAGAAATCGAGAAAGGGCGCGACCTGATCGTGGCGTTTTACAACGAACACGAGGAAGCCGACGCCGAAAAGAGCGCCGAACTGGCCTTCCTCGACGAGTGGCGTGACGAACTGCGCGCCAAGCAGCCGGTCAGCAAGCTCGAAAAGATGCGCCGCGAGATGGAAAGCGCCATCTCGCAGGAAGCCTACGAACGCGCCGCGCAACTCCGCGACGAGATCAAAGCGCTGGACTCCAAACGTCAGCGCAAACCCGCCCCGCGCGCCAGCGGACCACGGGAAATCGAAGAATAGGATTTGGCCGCAAAAGGCGCAAAAAACGCAAAAGGGAAATGAGACGGATTTCTGCTTTTACCTTTTGCGTTTTTTGCGGCTAAAATTTTCAGCGGTTCTTGGTCGCTATGAATGAGACTCTCACCGAGCGCAAGGAACGCTGGGCGCGCAAGCAGGCCGGCAAGGAAAAGTCGGTGGTGCGTTCGCACGACCGCCTGCCGCCGGGCCAGCACCTCACGACCGGGTTCCCCGTCCTCGACCTGGGCCTCCAGCCGGTCGTCAAGCTGCCGGACTGGCGGCTGGTCATCGGCGGGCTCGTCGAAAATCCCGTGGCCCTGTCGTGGGAAGAATTCCACGCGCTGATGCCTTTTGAGGACGTGAGCGATTTTCACTGCGTGACGACCTGGAGCAAGTATGACTGCCGTTGGTCGGGCGTGGCGTTCTTTACCCTCGTCGATCTGGTCCGGCCGAAGCCGGAAGCGCGGTTCGTTTATTTCACGGGCTACGACGGGTACTCGACCAACACGGCGCTGGCAAACTGCCTGGACGACGACGTGCTCGTGGCCACGCAATTCGACGGCCAGCCGATCTCGAAAGAACACGGCGGCCCGGCGCGGGTCATCATCCCGAAGCTGTACGCCTGGAAGGGGGCGAAGTTCGTGCGGACCATCGAGTTCCTGGCCGAGGACAAGCCCGGCTTTTGGGAGGTGCGCGGCTACAGCAACACCGCCGACCCGTGGACGGACGACCGGTTCGCCTGATCTTTATGGCACTCCCCGTTCCACCGGACCCGCAGGCGTTTCGTGAGAAACTGGCCGCGCTCGGACTCGTCAAGGCATGTGCAACGATGCCCGACAATTCGTTGCGGCTGACGACGCCGTTGCTGTATCCGGATGGTTCACCCATCGAGATATTCCTGCGGGCCGCCGACGATTTGTTTTTGTCCGCGCGCCTCGCGGACGGAGGGCGCACTTTCGCGTACCTGGGCGGGATGCAGGTGCAGATGGACGGCCACGAAAAGCGCGAGCATCTTCTGCACGAGGTCTGCCGGGGTCTCGGCGTCGAATCCCGGCAGGGCGAACTCGGCGTGTCCCTGTCTCCGGAAAGCGACGCGGCGGATGCCGTGCTGCGGCTTGCCCAGGCATGTATCCGGGTGGCGGATCTGCACTACACGCTGACCTTCAAGAACAAGACGGATTTCCACCAGATTTTCTTCGCCGACTTTCTGAGCCTGGAGCGTCCCGACCACCTGGAGCATTTCACGATCCAGGGGCGGTTTGGCCGGAACGTGAAGATCGACTTCTTCGTCCGCCAGAAGGCGGCACGCGACCATCTCATCATCACGATGACCTCGACCAACCGCACCTCGTCGCACGCCGTGGCCAACGACGTGTTCTGCCGCTGGTACGACCTCGAAAGGTACAGAAACGACTACACGTTTTTGACGGTGCTGGATTCGACCAGCGGAGCCTTCCACGAAGGCGACATCAACCGCGTGGCCGACGTGTCGCGGGTGGTCCGGTATCCCGAGGAAATCGACACTTTGCGCGGTTTGCTAATTCATCCGCGCTAATGCTTTGGATTTCCATGAGCGATCTTGCGAAAGCAATTTTCCAGCCCCGGCAGGGGCGCAAGAAAGTAGCCCACGGCGTGAGCCGTGGGGAAGCGGATGCGTTCCGCTTCAGCCCCGGCAGGGGCGTAAGAAAAGACGGCAGCTTCTCGAATAGCCCCGCCCGGGTTTTCTTGCGCCCCTGCCGGGGCTTTTCGCTTGGACGATGTTCACCCACGGCTCACGCCGTGGGCTATTTTCTTGCGCCCCTACCGGGGCTGGGGACCGACGCGAGCAAATGAAAAACGCCTTGGAAGTCCGCCACCTCACGATCTGCTTCGCATCCGGTGGCCCGCCGGCGGTGGACGATGTTAGTTTTTCGATTGCTAAGGGCGAGACGCTGGCGGTCGTCGGCGAGAGCGGCAGCGGCAAGAGCGTCACGGCGCTGGCCATGACGCGGCTGCTGCCCGAACCGCCCGCGCGCTACGAGCACGGCGAAATCCTGCTGGACGGCCGCGACCTGCTCCGGTTACCCGAGAAAGGGTTGCGAGCGGTGCGCGGCGGCGAGATCGCCTACGTTTTCCAGGACCCGGCGACGACGCTCAACCCCGTGCTCACGGTGCGCGCGCAGATGGACGAGGTGTTGCGGCTGCATCGTCCCGACGTTCCCAACAACCGCCGCGCGCGCGACGCCGAGATCGTGCGCGAACTCGCCGAAGTCGGCATCACCGAACCCGAGAAACGTCTGCGTGCCTACCCGCACGAACTCAGCGGCGGCATGGCGCAACGGGTGGTCATCGCGATGGCCTTGGCGTGCCGTCCGAAGCTGCTCGTGGCCGATGAACCGACCACCGCGCTCGACGCCACCGTGCAACGGCAGATCATGGATTTGTTCCGGGAGTTGAAGGGAAAATTCGGCATGAGTATCTTGCTCATCACGCATAACTTCGGGATCATCGGCGGGTTGGCCGACCGGGTAGCGGTGATGTTTCGCGGGAAACTTGTCGAGGAGGGTAAAACCGACGACGTGCTCCGTTCGCCGCAGCATCCGTACACGCGGGCGTTGATCGACTGCATTCCGAAGCTGGGCGCGCACCGCCACCGGCTGGCGACGATTGACCATGCAACCCTTCATTGAGCAATTCATCCGCTATCTCGCCACCGAGCGCGGGTTGTCGGACAATTATCAGTTTTCCGTGCGGCGGTCGCTGGAAGGGTTCGCCGCGTGGATCAAGGACACTCATGGCGTCGAGCATCCCGGCGGCATCACCCTGGAACGGGTCACCGAGTACCTGACCACCCGGAAACGGGTCGGACTCGCCGCCGGGTCGATCAAGCTCGAACTCGTCGCCATCAAGATTTTCCTGCGCCGCCTGCACCTCTCGCGGCAAATCGAAAAGGACGAGGGCGAGACGCTCACGCTGCCGCGCCTGGACCGTTCGCTGCCCGAAACGCTCAACGAGGTGCAGGTCGAGCAACTCCTCGCCGCCCTGCCCCCCGCCGCGCCGGGCGATCCGCTGGCGTTGCGCGACCGCGCGATGCTCGAACTCCTCTACGCCAGCGGCCTGCGCGTCTCCGAACTGACCGGCGCGAAACTCGAAAACATCAACCTCGACGAAGGCATGGTCCGCGTGCTCGGAAAGGGACAGAAAACGCGGCTCGTGCCCGTCGGCGGCAAGGCGCGCGAAGCGATCCGGCATTACCTCGCGGAGGGCCGGCCGAAGATGGTGAAGAAGCGCACGGGCAGCGAATTATTTCTCTCCAACCGCGGCACAAAACTCACGACGATGCGCGTGTACGAGATCGTCAAACGCACGGCGGCGCTCTCGGGTTTGCAGCAAAATATCTACCCGCACCTGCTGCGGCACAGCTTTGCCACGCACCTCCTGACGAACGGCGCGGACCTGCGCGTCATCCAGGAAATGCTCGGCCACGCGGACATCTCAACGACGCAAATTTACACGCACGTCGACCAGCGCCGGCTCAAGGCGGTGCACCACAAGTTTCATCCCCGCGCCTGACGCGGCGGCGCGTTCCGAAACGACCCGACCAGGAAGCAGCCGACGGCCACGCAGATGCAACTGTCGGCCACGTTGAACGTGGCGAAGGGATGCGCGCCGGGGAAGTGCAGGTCGAACGACAAAAAGTCGATCACGTGCTGACGCGCGATGCGGTCGGTGACATTCCCCAAGATGCCCGGCACAAGCAGACACAATCCCGCCGCCGACCAGCGGTCCGCAAACGTCCCCTGCCGCCAGAGCACCGCCAGCGCGACCAGCGCGACCAGCGCCAACCCCAGGAAAAACACGCTCCCCCCCTGGAACATCCCGAACGCCGCGCCACGGTTCGTGCTGTGCCAAATCTCGAAAAATCCGGGCACCACCACGTGGCTCGCGCCGAGATCGAGGTCGCGGACCACGAGATACTTCGTCCATTGGTCGAGCGCGTAGAACGGCAGGAAGGTCCCAAGCAGCGCCCAAGGCGACGGCGAGAATCGCCGCGAGCGGGCGGGCGCGGCGGCGGCGGCGGCGGAGGCAGCGGGATCGGGTGGGGTCATGCGGGGCGGGTGCAGCGTGGCGAAAGGCTCCCGAGCCAACCGCACGTGCGCACCGCGCGCAAGGCCAAAACGGTCCCCGCCGAAAACCTTGCTTGTCCGGCGAACCCTTTTTTGGTGGAATGCATGACCGATGAAGAAATTCGCCTATTTCCTGCTCTTCACCGTCGTGGCCGGCAAAGTGGTTGCCGCTCCCAGCGCACCCACGCCCCCACCCGCCGTCGCCCCGTCGCCGAAGCCGGTGGACGCCGCCGGTTGGACAACCCCGCGCCCGCCCTACCCGGAAGCCGCGCGCAAGGGAAAACTCTCGGGCAGCGTGCGCCTGCGGGTCAATACCGACCGCAACGGCCGCGTTAAAAAAGCGACGGTCGTGCAGTCCAGCGGGCATAAGGAGCTGGACGACGCCACGGTGGAATTCGCGCGGGCAAGCTGGTCCGGTCCGGCGTTCAGCCAGGCGGTGTACGTGCAGAACTACTCCTATTCCAAGCGGTAACGCGCGCTGAAACGTTCTGCTTTGAGTGGTGACCGGATGGACCGCCGAAGCGCCAACGGCGCGGCTTCATTGAGCGGTGACCGAATGATCTCCGGAGCGCCAAGGGCGCGGCTTCACTGTGTTGTGACCGGATGGCCTCTGGAGCGCCAACGGTGCGGGGTCATAACAGCCTGGGGCAACGCCCCAGGTCCAGATGTCTCACGAGCCAAGCCCTGTAGGGGGATTCATCGCGACTCGCCACCGGAATGAATCGCCCCCTCAGGGCTTGACG